>JAJUIU010000002.1 GCA_029267445.1 Rhodospirillaceae bacterium
ATACCCTGGTTGGCCGCCAGGGTCAGCCAGGTGTGGGCGCGGGAGTAGTCCCGCAGCACGCCCTGGCCGTCGGCGTACATCCGGCCCAGCAGGAACTGCGCCTGGGGATCGCCCTTCACCGCGACGGGCTCCAGCAGGGCGAAGGCCTCCTTGAAGTTTCCGGCCTGATAGGCGGCGAGGCCGGTTTCCAGATCGGCGGCCGCCGGCAGGGGTGTGACGGCGATGGCCGCCGCCAGCATGACCCCGCCCAGCATGACTCCGCGCAATTTGACCGCCCGTGGCTCCCGTCGCCCCGTCATCTCCATGCCGTCCTCCCTGTCGCGGCCTTCGGCCTCGCTTTGTCGAATCGCCGCCTTCGCCGGCGGCCGTCCCCCTTGTCAGCTGACCAGCGTCCAGGTGCCGTCCGCCTGCTGGCAGGCGGTGCCGTTCACCTTCTCCGGCTGCCCGTCGACATAGACGGTGTGCGTGTAGTCGCGGCAGGTGCGGCCCTGCTGGTTGGTGTAGGTGCGGTTCGGCTCGATCGTGCCGCGATTGCCGGATTCGGGATTGTTCCAGGTGATCGCCTCGTTGCGGGCGACGGCGGTGCGCTCGGCGGTGGCCGCGCGCTCCTGGTCCTGGCCGGACATGCGCTTGGCGATCTCGCGGCCCGCCAGGGCGCCCAGGACGGCGCCGACGCCGGTGGCGACAACATTGCCGGCACCGCCGCCGACCTGCGACCCCAGGATGCCGCCGGCGGCGGCGCCGCCGACCGTGCCAAGCGTCTCGTTGCTGGGGCCCTGGCCCTGGGCGCAGGCGCCCAGCATGGCCATGGTGGCCAGGGCGGCGGCAGTGTTCCGGTACGCGCTTCGCATGGTGGTCCCCGTTGCGTTGGTGTTTCCATGGAAACCGGAGCGGCGGTCGCAATGTTCCCGCCGGGGTCCCGCTCGCGGTTCCGGTCGCGATCCCTTCGGCCGGTGCCGGCATCCATTGCCGGATGTCGCGCCGTGGCGACCCGTGCTATTGAGGCGGACTGTCCCGGCAGCCGAAATCCAGCGTCTTGGCCCTGCAATCAACATCCGCCGACCAGCCGCACCGGAGCAGCTTTCCGCTGCTGCGGCGTCTCGCGCGCACCTACCTCGCCAAGCACCGCTTCAAGGTCGCCTTCGCGCTGCTGATGGCGGCGCTGGAGGCGGGGACCAACGGGCTGATCGCCCATTATTTCCAGGTGCTGCTGGACGATGTGTTCCAGCCCGACAACAGGGGTCTGCTGCTGCCCTTCGCCGGACTGGTGTTCCTGACGTTCCTGACGCGGGGTGCCACCGGCTATCTGCACGCGGTGACGATGAACGCGGTCGGGCAGAGCGTGGTGGCGCGGATCCAGCACCAGCTCTACGGCCACCTGATCCGCGCCGACCTCGCCTATATCCAGGCGAACGCGTCGGGCCAGCTCATGTCCCGGCTGGTCAACGACGTGAACCAGATGCGCGTGGCCGTGGTGGAATGCTTCGCCGGCTTCATCCGCCATGGGCTGACGCTGATCGTCCTGGTCGGGGTCATGTTCTCGAAGGACTGGCTGCTCGCCTGTCTGGCGCTGGCGATCCTGCCGGGGGCGGGGGTGTTCCTGGCGAACCTCGGGCGGCGTCTGCGGCGGGTGGCGAAGCGGACGCAGGAGGAGCTGGGATCCTTCTCATCGATCCTGAGCCAGACCTTCCAGGGCGCCCGGCACGTCAAGGCCTACGGCATGGAGGCGCATGAGGAGGCCCGCGTCGGCGGCAACATCGACCGGCTGCGGCGCCTGTCGGTGAAGAGTTTCCGCCTGTCGGCCGCCCTGCTGCCGATCAACGAGACGTTCAGCGGCATCATCGTCGTCGGCATCATCGTCTATGGCGGGTACCAGATCGCGGCGGGCGCCTCCACGGTGGGCGAGCTGATCTCCTTCGTCGGTGCCTTCATGCTGGCATACCAGCCGATGAACGCCCTGACCAAGCTGAACGCCCAGCTCCAGATCGGCCTCGCCGCGGCGGAGCGTGTGCTGGAGGTGCTGGATCAGAAGCCCGCGGTGGTGGACCGGCCGGGGGCCAGCCACCTGCCGCGCGCCGTGGCCGACATCCGGTTCGAGGACGTCTCCTTCGGCTATGGGGAGGGCAAGGGTGCCCTGACCGGGCTGTCGCTGGAGGTGCCGGCGGGCAGGACCGTGGCGCTGGTCGGCGCGTCGGGGGCCGGCAAGACCACGGTGCTGAACCTGATCCCGCGCTTCTACGACGTGGACGCGGGGGCCGTGCGCATCGGCGGGGCCGATGTGCGGGACGTGACGCTGGAAAGCCTGCGCGCGGCCATCGCCATCGTCAGCCAGGAGACGGCGCTGTTCGACGACACGATCCGCGCCAACATCGCCTATGGCCGTCCCGGTGCCGACCAGGCGGAGATCGAACAGGCGGCCATGGATGCCGCCGCGCATGACTTCATCATGGCCCTGCCGGACGGCTACGACACCATGGTGGGGGAGAACGGGCTGAAACTGTCCAGCGGGCAGCGGCAGCGGATCGCCATCGCCCGCGCCATGCTGAAGAACGCGCCGATCCTGCTGCTGGACGAGGCCACGTCGGCCCTGGACAGCGAGTCCGAGCGGTTGATCCAGGACGCGTTGAAACGGCTCCAGCGGGGGCGGACCACGCTGGTCATCGCCCACCGGCTTTCCACCATCGTCGATTCCGACCGCATCTATGTGCTGGAGGCGGGACGGGTGGTGGAGTGGGGAACGCATGCGGAGCTGCTGCGCCGGGGCGGGCCCTACAGCCGTTACTCTGCCCTGCAGACGGGCGAGGCCGCATTGCCGCCGCAGGTCGCCGAGTGAGGCCGGGATGGGGGCGCGCGTGATCTGGCTGTTGACGGCGTTTCTCGTCGCTTATGCGGGCATCTGCGCGCTGATGTTCATCTTCCAGCGGAACCTTCAGTATGTGCCGGAGCGGGGCGTGCTGGTGCCGGCCGACTGGGGCCTTGGCGACTTCCGGACGGTGACGGTGACCAGCGCCGACGGGGTCGGAATCGACCTCTGGTACGCGCCCGCCGAGGGGCTGACCAAGCCGACGGTGGTGCTGTTCCACGGCAACGGCGGGCATATGGGCTACCGGGCCGACAAGGCGCTGGCGCTGCGGGAGGCGGGGTACGGCGTGCTGCTGGCCGGATATCGCGGCTATGGGCCCAACGATGGCAGCCCCACCGAACAGGGCCTCTACGCCGACGGACGGGCGGCGCTGGACTTCCTGGTGCGGGAGGGCGTGTCCGGCCAGCGCGTGGTGCTGTACGGCGAAAGCCTGGGCAGCGGGGTGGCGGTCCAGCTCGCGACGGAGCGGCGCGCGGGGGCCGTGATCCTGGAAGCCCCCTTCACCAGCATCCCCGACGCGGCGGCGGTGCACTATCCCTGGCTGCCTGTGCGCGGGCTGATCCATGACCGCTACGACAGCCTGTCCAAGATCGCGGACATCGCCGCCCCGCTGCTGATCGTCCACGGGGAGCTGGACCGGGTTGTGCCGATCCGCCTGGGCCGGGCGCTGTTCGCCAAGGCGGAGGAGCCGAAGGCCGCCGCATGGGTGCCCGGGGCCGGGCATAACGACCTGATGGATCACGGGTTGATGCGGTATGTGACCGACTTCCTGCACCGCCAGTCCGGGGTCGCGGACCGGCCGACCATTGAGCAGGAGCGCGCGACGGGGACCGCTATCGTTCCGCGCCCGTGAGGGCTGCCAAGGCCTCCGGCGTGTCCACATCCAGCAGGGCGGCGTCGTCCGGCATTGGCACTTCCACGACCGCGTCGGAATGCTTTGCCAGCAGCCCCCTGGCACCCTGATCGCCGGAAAGTGTCAGCATCTCCGGCACGTAACGCCGGTCCCAGAGCACCGGGTTGCCGCGCCGGCCGTCCACGGTGGGCACGCAGATGGTGCGCCCGTTGGCGGGCGCATATGCGCCGATCAGCCGGTCGACCAGCGCCGCGTCCACCCGCGGCATGTCGCCGAGCAGCACCACGAAGGCCCCCCCGTCCGCCGGCAGGGCGCGAAGGCCGGCCTTCAGGGACGCGCTCAGCCCTTCCGCATGGTCGGCGGCATGGACGACGGTCACGGCCCGGCCCTCCAGTGCGGCGGTCACGACGTCGGGCTGGTGGCCGGTCACTACGATCACCGGCCCGGCCCGGGAGGCCAGGGCCGCGTCCACCGCGTGCAGGAGCATCGGCTTGCCACCGAACGGCTCCAGCAGCTTGTTGCGGCCCATCCGCCGGGCGCTGCCCCCCGCCAGCACGATGGCGGCGACCTTCGGCCCGGACGGCGGGGCCGCCTTGGCGCGGGGCAGGGGCCGGGTCGGTATGTCCATCAGCAGACCGCCCACACCCATACGCATGATGTCGGCCCGTGTGACCGGGACGTCGGCCGCGATCCGCTGGAGCACCCAGTCGAAGCCGTTGAGCTTCGGCGACCGGGCGCAGCCGGGCAGGCCCAGTACGGGCGCGCCATCCAGGTCCGCCAGCAGCAGCAGGTTCCCAGGGTCCACCGGCATGCCGAAATGGATGATGGCGCCGCCCGCCGCCTCCACCGCGCCCGGCAGGACATCCCGCCGGTCGGTGATGGCGGACGCGCCCACCAGCAGCAGAAGGTCGGCACCATGCGCCCGCAGCCGGGCGATGGCGCCGGCGACGGCCGCCTGTTCGTGTGGCACCCGCTCCTCCGCCACAAGCGACCCGCCCACGGCCGCCAGCCGCTCCGCCGTCACCTCCCGGGTCTTGTCCAGGACCGACGGCTTCAGGCCGGGCAGAAGGGTCTGCACCAGCCCGGCCCGCATGGGCCTGAAGGGTGCCACCCGCACCAGCGGCCCGGCTTCCGCCCCTATGCCCTCCGCCGCCGCGACCACGGCCTCCGGTGCCGCGAAGGGGATGATCTTCACCGTCGCCACCATCCGGCCGGGCTCAACCGGGTCGAAGGCGGGCAGGGTGGCGAGCGTCACCGCCTCGTCCAGCAGGTTCAGCCGGTCGATCCGGTCCGTGTCGACCACCAGCAGCCCGGCCACGGCCGCGTGCAGGTTGACGCGGCCCGTGGCGGCCGGGCTGGCCGTCACATGCGGACCGGCGACGGCGCGGGCGATGCGCGTCGCGGCCGCATCCTCCGCCACGTCGCCCGGTTCCAGCTTGGCGGCGATGACGTTGTCCAGTCCGGCCGCCGCAAGCCCGTCGCGGTCGGCCACCGTCAGCACGTGCCCCTTCTTTAACGCAACGCCGCCCGCCTTCACGGAGTGGGCGAGCACGGCGCCGACGGCGTCGGCCAGGGGCAGGGGACCGAAACGCATCGGTTCAGTCCCGCTTCGCCTTCGGCCCGCCGCGCAGGGCCATGGTCATCTCCGCCAGGATGGACACCGCGATCTCCGCCGGGGTCACGGCCCCGATGTCCAGGCCCACCGGGCCCTTGATCCGGGCGAAGGCCGCGTCATTCACGCCGGATTCCGCCAGCCTGTCCTTGCGCTTGGCGTGGGTCTTCCGGCTGCCCAGGGCACCGACATAGAAGGCGGGGGACGCCAGCGCCTGGATCAGGGCCGGGTCGTCCAGCTTGGGATCGTGGGTCAGGGTGACCACGGCCGTCCGCCGGTCCGGCGTCAGGGCCGCCAGCGCATCGTCCGGCCACTCGCCGTTCAGCGCGATGCTGGGGAACCGCGCGTCCGTGGCGAAGGCGCGGCGCGGGTCGACCACGGTGACGTCGTAGCCCGCGAGTGCTGCCATCGGCGCCAGCGCCTGGGCGATATGGACTGCGCCGATCACGATCAGCCGCAGCGGCGGGTTCAGCACCTGGACGAAATAGCCGACGTCGTAGAAGTCGATGGTGCCGCTGCGATCGGCCCGCATCAGGGCGCGGACCTGTTCCAGCAACTCGTCCTCGAACCCGAAATCCCCCTCGACGGCGTCCTCGTGGACGAGGGACTGCAGGCCCGTGGTCAGGTCCGTCACCAGGGCCGCCGGGCGCTTGTCCGCCTGCGCCCTGCGCACGGCCTCCAGCATGCGGCGCTTCATGTCACCGGCTCCACATAGACGGTGATCTTGCCCCCACAGGCGAGGCCGACCTCCCACGCCCGCTCGTCCGACACGCCGAAGCTCAGCATCCGGGGTTCGCCGTCCCGCATGGCGCGCTGCGCCTCGTGCACCACGGCCCCCTCGACGCAGCCGCTGGACACACTGCCCGCCATGGCGCCCGTCTCGTCCACGGCCATCTGGCTGCCGACGGGGCGGGGGGAGCTGCCCCAGGTCTCGATCACCGTGGCGATGGCGACCTTGCGGCCCGCCTCCAGCCATTTGGCGGCGGCGTCCAGGACCTGGGCCGTATCGGCGGAAATGGTGCTCATGCGGCCTCGCTCGCTTTGGCGCGCCACGCCGCCATGGCCTCCAGGCGGCGGGGACCGGGGTCCTCCAGCGCCTCGGCCAGCTGGGCGAGGCTCGCCAGATTATGCACCGGACGGAACTCGTCGACATGCGGCAGCATGGCCCGTATGCCCGACGATTTCGGCGCGAACCCCTCCCACCGCAGCAGCGGGTTCAGCCAGATCAGGCGCCGGCAACTCCGGTGCAGCCGGTCCATGGCGGCGGACAGCCCGTCGCCCGCGTCCCGGTCCAGCCCGTCGGTAATCAGCAGCACCACCGCCCCCTGGCCCAGCACCCGACGGGACCAGACGCGGTTGAACTCCGTCAGGCAGGCGCCGATCCGGGTGCCGCCGGACCAGTCGGTTACGGACTTTCCCACCTTCTCCAGCGCCACGTCCACGTCGCGGGTGCGCAAGGACCGGGTGATGTTGGTCAGCCGGGTGCCGAACAGAAAGCTGTGCACCCGGTCCCGGTCGTTGGTCACCGCGTGCAGGAAATGCAGCAGCATGCGGCTGTACTGCCCCATGGAGCCTGAGATGTCGCACAGCACCACCAGGGGCGGGTGCCGGGTGCGGGTCCGCTTGGCGGCGATGTCGATGACCGTGCCGCCGGTGCGCAGGCTGCGCCGCAAGGTGGCCCGCAGGTCGGCGCGGCGGCCGTGTGCCGCCGTCTCGAACCGGCGGGTCGGCACCTCCATGATCGGCAGGCGCATGCGCGCGATCGCCGCCTTGGCCGCCGCAACCTCCGCCGCCGACATCTTTTCGAAATCCAGGGTGTTCAGCCGCTCCTCGGTGGAGAAGGTGAGGGTGGCGTCGACCTCGATCTCCTCCCGCGGCTTGCCGGCCTCCGCCTCCGGGTTGGGGCGTCTGCCCTCGAAGGCGTCGGCGATGCGGCGGGACAGCTCCGGCCCCGGCTGCTTCAGCTCCGCCCGGATCGACGGCAGCAGCAGGTCCAGCATCCGCTCAAGGATCTGCGGGTTGCGCCAGAACAGGTGGAAGGCCTGGTCGAACAGCTCCCGCTGGTCCCGCCTTGTGACGAAGACTGCGTGCAGCGCCCAGTAGAAATCCGCCCGGCTGCCCAGACCCACGGCCTCCACCGCCTCCGCCGCCCGCAGCACATGCCCCGGCCCCACCGGCAGCCCCGCCGCCCGCAGCGCGCGGGCGAAATGCATGAGGTTGGGGAGGAGGCGGGAACTCATCGGCGGTAGATGTCCGAGCGATGGCCGATCTTGACGACGATGATGGTCACGGTCCGGTCCTTGATCGTGGCGATGATCCGGTAGTCGCCGACCCGGTATTTCCAATGGTCCCCCAGGTATGGACCCGCCAGCGCCTCGCCGATCGATCGCGGGTCCTCCAGCGCGGCCAGGCGATGATCGAGGAAGGACAGGATGCGGTCGGCGACCTGCCTATCCAGCTTGCGCAACGACTTCCGGGCGGCCTCACTGAGAACGATCGTCCAGGCCAAGTTCGGCCCTCACTTCGTCCAGCGTGTAGGTCCGCTCCTCGCCGCGCTCGATCGCCCGCATCGTGCGCTCAGCCAGATGGTAGTCCTCGATGTCGGCAAGCTGACCGAGCACCGCCTCCACCACGAGATCGGCCTTGCTGCGCCCGAGTTCCACGGCGAGGGCTTGCAGGCGGCGCTCGACATCCGGCGGCAGTTCGATGGTGAGCATTCCGCCCTCCCGTGGAAAACCATGCCGTGGAAGATAGCAACGGCGGCACCGCCGGACCAGCGTCACCGGATTCCGACCGACGCCAGCTCCGCCTTCACCTGCTCCAGCAGGCGGCCCGCTTCCGATCCCTGGATCTTCGCGATGTCGTCCTGGTACTTCAGAAGCACGCCCAGCGTGTCGTCGATGGCGGCCGGGTCCAGCTCCAGCTTGTCGAGCTGCACGAGCGCGCTCGCCCAGTCCAGCGTCTCGGCCACGCCCGGCAGCTTGAACAGGTCGGCCTTGCGCAGGGCCTGGACGAAGCCCACCACCTCCGCCGCCAGCCGCTCGCCAGCCCCGGGCGCCTTGCGGCGCACGATCTCCAGCTCCCGCGCGGCGCTGGGATAGTCCACCCAGGCGTAGAAGCAGCGCCGCTTCAGCGCGTCGTGGATTTCCCGGGTGCGGTTGCTGGTCAGGATGACGATGGGCGGTTCGGCCGCCTTGATGGTGCCAAGCTCCGGCACCGTCACCTGCCAGTCGGACAGCACCTCCAGCAGGAAGGCCTCGAACGGCTCGTCCGCCCGGTCCAGCTCGTCGATCAGCAGCACCGGTGCTCCCGCCGGGTCGGGCCGCAGGGCCTGGAGCAGGGGACGCTCGACCAGGAATTCGCGGGCGAAGATGTCCCGCTCCAGGGCCGCGCGGTCCTTCTCCCCCGCCGCCTCCGCCAGCCGGATCTCGATCATCTGGCGGGGATAGTTCCACTCGTAGACGGCGGAGGCGACGTCCAGCCCCTCGTAGCATTGCAGCCGCACCAGCCGCCGGCCCAGCGTGGCGGCCAGCACCTTGGCGATCTCCGTCTTGCCCACCCCGGCCTCGCCCTCCAGGAACAGCGGGCGTTTCAGCTTGAGGGCGAGGTACAGCGCCGTCGCAAGCGACCGGTCGGCCACATAGTCGCCGGACTGCAGCAGGGCGGCGGTGCCATCGACGGAGGTGGGAAGGGGATGGGGCATGATCCTGCTCGAAACGGAACGGACCTCATCCTGAGCTTGTCGTCGCGTCAGCGGACGCCGAAGGCGACCAGGACGAGGTCCGTTCAAGGTGCCAGAGGAACCTTCACCCTTCGACAAGGCTCAGGGTGAGGGGCCGTTGGCTGCCGCGTCACATCATCCCCGCCACCGCGCGTTTGGCCATGACCTTGACCAGATGCGCCCGGTACTCCGCACTGGCGTGCAGGTCGCTGTTCAGGTCGGACGGGTCCACCGTCAGGCTTTCCAGCGCGTCGGCCGTGAAGCTGCGCGTCAGCGCCTGCTCGGCGGCGGTCCAGCGGAAGGCGCATGCCGCCGCACCCGTCACCGCCACCCGCACGGCCCCGCCGGTCTTCGCCACATAGACGCCGACGATGGCGTAGCGGCTGGCCGGGTTGCGGAACTTCATGTAGCGGCCGGAATCCGGCCTTGGGAAATGCACGGCGGTGACGATCTCGCCGGGGTCGAGTGCCGTCTCGAACATGCCGGTGAAGAAGCTGTCGCCGGCGATCTGGCGCTTGTTGGTGCGGACCGTGGCGCCGAGCGCCAGGACGGCCCCCGGATAGTCGGCCGCCGGGTCGTTGTTGACGATGGAGCCGCCCAGCGTGCCCCGGTTGCGCACCTGGGCGTCGCCGATATGGCCGGCGAGGTCGGCCAGCGACGGGATCACCCGCTTCACCAGGGGCGCGAACTGCACCGTGGCGTGGGTGGTCATGGCCCCGATGGTGAGGCCGCCGGCCTCCTCCCGGATGCCCTTCAGGTCGCCGACCTGCCCCAGGTCGATCAGGTCGGACGGCTGGGCGAGGCGCTGTTTCAGCGTGGGGATCAGCGTCTGGCCGCCGGCCATCAGCTTGGCGTCCTCGTTCCCGGACAGGAGGCGGGCAGCCTCGCCCAGGGTCTCGGGACGGTGGATGTCGAAGGCGTACATTCTTGTTTCCTCCCTGGCGGTGCCGGTGTCCCCCAGCCCTTCGACGGGCTCAGGGTGAGGGACACTTCGCACACCGAAACTCTCTCAACCCCTCATCCTGAGCCTGTCGAAGGAGGAGGGGCGCACGGGACCAAGGTTCACTCGGCCGCCACGGGCACGCGGGCCGCCTGGATCGCCTGCCAGACGCGGTTCGGCGTGGCGGGCATGTCGATGTGCCGGATGCCGTGCTCGGACAGGGCGTCCACCACGGCGTTCATGATGCAGGCGGAGCCACCGATGGCCCCGGCCTCGCCGCAGCCCTTCACCCCCAGCGGGTTGTGGGTGCAGGGGCTGGTCTCGTCCGTCTGCACGGTGAAGCTCGGCACGTCGTCGGCGCGCGGCATGCAGTAGTCCATGAAGCTGCCGGTGACGAGCTGCCCGCTTTCCGGATCGTAGACGCAGTTCTCGTACAGTGCCTGGCCGATGCCCTGGACCACGCCGCCATGCACCTGGCCCTCGACCACCATCGGGTTAACGATGCGGCCGAAATCGTCCACGGCGATGAAGGACGCGATCTCCACCACCCCCGTCTCCGGATCGATCTCCACCTCGGAGATCTGGGTGCCGTTGGGAAAGGTGAAGTTCTTCGGGTCGTAGAAGGCCTTCTCGTCCAGCCCCGGCTCCAGCTCCTCCAGAGGGTAATTGTGGGGGACGTAGGCGGTCAGCGCCACGTCGGCGATGCCGACCGACTTGTCCGTGCCGGCCACGGAGAAGCGGCCGTCCTTGAACTCGATGTCGGCCTCAGCCGCCTCCATCATGTGGGCGGCGATCTTGCGGGCCTTGGCGACCACCTTGTCCACCGCCTTGACGATGGCCGACCCGCCGACGGGCAGGGAGCGGGAGCCGTAGGTGCCCATGCCCATGGGCACCTTTGCCGTGTCGCCATGGACGATGTCCACGTTCTCGATCGGCACGCCCAGCTTCTCCGCCACGATCTGGGCGAAGGTGGTCTCGTGGCTCTGCCCGTGGCTGTGGGTTCCGGTGAAGACCGTGACCGAACCCGTTGGATGGAAACGGACTTCCGCACTCTCGTACAGGCCGGCGCGGGCGCCCAGGGCACCCGCCACGTTGCTGGGCGCGATGCCGCATGCCTCGATGTACGAACACAGTCCGAGGCCGCGCAGCTTGCCCCGCCGTGCGCTCTCCGCCTTGCGGGCGGCGAAGCCCTTGTAGTCCGCCAGCTCCAGCGCGCGTTCCAGGATGCGGGGGAAGTTGCCGCTGTCGTAGGTCAGCGCCACCGGCGTGGCGTAGGGCATCTGCTCCGGCCGGATCAGGTTGCGCCGGCGCAGCTCCGCCCGGTCGATCCCGGTCTCCCGTGCCGCGACATCGACGATCCGCTCCAGCAGGTAGCAGGCCTCGGGCCGCCCGGCACCGCGATAGGCGTCCACCGGCACCGTGTGGGTGAACAGGGCCTTCACCTCCACATAGATGGCCGGTGTGGCGTACTGTCCGGCCAGCAGCGTGCCGTAGAGGTATGTCGGGATCGCCGGGGCGAAGGTGGAGAGATAAGCGCCCATGTTGGCCTTGGTCGCCACCCGCAGACCCAGGAACCTTCCGTCCTTGTCGAGGGCCAGTTCGGCGCGGGTGACATGGTCGCGGCCGTGGGCGTCGGACAGGAAGCTCTCGCTGCGCTCCGCCACCCTCTTGATGGGCCGGCCTAGCTTGCGCGAGGCCCAGGTGACGATCGCCTCCTCGGCGTAGTGGTAGATCTTGGAGCCGAAGCCGCCGCCCACGTCCGGTGCGACCACCCGCAGCTTGTGCTCGGGGATGGACAGCACGAAGGCGCCCATCAGCAGGCGGATCACATGCGGGTTCTGGCTGGTGGTGTAGAGGGTGTAGTCGCCCGTCGATGGCTCGTACTCGCCGATATAGGCGCGAGGTTCCATCGCGTTCGGGACCAGCCGGTTGTTGACGAGGTCCAGCGTGGTGACGTGCGCCGCCCTGGCGAACGCCGCGTCCACGGCCGCCTTGTCGCCCAGGTGCCAGTCGTAGCAGACGTTGTTGGGCGCGTTGGGGTGTACCTGCGGCTGGTCCGGCGCGTCCGCGTCGGCGGTGGAGACGACGGCCGGCAGCGGCTCGTAATCCACCTGGATCAGCTCGGCCGCGTCCTTCGCCTGGTTCTTCGTCTCGGCGATCACCACGGCGACCTGGTCGCCCACGTGCCTGACCGTGTCCGTCACCAGCGGCGGGTGCGGCGGCTCCGCCATGGGCGTGCCGTCCTTGTTGTGGATCTGCCAGCCGCAGGGCAGGGAGCCCACCTTGTCGGCCGCCATGTCCGCACCGGTGAAGATGGCGACCACGCCCGGCGCCTCCCGCGCCGCTGACGTGTCGATCCCGTTGATCCGGGCATGGGCGTGCGGGCTGCGCAGGATGTAGGCGTGGAGCTGGCCCGGCCGGTTGATGTCCTCGGTATAGGTGCCGCGGCCGGTGAGGAAGCGCTGGTCCTCGCGGCGGCGGACGGCCTTGCCGATGCCGGTGCCTGACGGTGCTGTATCGAGCGGTGCGGTCATGGGTCGGGTGTCCTCCCTGGACGGCGTGCTTGGCTGCGGGTCGGGCTGCTCTCGCACGGCGCCCTTGGTCCCGCGAACGAAAGAGGGGTCGGGCCTATTCGGCCGCGGCGGCGGGCGCCTTGGCGCCGGACTTCATCGTCTCGGCGCAGGACAGCACGGCCTTCACGATGTTGTGGTAGCCGGTGCAGCGGCAGATGTTCCCCTCCAGCCACTCCCGGACCTCCGTCTCGGAGGGCGAGGGGTTGTGCTGCAGCAGATCCACCGCGCTCATCACCATGCCCGGCGTGCAGAAGCCGCACTGGAGGCCGTGATGCTCCCGGAACGCCGCCTGCATCGGGTGCAGCGTGCCGTCGGGGGCGGCCAGCCCCTCGATCGTGGTGACCGACGCACCCTGCGCCTGGGCCGCCAGCATGGTGCAGCTTTTGACGGACTTGCCGTCCACATGCACCACGCAGGCGCCGCACTGGCTTGTGTCGCAGCCGACATGGGTGCCGGTGAGGCCGAGATGCTCGCGCAGCAACTGGACGAGAAGCGTGCGCCCCTCGACCTCCTTCGTCACGGGACGTCCGTTGACGGAAAGGGACACGGTGATCGGCATGGTTCCTCCCTGTCGGGCCGCCGTCCCGGCCTCCTTGTCCTCCGGTCCATGGCCGGCGGATGGGCTGGGTAGGGCGGCCAAATGCCGTCAATTTCAACGATTTGCCTGGAAGGGTAAGCAGCCCTTGGCAACCCGGTCAATAGCCGCCGCTTCGCCGGCCGCGCCACTATCCGAATGGGGCACCGCGTCAGCGGACCAGAAGCACCAGAACAAGCAGGGCGAGGCCGACGAGCGGGATCCAGACCATGGGACGCAGACCGCCCGCCCGGTCCGGCGAGCCGGCGGCGGGCGGGGCCGCGTCGGCGTCGTCGTCCAGACTGTGGTGCGGTTCGGACAGCCTTCCGATGTCGGCCGCGTCGTCCGGGGTGGGGTTCGCCACCAGCCTCTCGGGATGAACCGCCAACGGCACGGAGGCGAACTGCGGCATGCCGGAGGAGGGGACCTCGGGCCGTGCCTCGACCTCCTCCGCCGTTTCGACCAGGAGTTCCGTCGCCTCCGCGTCCAGCCGGTCCTCGATCGGGCCGCCGACGATCTCCTGGAAGCGGGCGAAGAAATCGTCCGCCATCTTCTTGGCCGTTCCCTGCACGAGGCGGGAGCCGATCTGCGCCAGCTTGCCGCCGACCTGGGCCTCCGCCGTGTAGGCCAGCATGGTGGCGTCCGGCCCGTCGTCGCGCAGCGCCACCTTGGCCCCGCCCTTGCCGAAGCCGGCGGCCCCGCCCTGGCCTTCGCCCGTGATGGTGTAGCCGTTGGGCGGATCGATGTCGGACAGGGTCACGCGGCCGGCGAACTTCGCATTGACCGGACCCACCTTCACCTTCGCCTTGGCCGTGAACTCCGTGTCGGAGACCTTCTCGATCTCCTCGCAGCCGGGAATGCACTGGCGCAGGACCTCGGGATCGTTCAACGCGGCCCAGACCCGCTCGCGCGGGGCCTCGATCCGGTACTCGCCGCTCATGTCCATGGCCGTCCCCTCCGTATCCCGTGCCCGACCCGAACGGTAGACGGCGGTCGACGGCCCGGCAAGCGCGGGGCGGGCGGCCGGAATTCCCCTACTTCGCAATCGGTTGCAAGATCGACGAGATTGCTGAAGGATGTGCGGCGATTTGCGGCGACGGATGCATGCGCCCGCGCATGCGCTTCATTGCCCAAACAAAACGTGTTTGCGCATCAACGCAACTTTGGGAGGGTTTACGTATGACGAAGATGACCCGGCGCGGCTTCGGCGCCCTCACCCTGGGCACCGCGGCGGTCGCGGCCCTCGGCGTCCGTCCGGCATTCGCGCAGCAGTTCGTGACGATCCTGACCGGTGGCACCAGCGGCGTGTACTACCCGCTGGGCGTGGCCATGTCGCAGATCTTCGGCAAGGTCATGCTGGAGACAAAGTTCACGGTGCAGTCGACCAAGGCGTCGGCCGAGAACGTCAACCTTCTCCAGGCCGGACGGGGCGAACTGGCCTTCACCCAGACCGACACGCTGGCCCAGGCCTACCGCGGTGACGCGGAGGTGGGCTTCGCCAAGCCGCTGGACAAGCTGCGCACGGTCGCCGTCATCTACCCGAACTACATCCAGATCGTCGCCAGCAAGGCGTCCGGCATCAAGTCGCTGGCCGACCTGAAGGGCAAGCGCGTCTCCGTCGGCGCGCCGAAGTCGGGCACGGAGCTGAACGCCCGCGCCGTGGTGAAGGCCGCCGGCCTTTCCTACGACGATTTCGCCAAGACCGAGTATCTGCCGTTCGCTGAATCGGTCGACCTGATGAAGAACAACCAGCTCGACGCGACGCTCCAGTCCGCCGGCCTGGGCGTTGCCAGCCTGAAGGACCTGTCGAGCTCCATGGAGATCACGGTCGTCCCGGTCCCGCCGGAGATCGTGGCGAAGATCGGCGACCCGGTCTACGTCAACAAGATCATCCCGGCCAACACCTACACGGGTCAGACCGAGGATGTGCAGACCGTGGCGACCGGCAACGCGCTGGCGACCCATTCCGGCGTCTCGGCCGACCTCGTCTATCTGATGACCAAGGCCGTCTTCGACAATCTGGACACCCTGGCCGCCGCGCACGCGGCCGCCAAGCAGATCCAGCTCAGCAAGGACGCCACCGCGTCGGCCGTGCCGCTGCATCCGGGGGCCGAGCGCTTCTACAAGGAAATGAAGATCATCTGATACCGGTCCTGATGATCTTCGGTTGATGTGGCGGCCCGTCCCGCGAGGGGCGGGCCGACCGCTTTGGCCAATCGGGACATCAGGGAGTGTTCCAGAGTGAAGCTGGCTGACGGGGAGGGTCTTGCCAATGGCGGCGGATCGCGCGGTCGAATCCAAGGGCGTCGCTACCGGGGGCGTCGCTACCGGCACCGTCGATGCCGACGGCATCGACCAGGAGGAGGTCCGGCGCGCGCTGGAGAAGGACAATCCCGCCAGCGCGCACCTGACCCTGCGGCCGACCGAGCGCCGGATCATCTACGCCATCGGCGTCGTCTTCGCCCTGTTCCAGCTCTGGACGGCGACCTTCACGCCGCTGTCGACCCTGATCGTCCGGTCGGTCCATGTCGGCTTCCTGCTCTGCCTCTGCTTCCTGCTGATCCGGGTCAGCGAGGGCGCGCGGCGTGACCGCATACCGCTTTACGACTGGAGCCTCGCCGTCGTCGCCTTCGTCATCGGGCTTTACCACTGGGTCTTCGAACAGGCCCTGATCCTGCGTTCCGGCGATCCGACGGACCTCGACATCATCGTCGGGGTCATCAACATCGTCCTTGTGGTCGAGGCGGCGCGCCGGATCATGGGCTGGGGACTGCCGCTGTTCTGCGTGCTGTTCATCCCCTACGCCTTCTTCGGTCCCTGGATGCCGGGCGTGCTGGCCCACCGGGGTTACGGCTTCGACCAGATCGTCGATCAGCTCCAGTTCTCCGTGGAGGGCATCTACGGCACCCCGATCTACGTCTCCTCCACCTTCATCTTCCTGTTCATCCTGTTCGGCGCCTTCCTGGAGCGCGCCGGGGTGATCAAGCTGTTCACCGACATCTCCCTCGGCCTCGTCGGCCGGACCCAGGGCGGGGCCGCCAAGGTGTCCGTCGTGTCGTCCGGCTTCATGGGCACGGTGAATGGCTCCGGCATCGCCAACGTGCTGACAACGGGGCAGTTCACCATCCCGCTGATGAAGCGCTTCGGCTACCGCCCGGCCTTCGCCGGCGCCGTGGAGGCGACGTCCAGCATGGGTGGGCAGCTCATGCCGCCGGTCATGGGCGCCGCCGCCTTCATCATGGCGGAGACGATCGGCGTCTCCTACCTGGAGGTCTGCAAGGCCGCCCTGATCCCGGCCGTGCTCTACTTCGCCAGCGCCTTCTGGATGGCCCATCTGGAGGCCGCCCGTTACAAGCTGATGGGCCTGCCGCCGGAGGAATGCCCGTCCGCCATCCAGGCCATCGCCAAGGGCTGGCACCTGCTGCTGCCGCTGGTGGCGCTGGTGACGCTGCTGTTCTCCGGCTTCACGCCGCTGTTCGCCGGCGTCATCGGCATCGCCTTCACCATCGTCCTGCTGCTTGGCGCCAAGCTGACGGAGGATGTGAAGGTCTTCGCCCTGCGCATCCTGTTCTGGGTCGTCATCGGCCTCGCCGCCGCCGGCCTGTGGCGGATCGGTTTCCGGACGGAGCAGATGGCGGCCTCGGTCGTCGCCCTGCTGGTGCTGCCCTGCCTGTTCAGCGCCAAAGGCCGGTTTCTGCTGCGCGCCCTGGTGGACGCCCTTGCCGACGCCGCCCGCGCCGCCGTGGCCGTGGGCATCGCCTGCGCCCTGGTCGGCATCCTGATCGGCGTGCTCAGCCTGACGGGCCTCGCCTCGGCCCTGGCCGGCATCATCGTGGACCTGTCGGGCGGCAACCTGATGCTGGCCCTGATCCTGACGATGATCGCCTGCCTCATCCTGGGCATCGGCCTGCCGACCACGGCCAACTACATCATCACCGCCTCGATCGCGGCACCGGCCCTGCTGGAGATGGGCGTGCCGCTGATCGTCAGCCACATGTTCGTCTTCTACTTCGGCATCATGGCGGACCTGACGCCGCCGGTGGCCCTGGCCGCCTTGGCCGCCAGCCCGATCGCCCGGGCCGGCCATCTGGAGATCGGCTGGATCGCCACCCGCATCGCGGCGGCCGGCTATCTGGTCCCCTTCATGGCCGTCTACGACCCGGCCCTGATGCTGCAGACCGACAATTACTGGGCGTCGGCCTACATGGTGTTCAAGGCGGGGCTGGGCATCCTGCTCTGGGGTGCGGCGACGATCGGCTACTACAAGACCGAGCTCAACATGTTCGAGCGGGTCTTCGCCGCGACCTTCGCCGCCATGCTGGTCATGGCGCTGCCGCTGACGGACGAGATCGGCTTCGCCGGCTGTGCCGCCTTCCTGGCGTGGCAGTGGTGGAAGGCCCGGCGGCTGAAGCAGGATCAGGCGGTCTCGGCTTGAGGGGCCGAGCGTGACGCCGCTCGAACTCGCCCTCTGCATCGCCCTCGCGGGCGGCGGAGAGCCCGTGCGCGTCCCGGCGGACGGTTTCACCCTGTCCTGGACCCATTCCATCGAGAAGGTGGAATGGCGGGAGGAATGGACCGTCCGGGAGGAGGGAATCCGCCCCGCCCGCGCCATGGTGAAGGGCAGCGGGGCGGGCATGGAGCCGCCGGAGGGCAGCCGCCTTGAAGACGGCTGGTGGGTCTACGCCCCCCGCATCCCGGCGCAGGAGCGGGTGGTGCTGGCCGCCAGCGGCTTCACCGCCGCGCACACGCTGTGCGTCGGCGGCGACTGCCGGCCGCTGAACGACTGGGCCGGGCGGGTTGAAGGCGACGAGCGGCCGGTGGAGCTGTTCCCCTGCAACCGCCGCCTGCCCCGGACCGGGGCCTTCAGCGGCCGTTGAAGAACAGGGCCGTCAGCAGGATCAGGATCGGCCCCAGGATCAGGATCGACCACGCCATGTAGCCGAAGAAGGTGGGCATGCGGATGCCCTGCTCCTCGCAGATCGACTTCACCATGAAGTTGGGCGCGTTGCCGATGTAGGTGTTGGCCCCCATGAACACGGCCCCTGCGGAAATGGCGACCAGCACCGTCTGCATCGGCCCCATCAGCGCCTGGGCGTCGCCGCCCGCGAGGTTGAAGAAGACGAGGTATGTCGGCGCGTTGTCCAGGAAGCTCGACAGCGACCCCGTCAGCCAGAAATAGGCCGCCGGGTTCGGCGTGCCGTCCGCCCGGGTCACCATTTCCGCCAGGAAGGCGAGGGACCCATCCGTCCCGGCGCGCAGAATGGCGAGGGCGGGGATCATGGTGATGAAAATCGACAGGAACAGGATCGCCACCTCCTGGATCGGAGTCCAGGTGAAGGCGTTCTCCACGCGCAGGCTGAGCTTCGTCGTCTTCCAGGACAGGAACGCGATGGTGATCAGCAGCACGTCGCGGATCAGCCCGTCCAGCGGCAGGAAGATGTGCCAGACGGTGACGCCAAGGTCGGTCTTCCAGGTGCCGGTCGCCAGCACTGTGGCCACCACGCCCGCCAGATAGAGCAGATTGTGCGCGCCCTGGATGCGGATCTGGCGCGACTCCGTCTCCGGCATCGGCAGCCCGTCCCGCCGCCAGGCGATCCGTTCGATGACGTAGAACAGGGCAAGCAGGATGGCCGATGTGATGATCATCGGCGCGAACATGTGCTGCACGGTCCAGCCGAAATCCACGCCCTGGAGATAGCCCATGAACAGTGGCGGATCGCCCAGCGGCGTGAGGGAGCCGCCGACATTGGCGACCAGGAATATGAAGAAGACGAAGACGTGGACCTTGCGTTTGCGATCCTGGTTCGCGCGGAGCAGCGGCCGGATCAGCAGCATGGAGGCGCCGGTGGTGCCCACGAGGCTGGCCGCCGCCGTGCCGAAGGCCAGGATGCTGGTATTCGTGTTCGGCGTGCCGATCAGGTTGCCGTTCACCAGGATTCCGCCCGACACGACGAACAGGGTGAAGATCAGGATGATGAAGGGGATGTAGTCGAGCAGGAGCGCGTGCAGCAGCTCGTGCGCCGCCAGCCCGGCCCCCTGGAACAGGGCGAAGGGCAGCAGGAAGGCGCCGGCCCAGAACAGGGCGACCTTGCCGAAATTGTGGTGCCAGAACTTCGGCGTCAGCAGCGGCATCAGCGCGATGGACAGCAGGATGCCGACGAAGGGGAGGGTCCAGGCGAGGCCGAGGGTCCGGCCGTCGATCGTGTACTCCCCCGTCGCGGCCATCGCGGGCGTCGCCGCGACGAGGGACCCAAGAGCGGCCAGGGCGGCCGCCGACACCAGCTTGCGCATTCGAGATCGATCCCAGGCGAAGCGGCGGGGCGAAAGACCCCGCGCTCAATGGGGATTATCTCTCTTTCGGCCTAATCCGAAAGTCAAGGGCCGGTCAGCGCAGCTCCACCGCGTAGTCCGCAACCGGCGGCACCGTCTTGATCAGACCGCGCGCCTTCAGGAACTCGGCGAAACGCTGATAGCGCCGCGTGTCCAGTCCGCCCGGCGAATGGGCGAAGCGGGGGACCGTGTCCACCCAGGCGCGGCGGTTCAGCTCCGTGTCCAGGTCCGGCCGGCCCTTGATGAACAGCTCCCACGCCTCCTGCGGCCGGTTGACCAGGAACAGCGTGGCCTTCTCCACCGCGTCGACGAAGCGCTTCAGCTTCGGGTCGCCCAGCCGGTCCCTGTGGGCGACGAAGATCAGTTCGTCATAGGGGGGCACGCCCTCCTCCTCCGGGAAGAAGGCGCGGCCGGGGCGGCCCTCGATCGCCATCTGGTTCAGCTCGAAGTTCCGGTAGCCGCCGATGGTGGCGTCCACCTGTCCCGCCATCAGGGAGGCGCCCAGCGCGAAGTTCACCGCCACCAGCGTAACGTCCTTCAGGGAGAGGCCGTGCGTCTCCAGCATCGTGCCCAGCACCGCGTCCTCGAACCCGGCGACGGAGTAGCCGACCTTCTTGCCCTTCAGTTGCGCAATCTCCCGGATCGGCCCGTCCTTCAGCACGATCAGGGTGGTCAGCGGTGTCGCGACCAGCGTGCCGAAGCGCTTCAGCGGCAGGCCCGCGTCGGCCTGGAGGTGGAGCTGCGGCTGGTAGCTGATTGCGATGTCGCCCTTGCCGGCGGCGACCAGCTTCGGCGGGTCGTTCGGGTCGGCCGGTGCGATCAGTTCCACCTCCAGCCCGGCCTCGCGGAAATAGCCGCGCTCCAGCGCCACGTAGAGGGGCCCGTGGTCCGGGTTCACGAACCAGTCCAGCAGGACGGTCAGCTTCTCCTGTGCTGCGGCCGGCATGGCGGCGAGGGTCAGGAACGCGGCCAGGATCAGGCGGCGGATCATCGGGAGACCTCCTTCGGGGCGTCTTCTGAATGGACGGTGTCGGATTGCCAGGGGACGAGGGCGCGGCACAGCCGGTCGACCAGCGCCCAGAGGGCCAGGGCCATGACGGCCAGCACGAACAGGGCCGCGAACATCAGGTCGGTCTGCAGCCGCCCGTTCGCGTGCAGCATCAGGTAGCCGAGGCCGGCCGACGCGCCGACCCATTCGCCCACCACGGCGCCGATGGGCGCCACCGCCGCCGCGACACGGACGCCGGAGGCGAAGGCGGGCAGGGCGGCGGGCAGGCGGACATGCCGCAGCACGGCGGCCGGAGAGGCGCCCATGGTGCGGGCGAGGTCCAGCCACCCCGGCTCCGTCCGCCGCAGCCCGTCGTAGAACGCCGTCGCGACGGGAAAGAAGATGATCAGCGTCGCCATCGCCACCTTGGAGGCGAGGCCGTAGCCCAGCCACAGCACCAGCAGCGGGGCCAGCGCGAACACCGGCACGGCCTGGCTGACCACCAGGACCGGCAGCAGCCAGCGCCGCGCGGCACCCGACCCCGTCAGGGCCAGGGCCGCGGACGCGCCCAGGACCACGCCCAGGATCAGCCCCAGCACGATCTCCAGGCCCGTATACATGGCGTGGTGCGCCAGCAGGGCCGCGTCGGTCCACAGCCGTGCGGCCACCAGATCCGGCCCCGGCAGGATGAAGCGCGGCACGCCGGTCGCCCAGACAAGCGCCTGCCAGGCCGCGATCAGGCCGATGGCGGTGACGGCAAGGCGGACGGCCCTCATGCCGCCGCCTCCGCCAGGGCGCGCAGCAGCCGGCCCTGGAGCCCGAGCAAGGCCGGATCGTCCGGCGCGCGCGGTTTGGCGCCCGGTGGCTCCAGCGGCGCCGACAGCCGCGCGGGCGAGCCGGTCAGCACCAGCACCCGGTCACCCAGGCGCAGCGCCTCCAGCGGGTCGTGCGTCACCAGCAGCACCGTCCGCCCGGCCAGCAGCTCCACCGCGAGGTCCTGGAGGCGCAGGCGGGTGATCGCGTCCAGGCCGGAGAAGGGCTCGTCCATCAAGACGATGGGCCGATCCTCCATCAGCGTGCGGGCCAGCGCCACCCGCTGCCGCATCCCGCCCGACAGGGCCGCCGGCCGGTCGCCCTCGCGCCCCGCCAGCCCGACCCGGGCCAGCAGGCCGCGCGCCCGCTCCACCAGCGCCGGCGTGCGCGGCTCCCCACGCAGCCGGGCACCCAGCAGTACGTTGTCCAGCACGCCCAGCCACGACATCAGCAAATCCTGCTGCGCCATCCAGGCGACGGGCCCCGTCCGCTCGACCAGGGTTGGCGGCTCGGGTTCGGCGAGGCCGGCCAGCAGGCGCAGCAGGGTGGTCTTACCCACACCGCTCGGCCCCAGCAGGCAGGTGACCGTGCCGGCCGGCAGGTCCAGGTCCAGCCCGTCGAACAGGGGCGTGCCGCCGAAACGCAGCCGCGCGCCGCGAATGGCGGCGGCGGGCCTTGCCGGCATGAATTCGTCTGGGGCGGCCGCGACGGGCGCGGCGGGGGCGTCCTGCATGATCCACTGTCCCTACGCCGGTGCGAACCGGATCAGGTTCCAGGGGTCGTCCCCGATGACAGGACCTCTCAGCCGGACCGCCGGCTCCCCCCAGTGTCGTTCCGCTTATGGCAGCGCGTCGGGGCCGGCGCAAGCGGGACCGGCTGTTGACCCGCAGGGTGCCGGGTTCTACCTGAACCGGCATGCAGCCCGCCCCGGACGCCTCCATCCGCCCCGCCCCCGCCAATGCCGTTGCAAGGCCGCTCTACCTGGGGGGCGAGGTGTACCGCCATTCCAGCTATGGGTCGAAACATCCGCTATCGATCCCCCGGGTGTCAGTCACCACGGACCTCGTCCGCGCCATGGGCTGGCTGGACGCGGCGGACTACCGCGACAGCCCCATGGCGACGCCCGCACAGCTCGCCCGCTTCCATGCGCCCGACTACATCGACGCCGTCCGCCGGACCGAAGCCGCCCAGCGGATCACGGCGGAGGAGGGGGCGCGCTGGAACATCGGCAAGCTGGAGAACCCGGTCTTCCCGGAGATGTACCGCCGCCCCGCCACCGGGGCCGGGGCCGCCATCCTGGCGGCGGACCTGATCCAGGGGGGCGGCGTGGTGTTCAGCCCGGCCAGCGGCACCCACCACGCACGGCCGGACCGGGCCAGCGGCTTCTGCTTCTTCAACGCGCCGGTGCTGGCCATCCTGGCGCTGCTGGACCAGGGGCTGGAGCGCGTCCTCTATGTCGACATCGACGCGCACCATGGCGACGGCGTGCAGGACGCCTTCCACGACGACGACCGGGTGCTGACCGTCTCCATCCATGACGAGACGCGCTGGCCCTACACCGGCAAGCTGGATGACCGGGCCGGCGGCATGGCCCGCAACCTGCCTGTTCCGCCCGGCTTCAACGATACCGAGCTTCGCTTCCTGGTCGCCGAGGCGCTGCTGCCCCTCGCCGATCGCTTCCGGCCCCAGGCGCTGGTCATGCAGTGCGGGGCCGACAGTCTGGCCGACGATCCGCTGAGCCGGCTGGAGCTGTCCAACAACGCCTATTGGGAGGCGGTGCGGGCCTTGCTGCCGGTGGCGCCGCGCGCCCTGTTCGTCGGCGGCGGGGGCTACAATCCCTGGTCCGTCGGGCGCTGCTGGGCCGGCATCTGGGCCACGCTGGCGGGTCACGACCCGACCGTGCCGCCGACACCGGCGGCGGAACAGGTGCTGCGGTCGCTGACCTGGAACCGGCGGGAGGGGCGCAACCCGCCGGAGCGCTGGTTCACCACCCTGGCCGACCCGCCGAACGAAGGACCCGTCCGGCCGGAGGTGCGGGTGGCCGCGCGCGCGGTGCTGGCGTGAGGCCGTGCGCGCGGCATACTCTGCGACGGTGCCAGACTTTCAGGGATCGCCGATGCGTCCGCTCGCCCGCCTGCTGATCGCCCTCGTCCTGTTCGCCGTGCCCGCCGTGGCCCCTGCGGCGGCGGCCCAGGGCCAGGAGGACCCCCGCACGCGCGTCACCGTGGAGACGGCGTCCGGCGCGCGGCACGCTTTCAAGGTCGAACTGGCGATCACGCCCGAGCAGCAGATGCGCGGCCTGATGTACCGGGAGAGCCTTCCGGCCGGCGCGGGCATGCTGTTCCTTTACGACACGCCGACCAACGCCAGCTTCTGGATGCGCAACACGCTGATCCCGCTGGACATCATCTTCATCGGTGCTGACGGCCGCATCGTGAACATCCATGCCAACGCGCGCCCGCTGGACGAGACGCAGATCCCGTCCAAGGGTCCGGTGACCGGCGTGCTGGAAATCAATGGCGGTCTTGCGGGAAGACTGGGCATCCGGGCGGGCGACCGTGTGCTGCATCCGGCCTTCCCTGCCGCCGCCAAATAGTCGATCCAGCGGAATTCGGCGGAAATTCAAAGCATTCGTCCCGAATACGATCAGGATTACCACGGGAGACTTGGCGTCGCCGGCCGGATTCGATGGACCATTTGCGCGTCCATCCGTAAGATCGGGTCATGGTCTGGTTCAACCCGACGCCGACGCCGATCCAGCAGCAGCCGGCCGCGCCGCGGCCGGAGGATCGCGTGCTGCCCGTCGCCACCGTCCGCGACCAGCCGCAGCAGCGCTCCAACCAGGAACGGAACCGTCGCCGCCGCCAGCTCTTCGACATCCTGATGCAGGAGGTCGAGGCCATCCCGGAGCTCGAGCCCAAGGCGAAGGAGCGGCTGCGGGTCAACCTTCGCGAACTGGCGCGGGAGCAGGACCGGCCCACCCCGGCGCGGCGGCCGCTTCCGCCGGCCGCACCGCCCGTCGTCGCCGCTCCCCCGGCGGAGGAGCACCACCCCGAGGCACCGCCCGCAGCCGATCCGCATGCCGACCATGTCGTCGCGGCCCTGGTCCCCGTCTTCGACCCGTCCGAGCCGGTCGAGGGGGAGGCGCTGCCCCTGGACGCGGAGGAGAATGCCCGCGTGGCCGAACAGCTCCGCCGCTGCCTGTCGCTGCACACGGAGCGGGCGCGCAAGATCTCCAGCTACATCCAGGCGCTGCTGGCGCTCACGGAGGAGGTCCACACCCTCCAGACGGAGGCCTGATCCGCGCCCGGGATCGGCGCCGGCGTCAGCGCCGGATGGCGAGCGTCAGCCCGTCGCCGATGGGCACCAGGCAGGACATCACGCGCGGATCGTCCGCGATCGTCGCGTTCAGCGCCCGGAGTGCGGTCGTGTCGGCCGTGGTGTCGGCCGGGTCCGCCACCGCCCCGCCCCAGAGCGTGTTGTCGAAGCAGATCAGCCCGCCCGGCCGGACCAGCTTCAGCGCGCGCTCGTAGTAGCCGCCGTAGTTCGCCTTGTCCGCGTCGATGAAGGCCATGTCGAACCCGTCCGCCCGCCCATCGGCGAGCAGCCCGTCGAGCGTTTCCAGCGCGGGCGCCAGCTTCAGGGTCAGCTTGTGCGCCACGCCCGCCTCCGCCCAGTGGCGCCGCGCCACGGACGTCCACTCCTCGCTGACGTCGCAGCACAGGATGGTGCCGTCCTCCGGCAGGGCCAGCGCGCAGGCGAGGGCCGAGTATCCGGTGAAGGTGCCGACCTCCAGCAGGCGCTTCGCCCCCGTCATGGCCACCAGCAGGCCCATGAACTGGCCCTGTTCGGGCGAGATCTGCATGCGGGACACCCCGCCCAGCGCCGCCGTCTCCGCCCGCAGGCGGGCGAGGGCCGCCGGCTCCCGCACCGTCGTGTCGCGGTAGTAGGCGTAGAGGGCGTCGGTCATCTGGATCGTGCGCGCGGACATTCCGGCCTCCATGGGCTCTGGGCAAGGCTGAGGGGAAAGGCTGCGGGGCAGGGGTGCCCCGGAAACGGAACGCCCGCAACTGGAATCACCGCCCCGCTCCGCTTGCCCCGCCGGGCGGCACTGGTGTATCTCCAAGGCGGGCGGAGCGTAGCGCAGCCTGGTAGCGCGGCAGTTTTGGGTACTGCAGGCCCCCGGTTCGAATCCGGGCGCTCCGACCATTCAGGATTAGTGGCTCCGGACCCGGACGACCGGGCCCGGACGGAACGGGGATGCGGCGGGACCATGCGGGTGCGGATCTATCAGCCCAGCAAGACGGCGATGCAGTCGGGCCGCGGCAAGGCGCAGTCCTGGGTGCTGGAGTACGAGATCGAGACGCCGCGCCGGGCGGAGCCGCTGATGGGCTGGATCAGCTCGGGCGACACGCTCAACCAGGTGTCGCTGCGCTTCGACAGCAAGGAGGACGCGGTCGCCTTCGCCGAGCGCAAGGGCTGGCAGTACGACCTCCAGGACGCGCGGGAGCGCCGCATCCCTCCCAAGAACTACGCCGACAACTTCAGAACCGACCGGCCCAAGGTCGGCCGGTTCTGACAGGCGGACGGCACACGGCCCCGTAGCTCAGCTGGATAGAGCACTCGCCTTCTAAGCGAGCGGTCGCAGGTTCGAATCCTGCCGGGGTCGCCACCATCGCCCGGAGCCGCGCGGGGCCGCGCAAATCCAGTTGCGGGCCGCCCGCCTTTCGGGGAGGGTGGCGTCGGCAAGCGACCGCCGTCCGGAGTGTCATGGGCGACCTCATCCTGTACTTCCTGTTCGCGCCCCTGGCGTTCCTTGTCATCTTCAACGCCGTCATCGTCCTCGTCGCCGTCAACGGGGCAATGGGCGTGCTGGAGCGGCTGAAGGCCTTGTCCGGCGCCCAGCTCGGGCTGGAGATCACCACCGGCACCCTGCTGTGGGACTCCGCCGCCCGCTCGATCACCCTGTTCCTGCTGGGGTTCGTGCCCGTGGTGCTGCTGGGCGGGCTCGCCTCGGGCCTGCTGGAACCGGTCGCGTTCGACACGATGGCCTTTCCCATCGCCGGCCTGGCCGGCCTGCTGTTCGGCCTGATCCGCTCCTGCATGCTCGTCTTCGCCGACTGAGGCGGCGGCGCGGACGGAACAGACGGGCCGCCGCCCACGTTGGCCGCAGGTCATGGACCCGAACCACACCGGCGGCCGCGTCGTCGGCCTGCTCTCCTTCATCCTGCGGATTCTGGTGATCAGCCTCGTCGTGGGGCTGGCGCTGTCCTGGCTGGGCATCGACCCGAAGGCGATCCTGCGCGGAAGCTGGGACGCGATCCTCGCGGCTCCCCGCGCCGTCGGCGACGCCATCGCCTGGACCGTGCCCTACATCCTGACCGGGGCGGTCGTGGTCGTGCCAGTGGCGGCGGCCATCCTGCTGCTGCGGGTCCTGGGCGGCCGGCCGCGGCGGGAGAGGACATTCGGAGGGGAGCCGGAGGATCGTGGCGGACGGCCGGCCTGAGCCGGGACTGTTACGTCAGCCTCCGGCGGCACCCAGCGCCACCATCCGCGCGGGCTTGCGGAAATTCATGGTGATCATCAGCGTGGCATGCCCGCGTATGACATACAGGGTCTTCTCGGAGTCGGCGGGCAGGGGGATGCCGCGGGCCATGCAGTGCCCGACCAGGGCCGCCTGCACCTCCTCCTCGTCGAGGTTGACCTCGTGAGGGCCGCCGTCCATCTCGAGGAAGGTCTGGATGCCGTTCTCGATGTCGAAACGGACCTTGGTGACGTCGCCCTCCGGCACCGGCTCGCGCAGCTTCTTGCGCCGGTCCATGACGGCGCCCACCAGTTCGCGATCCGAGAAGACGATGCAGCGCAGTTCCTTCATCACGCCAGCCTGATCACCATCAATCTGACCAGTTTATACTTCTCCCGCGGTCAGCGCCAAGCACAACCTTGTTTTAACAAAGAAATGGGCCGGCGCTCTCGAGAGAAAACGCCGGCCGGAGTGGATAGGGAGGGTTTAGAGACAGGCTCTTTCTATGCGATCCCGCCCGCCCGCACCTTGATCTACATCAATACAGTTTCGCTAATGCATCAATGCGTTAACGCAGCTTGGTTAATGCGAATGGTTTCAGGGCTTTGCGCCCGGTCCGTAAAGCGTCTCAGGGGCGATCTCCACGTCCGCGATCGTCTCCAGCCCGTCGCCGCGCACCGCCCGGAAGAAGCAGTTCCGCCGCCCCGTGTGACAGGCGACCCCGGCCTGGTCCACCAGCAGCAGCAGCGTGTCGCCGTCGCAGTCCACCCGCAGCTCGACCAGGCGCTGCACCTGGCCCGAGGTCTCCCCCTTGCGCCAGAGGCCGTTGCGTGAGCGCGACCAGTAGCAGACCCGGCCGGTCGCCAGGGTCTCCCGCACGGCGTCGGCGTTCATCCAGGCCAGCATCAGCACCTCGCCCGTGTCGTGCTGCTGGGCGATGGCGGCGACGAGGCCCCTCTCGTCGAACCGGATGACGGCCAGCGCCGCCCCGATTGCCTGGGGATCGATGGCGCGCGGATCGGCGGCGGGGGAGGTTTCGGTGGCGGTCATGATGCGGCCCTGCGCAAGCGGTGGAAGCCCCGGTCGAGGTCGGCGATGAGGTCGTCCGCATCCTCCAGCCCGGCATGCAGGCGGAGCAGGGTGCCCCGGTCCCGCCAGGGTACGGCGGTGCGGATGCGGCCCGGGTTCTGCGGCAGGATCAGGCTTTCGAAGCCGCCCCAGCTGTAGCCCATGCCGAACAGCGCCAGCCCGTCCAGCATGGCGGCCAGGGCCGCGCGCGGCTGCGGGCGCAGCTCCACGGCGAACAGCCCGCTCGCCCCGGTGAAATCCCGCTTCCAGAGCGCGTGTCCGGGGCAGTCGGGGAACGCAGGATGGAGGACGCGCAGCGTCTCCGGCTGCCGGGCCAGCCATTCCGCCAGCCGCAAGGCCGTCGCCTGATGCCGTTCCAGCCGAACGGTCAAGGTCCTGAGGCCGCGCAGTCCGAGGAACAGATCCTCCGACCCGGCGGCCACCCCCAGGCGCACGGCGGTGTCCTTGACCGGGCGCCACGCCTCCGCCGTGCAGACGGCGACGCCCAGGTTGGCGTCCGCATGCCCGCCGACATATTTCGTCGCCGCCTGGATGGAGATGTCGACGCCGAGCGACAGCGGCTTCAGATAGACTCCGGCCGCCCAGGTGTTGTCGATCATCACCGTGCAGCCGCGCGCCTTGGCGGCCGCCGCGATGGCCGGCACGTCCTGCACCTCGAAGGTGACGGAGCCCGGCGACTCCAGGAACACGACCCTCGTCTCAGGCCGGATCAGGCTGGCGATCCCGGCCCCGATCAGGGGGTCGTAGTAGGTCGTCTGGACCCCGAAGCGGGCCAGTTCCCCGTCGCAGAACTCGCGGGTGGGGCCATAGGCGCTGTCCGTCATCAGAAGATGGTCGCCCGCCTTCAGGAAGGCCAGCAGCGCGGTGGTGACGGCGCTCAGCCCGCTGCCGCAGGCCACGGCCCTGTGCCCGCCCTCGAGCTCCGCCATGGCCGTCTCGAAGGCGTGGCTGGATGGGGTGCCCAGGCGGCCGTAGCGGACGCCGGTATAGTCCGGGTCCCGCGCCTCAAGCTCCGCCAGGGTTTGGAACAGGATGGTGGAAGCGCGATATGGCGGAATGCTGACGGCGCCGGCGTGCCCGGCCGGATCGCGCCCCAGATGGGCCAGCCGCGTCGCCTCCCGCCGGTCGTCGTCGCCGCTCATGCCCCGGCTCCGGCAGCGAAGGGGATCTGGGGCGCGCAGTCGCGGGGCATCAGCCCGGTCAGGCGCGGATCGTCGATGATCTTCGGCACCTGCCGCACCGGCACGAAGCCCGCGCGCTGGTACATCAGCAGCGCCTTGGGGTGGTCGAAGGTGCAGGTGTTGACGGTCATGCGCTCGACCCCGGCACCGGCCCAGCCGGCCTCGATCGCCCAGTCCAGCAGCCAGGGGCCCAGGCCCCGGCCGATGAACTCCGGCATCAGGCCGAAATAGGCGATGTCCGCCACGCCCGCCGTCCGCCGGTCCAGTTCGACATACCCCGCCGGCACGCCCGCCACGTACAGCACGAAGATCTCCACGTCGGGATGCTGGATGTTGGCGGCCAGGTCCCGGTCGGACATCCGGCGCCGCATCTCCCACAGCCAGCGCTCGCCGACCGTGTTGTAGAGGTAGCGGTAGAAGGACAGGGTGCAATGCTCCGCCCGCAGCAGGGCGACCTTGTCCAGCGGCGCCGGGCGCTTGGGGCGCAGGGGTCGCGCCGTCATCTCCAGGAAGGTGACGACGGTGGCGAGCTTGCCCGGCGGCGCCTCCGGCACGGCGACGCCGGTCATCGCGCGGGTCCGGTCTCGATCGGCGGGCCGTCGGCGGCCCCCCATTCGGCCCACGACCCGTCATAGACCGGCACGCCCGGCCGTCCCGCGCGCTCCAGCGCCAGCGCCAGCACGCAGGCGGTGACGCCGCTGCCACAGGAGGTGACCAGCGGGCGGTCCGGGTCGACGCCGGCCGTCCTGAACCGGGCGAGGATGGCGTCCGGCGGCAGCATCGTCTTCGTCTCCGGGTCGATCAGCTCGCCGAAGGGGACGTTGCGCGCCCCCGGCATGTGCCCGGACCGGAGGCCGGGGCGCGGTTCCGGCGCGGTGCCGGCGAAGCGGGGGGCGGATCGCGCGTCCACCACCTGGGCCGCCCCTGTCTCAAGGGCCGCCCGCATATCCGCCAGCCCGCGCACCAGGGACGGGTCGTAGGCGGCGCGGAACGGGCGGGGCTCGGGCGTGGGCGGCGGGCCGGACTCTACCGGTCGCCCCTCCGCCAGCCAGCGCGGCAGCCCGCCGTCCAGCACCGCCACGTCCCGGTGCCCGAACACCCGGAACATCCACCAGACCCGGGGCGCGCTCCAGATGCCCTGGGCGTCGTAGACCACCACCGCATCACCGTTGCCGACGCCCAGCGCGCCCACGGCCGCCGCGAACTCCTGCGGGCTGGGCAGCATGTGGGGCAGGGTGGTGTCCTGGTCGGAGATGGCGTCGATGTCGAAGAACACGGCCCCCGGAATGCGCCGCTCCGCATGCTCCGCCCGGCCGTCCCGCTTCATGTCGGGCAGGAACCAGGTGGCGTCCAGCACGCGCACATCCGGCCGGTCCAGGTTCGCCGCCAGCCACGCGGTAGAGACGAGGGGGTCCGCCATGCCGTTCACTCCCGAAGCGCCACGACGACGCGGCGGTTCTGCCTGCCCTTGTTCTCGATCTTCACGACCTCAACCGGCCCGATCTCGCCCGTGCGGGCCACATGGGTCCCGCCGCAGGGCTGCAGGTCGATCAAGCTATCGGAGCTGCCGATCCGCAGCAGGCTGACCGTGCCCGCCCCCGTCGGCGGCTTCACCGACATTGTGCGGACAAGGTCCGGCCGTGCGGCCAGCTCCGCGTCGGTGATCGTCACCCGCCGCACCGGATGGTCGCCGGCGATCAGGCGGTTCAGCTCCTCCTCGATCTCGTTCCGGTCCAGGCTGTCGCCCGGCACGTCGAAATCCAGCCGCGACCGCTCCGCCCCGACCTGCCCGCCGGTCACCGCCCCGTCCACCACGGCGCAGAGCAGGTGGAGGGTCGTGTGCATGCGCATGTGCCGGTGCCGCCGCTCCCAGTCGAGTTCCAGGGTCACCGGGATGCCGGGTTCCGGCAGGCTTTCGCCGGGGGCGGGGATGTGCAGCACGTCCACGCCCTGCGTCACCAGCGGCGCCCCCTTCACCGTGTCGACGATGGGGCAGGCCCCGCCCGGCCAGCGGATCCAGCCGGTGTCGCCCGGCTGGCCGCCGCCCGTCGGGTAGAACACCGTGCGGTCCAGCCGGATGCCGGCGGGCGAGGCCTCGAAGACGGTGGCCTCGGCCGTGCGGTCATAGGGTTCCGCGATATAGATCAAGGACATGGCGTGCGCTCCTCGCGCGGCGTGTCAAAGCCAGTCGGGCTTGGGAAGGCCCTTTTCGGCCAGGAAGGCCGGATTGAACAGCTTGGACTGGTAACGTGTGCCGTAGTCGCACAGGATCGTCACGATGGTATGGCCGGGCCCCATCTCACGGGCGACCTTCATCGCCGCCGCCACATTGATGCCGCTCGACCCACCCAGGACCAGCCCCTCCCGCTTCAGCAGGTCGAAGACGATGGGCAGGGCCTCGTGGTCGGTGACCTGCACGGCCCCGTCGATGGGGGCGTCGGCGATGTTGGCGGTGACCCGGCCCTGGCCGATGCCCTCCGTGATGGAACTGCCCTCCGCCTTGATCTCGCCCGTCGTCACCCAGCTGTGGAGGGCGGAGCCCATCGGGTCGGCCAGCACGATCCGCACGCCCGGGTTCCGCGCCTTCAGCGCCAGCGCAACCCCGGCCAGAGTGCCGCCTGTTCCTGTGGCGCAGGTGAAGGCGTCCACCCGGCCGTCCGTCTGCTCCCAGATCTCGACACCCGTGGTGCGCCGGTGGCCTTCGCGGTTCGCCAGATTGTCGAACTGGTTGGCCCAGACGGCCCCGTTCGGCTCCGTCGCCGCCAGCTCCTCCGCCAGCCGGCGGGAGACGTGGACATAGTTGCCGGGGTCCTTGTAGGGCACCGCCGGAACCAGCCGCAGGTCAGCGCCGCAGAGGCGGAGCATGTCCTTCTTCTCCTGGCTCTGCGTCTCCGGCATCACGATGACAGTGCGGAAGCCCATGGCGTTGCCGACGAGGGCGAGGCCGATGCCCGTGTTCCCGGCCGTCCCCTCCACGATGGTGCCGCCGGGCCGCAGCACGCCACGCGCGATCGCGTCCTCCACGATGGCGAGGGCCGCGCGGTCCTTCACCGACCCGCCGGGATTGAGGAACTCGGCCTTGCCCAGGATGGTGCAGCCCGTCGCCTCCGACGGGCCCTTGAGGCGGATCAGCGGGGTCCGCCCGATGCTGGCCAGGAACCCGTCACGGATGTCCAAGCGGCCTTCTCCCTGCATGCCGGAATGGGGAATGGCGGAGACTATCGGGCGCTGTTGGGCGGATCAAGCCGGCCCCAGCCAAGCCCGCCGCAGCCGCTCCCGATGCCGGGCCAGCCAGGCAACGGCGATAACGGTGGAGGCGTTGCGCAGTTCGTCCCGGTCCAGCCGCGCGATCGCCTCCTCCGCCGGCAGGACGACTACCCTTATGTCCTCATGCTCGTCGGCAAGGCCGTGGACGCCGCCGGCCCCCCGGCTGTCCACCCGTCCACAGAAGACGGTCAGCGTCTCCGAACTGCCGCCGGGGCTGGGGTAGTAGGTCGCGATCGGCTCAAGCGCCGTGACCGCGCAGCCGGCCTCCTCCAGCGCCTCGCGCCGCGCGACCTGCTCGGGCGTCTCGCCGGGATCGACGATGCCGGCCACCGTCTCCAGCATCCAGTGCGGGCCGGCGGTGGCGATCGTGCCGATGCGGAACTGCTCCACCAGCACCACCGCGTCCTGCTCCGGATCGTACAGAAGGACCGCCACCGCGTGGCCCCGCTCGAACAGCTCGCGCGTGAAGGGCGGGGACCAGCCGCCCCGGAACAGACGGTGCCGCAGCCGGTAGCGCAGCAGGCTGAAGAACCCCTTGTAGGCGGTCTCGCAGCCCAGGACCTCGACGTCCTGCGGCCCGCCCGTCAGAGGCGGTTCGCCGCCGCCATCCTGGCTGTTGCCATACTGACTGTTGTGGGCGGACATTGGGGCCTCCGTACCGGGCGAAGGGGTTTGGACCATGGTCAGGCTGTCGCGCGCGTTCGATTTCGAGGGGTCGCAGGGCCACCGTCTGGCCGGCCGGCTGGACCTTCCGGCGACGGAGCCGGTAGCCACCGCCCTGTTCGCCCACTGCTTCACCTGCAACAAGGACTACCATGCCTCGGCCCGCATCAGCAGGGGGCTGGCGGAGCGCGGCTTCGCCGTGCTGCGGTTCGATTTCACCGGCCTCGGCAACAGCGCGGGGGATTTCGCCAACACCAATTTCAGCAGCAACGTGGCCGACCTCGTGGCCGCCGCCCGCGCGCTGGGTGCCGCACTGGCCCCGCCAAGGCTGCTGATCGGCCACAGCCTGGGCGGGGCGGCCGTCATCCGGGCCGCCGCCACCCTGCCGGAGGTGGGTGCCGTGGCCACCATCGCCGCCCCGTTCGATCCCGGCCACATCCGCTGGCTGGTGGAGGGGCGGGAGGCGGAGATCGCGGAGACGGGGCGGACCCTGGTCAGCATCGCCGGCCGCAGCTTTCCGATCACCCGCCAGTTCGTGGAGGATATCGGGACCCACCGGATGGAAGGCACGCTGGAGGGGCTGGGGCGGCCGCTGTTGGTGATGCACGATCCGGCCGACGCCACCGTCAGGATCGAGAACGCCGACCTGATCCTGGCCGCCGCCCGGCATCCCAAGAGCTTCGTCGCCATCCCCGGCGCCGGCCACATGGCCGGCAAGCGGGAGGACGCCCAGTACATCGCGGAGACGGTCGCCGCCTGGGCCATGCGGTCGCTGGGCCTGCAGGCTGCGTCCAAGGGGCCCCGACCGGGCGTGGACCGGTCCGTCGTCACCGTGTCCGAGACGGGGGAGGGCGGCTACGCCAACCTGGTGGACGCCGGCGGGCATCTGCTGACGGCGGACGAGCCGGCGGATGTCGGCGGCACCGACACCGGGCCCAACCCCTACAAGTTGCTGCTGGCTGCCCTGGGGTCCTGCACCTCCATGACCATGCGGATGTACGCCAACCGCAAGGGCTGGGCCGTCGGCCGCCTGTCCGTGGCGCTGACCCACGACAAGGTGGAGGCGCCGCCGGGTGTCCGGACGGAGAACGCCGGCAACAAGGTGGACCGCATCACCCGCCGCATCGCCATCGAGGGGGTGGACGACCCCGAACAGCGCGCGCGGCTGATGGAGATCGCGGACAGGTGCCCGGTCCACCGCACGCTGATGAGCACGCCGGAGATCGTCACCACGCTGGAGGAACCGTCCGCCTGACGCCACGGGAGCCGGGAACCGCGCCGCCCCCGGCCGGGTTTCCTGCATCGCCACCCCGCGAGCGCAGGAGCCGCCGCCATGCCGATCCGGACCGAACAGGAGCTCGAACGGGCTGTGCAGGAGTTCCAGACCCTGCGCGACGCGCCGGAGGACAGCGACCGGGGCCGCCGCCGGGCGGAGCTGGACGCCGACATCAAGGCCTTCTACGTCACCAACGCCGAGTCGCTGCGGAAGGCCAAGCCGCCCCGTTGAGGCGCGCCCGCTTGGACGGTCTCCTCAACGGCACCGGCGCCGGCCGCCTCGCCGTGCGCGATCTGGCCGGGAAGGGGCGGGGCGTGGTGGCGCTGACGCCGTTCCGCGCGGGCGAGCTGATCGACAGCGCGCCGGTCCTGGTGCTGCCGGCGGACGAGCGCCGGATCGCCGAGCGCACCCGCATCTCCAACTACTGGTTCTACTGGCAGGACGGTGGGGAGGACGACTGGACCGCCGCCATCGCGCTCGGCCCCGTCAGCCTGTGCAACCATTCGCAGGCACCCAACGCCTCCTTCGCCGCCGACACGGACGCGGGGCGCATCGACCTTGTGGCGCTGCGTGATATAGAGGCGGGCGAGGAAGTGACGTTCGACTATGGCTGCGAGCTCTGGTTCGACGTCCGCGACTGACGTCCGAACCGTTGGGGAGCGCGCCCGTGCGACGTGGGGAAGTCTGCTATCACTGCCGTTTCTGGCTGGGCGCCGGCCCGCGCGAGAAGGGCCCCAAGGGCCAGTGCCGGCGCTTCCCGCCTGTAGTGACCGACCGCGCCCCCGCCGGAAGCTGGCCCACCACCGGGCAGAACGACTGGTGCGGCGAATGGCAGCGCGCCGTCGGCCGCGCCGCGGCACCGGAGGAGGCGGGCACCCTTTACGACGAGCTTTGAGACAGCGCGCGCTTCGAAACGCGAAAGGGCCGGACGTTTCCATCCGGCCCTTCGTCATTGGCTCCCAGGGAGGGACTCGAACCCCCGACCCGGTGGTTAACAGCCACCTGCTCTACCGGCTGAGCTACCTGGGATCAGTACCGCTCGGCTGAATCGCCCCGTTCCGGGGGCCGCCCCGCCTGCGGTGGGCGGCTATATAGCAAAGCGGTCCCGGCCATGCAAACCCCCATTCGAAAGAATTTCCAAGGGGCCCCTCGGGGCTGTGACCGGCATGGCTCCGGCGGGCTTGGAAGCCGGACCTGGCGCGTCTAGGGTCTCACCACCCATCTTGCGAGGACCCCGCCCATGGCCGCGCACGGCCGCGACTCCGCCCTCCCAGACGACACGCGCAACCCCTGGACCGTGCATGCGGCCGAAACCCGCTACAGCAATCCCTGGATCACCGTCGTCCATCACGAGGTGACCAATCCGGGCGGCGGTCCCGGCATCTACGGCGTGGTGCGCTACCGCAACCACGCGGTCGGCGCCATCCCGGTCGACGCGGATGGTGCCACCTGGATCGTCGGCCAGTACCGATTCCCGCTCGGCCGGTACAGCTGGGAGATCCCCGAGGGCGGCGCTCCCGACGGCACTCCGCCGCTGGAGACGGCCGTGCGCGAGCTGCGGGAGGAGACGGGCCTTTCCGCCGGCCGCTGGCTGGAGCTGATGCGGATGGACCTGTCCAACAGCGTGACGGACGAGGAGGCCACGCTCTACGTCGCCTGGGACGTCGTGGCCGGCGACTCGGCACCGGAGGAGACAGAGCGTCTGGCCGTCCGCCGCCTGCCGCTGGGGGAGGCGGTGGCAATGGCGATGGACGGCCGGATCACCGACGCCATGAGCGTGGCCGGCCTGATCAAGCTGAAGCTGCTCGCCCTTGAGGGCGGCCTGCCCGCCGACCTGATGGCGAGGGTGCGCCGCGGCCTGTAGGGCCGCGACTGGGGCCGCAATCGGGGCCGGGTCCTTGCCCGGCCGGTCTCAGGCCAGGAGCGCGTCGGGCGCGTGGTTCATCAGGTGGCAGATGCGCCGGAGCGTGGCCTTCTCGTCGTCGCTGAAGGTGCCGTCCACCGTGGCGATGACGGCGCAGGCCTTGGCGATGATCTCCGCGTCCTTGGCGCGGTCGCGCATGCGGGTCAGCTTGCGCATGGCGTGCGCCTCGCCGTCCACATAGTCGAAGTAATAGAGCTCGGAGATGCGCTCGAACTCCTCGACCGCGTCCATCGTGTCGAAGACGTGCAGATGCTCCGTCTCCTTGATCAGCTTGATCATCCGGGCCTTCTCGGCCTGGCTGAAATGGCCGTCGGCGTAGGCGATCAGGGCGCAGCCCGCCATAACCGCCTTGAACAGATCCTCATGCTCCTGCCGCTGCACCTGGCGCAGCACCTCGCTCTTCACGGAGTCGAACGATTCCTTGATCCAGGACAGCGGCATGGATGATCCCCCGGGGTTCCGAAACGCGGGTGGGAGGGTAAGTGCGCCGCGCGGCGCTGTCCAGACGCGCGTCGCGCCCGCGCTGAAAGCGGATCGGGTTCGTCTAAGGGCTTGGGCCTGAAGGGCTCTCTGGAGGCACGGCCGGGAATCGAACCCGGGTTCACGGATTTGCAGTCCGTTGCATCACCACTCTGCCACCGCGCCGGTGAGAGCCGGCGCCGACCGGGCCGGATCCGCCCGCGCGGGGAGCGCGGGCCGACGGATGGGGCGGTCGGCACCCAGGCCGCGAGATATAGGCCCCCGCCCGAGCGGCGGTCAAGCGTCGCCATGGAGGCTCACCGCCCGGGGCGTCGTCCGCTCCGTGGGGCAAAGCGGGGCGGGGACCGCCGCGTCGATTGTGTTCCGCTCGGGCGGCGGATATATAGCGTCTCGCCGGGCGGCAGCCCGCCTTCCGGCGCCGTGTCCTTCCCCATCCGAATCCGCCATGCCTCCAGCCACGGACTACTCAGCCGCCCGGATCAACATGGTCGAGGGCCAGCTCCGGCCGAACCGGCTGACCGACCTGCGCGCGGTGGACGCCTTCCTGGCCGTCCCGCGCGAGCTTTTCGTCCCGAAGGCGCTGCGCGGCATCGCCTACGTGGACGAGGACATCCATGTCGGGGGCGGCCGCCACCTGCTGGAGCCGATGGTGCTCGCGCGCCTGATCCAGGAGCTGCGCGTCGGCCGGGAGGACGTGGTCCTCGACATCGGCTGCGCCACCGGCTACTCCGCCGCCGTGCTGGGCCGCATGGCGGCCACCGTCGTGGCGCTGGAGAGCGACCCCGACCTGGCAGAGGTCGCCACACGCAACCTCGTCGCCGCCGGCATCGACAACGCGCTGGTCATGCGCGGCCCGCTGGCCGACGGCTGGTCGGCACAGGCGCCGTACGACGTGATCCTGCTCGACGGTGCGGTGACCCGGATTCCGGACACGCTTTTCGAACAGCTCTCGGACGGTGGGCGGCTGGCCGCCGTCGTCCAGGGGGATGGGCCCGTCGGCAAGGCGCGGCTCTATCAGAAGGTTGACGGCATCGTCTCCGGACGCACCGTCTTCGAGGCGTCCTGCCGGACGCTCCCCGGCTTCGAGCCGCGGGACGGTTTCGTGTTCTAGCCCCCGGGTCCGCGATGGATCGGCCCCGGGCGATCGAGGTGGAGGAGTTGAGCGGGATGCGCGCGGACGGGGCGCCGCACGCCATCCTGGATGTCCGAGAGCCGTGGGAAATTGAACTTTCCGCCATCGAGGGCAGCATCTACATTCCCCTGGGCGTACTCCCTATGCGGGTGGGGGAGTTGCCCAAAGACCGGCCGCTGGTGGTGCTCTGCCACCACGGCTTCCGCAGCGCCCAGGCGACAGCCTGGCTCCGCAATCAGGGTTTCGAGTTGGCGGTCAATCTCACAGGCGGCATCGACGCCTGGGCCCGCCGGGTCGATCCCAGCCTGAAGGTGTATTGATCCATGCTCGCCAAGACCCACAGCATCCGCCGCGTCCTTCTGTCGACACTTCCCGCGGTCGCCCTGGCGGTCGGCCTCGCCGGCCCGGTGTCGGCCCAGTCGCTGGAGGAGGCGCTGGCCGCCGCCTACCAGTCCAATCCCACGCTCGAGGCGCAGCGCGCCCAGCTCCGCGCCACGGACGAGCTGGTGCCGCAGGCCCGGTCCGGCTTCCTGCCGAACGTCGAGATCTCCGGCGACGTCGGACGCGTCCGCACGGAACAGGGCGCCCAGGTCGGCGTGATCTCGCCGCGCAACGTCGACCTCAACGTGTCGCAGCCGATCTATCGCGGCGGCCGGACCAGCGCCGGCGTCAGCCGCGCCGAGAACCTGGTGCAGTCCCAGCGCGCCACGCTGATCGCGGCGGAGCAGGACGTGCTGCTCGACGCCGCCACCGCCTATCTGAACGTCGTCCGCGACCAGGCGGTGCTGGACCTGAACATAAACAACGAGCAGGTGCTGCGCCGCCAGCTCGAGGCCTCGCAGGACCGCTTCCGGGTCGGCGAGATCACCCGCACGGACGTCAGCCAGGCCGAATCCCGCCTGGCCCGCGCCCTGGCCGACCGCATCCAAGCCGAAGGGCTGCTCAGCGCGTCGCGCGCCGAATACGCCCGTCTGGTCGGTGCCGCTCCCGGCAAGCTGAATCAGCCGTCGCCCACCATCGCGCTGCCGAACACGCTGGACGAGACGGTGTCGCTGGCCGTGGACAACAACCCCACCGTGATCTCCGCCAAGTTCGCGGAAGCCGCGGCTGAGGACGGCGTCGATGTCGCCCGCGGGCAGCTCCTGCCGTCGGTCTCGGTGGTCGGCAATGTCGGCCGCAGCTGGAACCAGACCCGCCAGGACACCTTCTCCGATTCGGCGTCGGTCGTCGCCCGCGTCACGGTTCCGCTCTATCAGGCGGGCCTCGCCACGGCCCAGGTCCGCGAGGCGAAGCAGACCGCGAGCCAGCGCCGCGCCCAGGTGGAGGCCCAGGTCCGCGCCTCGCGGGAGGTCGCGATCCGCGCCTGGGAGGCGCTGGTGACGGCGCGGGCCAGCATCCAGGCCCTGCGCTCGCAGGTCCGCTCCGCCGAGATCGCGCTGGAAGGCGTGCGTCAGGAGGCGACGGTCGGCTCGCGCACCGTGCTGGACGTGCTGGACGCCGAGCAGGAGCTTCTGAACGCCCGCGTGCAGCTGGTCCGCTCCCAGCGCGACGAGCTGGTGGCCGCCTTCCAGGTCCTCTCCGCCACGGGTCAGCTCACGGCCGGCCGCCTCGGCCTGCCGGTCCAGAGCTACGACTATGAGGCCAATTACCGCGAGGTTCGGAACAAGCTTTGGGGCACATCGATCGACTGATCGGCATCATCGGTGGGACCGGCGCGCCCGGCGAAACACCCCCGCATGAACGCGGTGGAGTTTCGCCGGGTTCTGTCCTAGGCTTCCGCGTAAAGCAAAAAGCAGTCGGGTTACTCTGAGATGGCGGACAAGGGCGCACAAGAACCATCGATGGAGGAGATCCTCGCCTCCATTCGCAGGATCATCTCCGAGGACAGCGACACCCCGGCCGCGGCTCCGGCGGAGGAGGCGGCCCCGCCGCCCCCCGCGCCCGAGCCCGAAGCGCCGCCCCCACCCCCACCGCCACCGCCCCCGCCGGCTCCGCCGCCCCCGGCCATGGCGATGGACGAGCCGGACGATTTCCCGGAGCCCGATCCCGAACCTGAGCCGGAGCCGGAGCCGGAGCCCGAGGAGGATGTCCTCGAACTGACGCAGGAAGCGCCGGACGAGCCGGCGATGGCCGATCCGTTCGACGACATGCCGCCGCCGCCCCGGCGCCGGCCGCCGATGGACGACATGCTCATGTCGGAATCCACGGCGGAGGCTGCCAGCCGCGCCTTCTCCGGCCTCGCCGGCTTCCGCCGCGGTCCCAGCCTGATGGGCGACGGGCCGGTCGGGCGCAGCGACCTGACGCTGGAGGAGATCGTCTACCACCTGGCCCGGCCGATCATCCGGGAGTGGCTGGACGACAACCTGCCCCAGCTGGTGGAGCGGCTGGTGAAGCGGGAGATCGAGAAGGTCGTACGGCGCGGCCTCGACTGACGCGCCGTCTCCCTGTCATTCCGAATCAAGAAGGGGCGGCCCCCGCGCGGTGCCGCCCCTCTTCATTTTCGCCCCCGCTTCCTCTATCACACCCCGTCACGTCAGACCCGAAGGCCCTGGGACATGCTGGACAAGACCTTTTCCCCCGCCGAGGTGGAGCCCAAGCACTACAAGCGCTGGGAGGAGGCGAACGCCTTCGCGGCCCATGTCGACAGCGACCGGCGGCCCTACGTCATCATGATGCCGCCGCCCAACGTGACGGGCAGTCTGCACATGGGCCACGCGCTGACCTTCACGCTGCAGGACGTGCTGATCCGCTTCAACCGGATGCGGGGCCTCGACGCGCTGTGGCAGCCGGGCCAGGACCATGCCGGCATCGCCACCCAGATGGTGGTGGAACGGAACCTCGCGGCGGAGGGGCTGACCCGCCAGGGCCTGGGCCGGGAGAAGTTCCTGGAAGTCGCCTGGGAGTGGAAGGAGAAGTCCGGCGGGACCATCTCGCGCCAGCTCCGCACGCTGGGTGCGAGCGCCGACTGGGCGCGCGACCGCTTCACCCTGGACGAGGGGCTGAACCGCGCGGTGCGCAAGGTCTTCGTCGACCTCTACCGCGAGGGGCTGATCTACCGCGACAAGCGGCTGGTGAACTGGGACCCCAAGCTGCACACCGCCATCTCCGACCTGGAGGTCGAGCAGAAGGAGGTGAACGGCAATCTCTGGCACTTCCGCTATCCGATCGACGGCGAGGAGGGCCGCTTCATCACCGTGGCCACCACCCGGCCGGAGACGATGCTGGCCGACACCGCCGTGGCCGTGCATCCGGAGGATGAGCGCTACAAGGACCTGATCGGCAGGAAGGTCCGGCTGCCGCTGGTCGGCCGCCTGATCCCGATCGTGGCCGACGAGTACGCCGATCCGGCCACCGGCTCCGGTGCGGTGAAGATCACGCCCGCGCACGATTTCAACGATTTCGAAGTCGGCCGCCGCCACGGCCTGCCGCTGATCAACCTGCTGGACCGCGACGGCCGCATCCTGGAGACGTTCGAGTGCTACGCGCCCAAGGCGGGCGGGGCCGGCCTGGACGCCTTCGCCGAGCCGGTGCCGGAGGCTTATCGCGGGCTCGACCGGTTCGAAGCCCGCAAGCGCGTCGTCGCCGACCTGGAGGCGCTGGGGCTGGTGGAGAAGATCGACCCGCACAAGCACACGGTGCCGCACGGCGACCGGTCGGGCGTGGTGATCGAGCCCTGGCTGACCGACCAATGGTACTGCGACGCGCGCACCCTGGCGAAGCCCGCCATCGAGGCGGTGGAGCGGGGCCGCACCGTGTTCGTCCCGCGCCAGTGGGAGAACACCTATTTCGAATGGATGCGCAACATCCAGCCCTGGTGCATCAGCCGCCAGCTCTGGTGGGGGCACCAGATCCCGGCCTGGTTCGGCCCGGACGGCAAGGTGTTCGTCGCGGAGACGGAGGAGCAGGCGAAGGCCGAGGCGCACGCGCACTACGGCCGGGACGAGGCGCTGACCCGCGATCCGGACGTGCTGGACACATGGTTCAGCTCCGCCCTCTGGCCCTTCAGCACGCTCGGCTGGCCGGAGGAGCTGCCCGAGGTGAAGCGGTACTATCCCGGCGACGTGCTGGTGACCGGCTTCGACATCATCTTCTTCTGGGTGGCCCGGATGATGATGATGGGCCTGCACTTCATGGGCGACGTGCCGTTCCGCACCGTCTACATCCACGCCCTCGTCCGCGACGAGAAGGGGGCGAAGATGTCCAAGTCCAAGGGCAACATCATCGACCCGCTGGAGGTGACGGCCCAGTACGGCACCGACGCGCTGCGCTTCACCCTGGCCGCCATGGCCGCCCAGGGCCGCGACATCAAGCTCGCCGTCGGCCGGGTGGAGGGTTACCGCAACTTCGCGACCAAGCTGTGGAACGCGGCCCGCTTCACCCAGATGAACGGGGTGGAGCGGGTGGCGGGCTTCGATCCCTCCACGGCCAGGCTGACCGTGAACCGCTGGATCGTCGGCTCCGTCCAGCAGGCGGCCGCCCGGGTGACCGACGCGCTCGACGCCTACAAGTTCAACGAGGCCGCCGCCGCCCTCTACGGCTTCGCCTGGAACACCTTCTGCGACTGGTACCTGGAATTCACCAAGCCGATCCTGAACGGCGAGGACGAGGCCGCCAAGGCGGAGACGCGGGCCACCACGGCCTGGGTGCTGGACCGCATCCTGCACCTGCTGCACCCCCTGATGCCCTTCCTGACGGAGGAGCTGCACGAGAAGCTGGGCGGGCAGGGGCTGCTGATCGGGGCCGCATGGCCCAAGGCCGACCCCGGCCTCATCGATGCCGCCGCCGGCGCTGAGATGGACTGGGTCGTCGACCTCATCTCCACCGTCCGGGCCATCCGGGCGGAGATGAACGTGCCGCCGTCGGCCCAGATTCCGCTGATCCTGCGCGACGCCGGGGCGGACGCCCGCCGCTTCGTGGCGACGCACCGGGACCTGATCCTGCGCCTCGCCCGGCTGTCGGACATCGTCCTGTCCGACGGTGAACCGCCCAAGGGCAGCGCCCAGGCCGTCATCCCTGGCGCCACGCTGGTCCTGCCGCTGGCCGACTTCATCGACGTGGAGACGGAGAAGCAGCGCCTGACCAAGGACATCGCCAGGCTGGACCAGGAGATCGCGAAGATCGATGCCAAGCTCGGCAACCCGCAGTTCGTGGAGCGGGCGCCGGAGGAGGTGATCGAGGAACAGCGCGACCGCCGCGCCGAAGCCGAAGCCGCCGCCGCCAAACTGCGCGAGGCGCTGAAGCGGCTGGGGTGAGGCCTCGGGATTGCCTCCCGGCGCGCGGTTAGCTAAGTTAGCCGCTCACCGGGAGGCCGCCATGCCCCAGTACACCGTCCACGCCGCCAAGACGAACCTGTCGAAGCTGATCGAATCCGCCCTCAACGGGGAGGAGGTGGTCATCGCCCGCGGCGATGAGCCCGTGGTCAGGCTGGTGCCGGTCCGCAAGGCCAGGTTCAAGTTCGGTGTCCTTGCGAAGGAACTTGGCGACTCCAGTCCGGATTTCTTCGAACCGATGTCGGAGGAGGACCTGCGCCTTTGGGAGGGCGGTGAGTGAACGCCGTACTCCTGGACACCCATACCTGGGCCTGGAGCCTCGGCACGGGAGCCCGTCTCTCGTCCGTGGCGAAGCGGACCCTGGAAGGCGCCGGCACTCTGATGGTCAGTCCGCTTTCGCTCTTCGAAATCGGACAGAAGGTCCGCCTGGGAAAGTGGCCGGAAATGGAGCCGCACGTCGACCGGCTCGAGACCATTCTTGAAGAGCAGTCGGTCCTGGTTGCCACGCTGACGCCAGGGATCGCGCTGAAAGCCGCCCAGTTGGACTGGCCTCACCGGGACCCGTTCGACCGCATGCTTGCTGCGACGGCGTTGGTAAACGCGCTCCCGATCGTCTCGGCCGACCCGGTGTTCGACGGTGTGGTGACGCGGATCTGGTAGGTGAAACATCGCCCCGAGAACCGGCGATTCGGTTGCGTGGAGTCGCACCGTGTCGCATGCCGCGCACCCTATGCATGGCGGCGCTGGGGAGCTATGCTCGCGCTGTTTCCATTTCGCGCCTCCGGGCGCAATGAAATTGCGTGAGGAAGGGTGTCATGCCACTGGGCGACAAGAAGGTCTGGGACAAGTCGAAGCTGCCGAGCCGCCACGTCTCGGTCGGGCCGGAGCGGGCGCCGCACCGGTCCTACTACTACGCCATGGGCATGACGGCCGAGGAGATCGCCCAACCCTTCGTCGGCGTCGCCACCTGCTGGAACGAGGCCGCCCCCTGCAACATCGCGCTGAACCGTCAGGCGCAGTCGGTGAAGGCGGGTGTGAAGGCCGGCGGCGGCACCCCGCGCGAGTTCACCACCATCACCGTCACCGACGGCATCGCCATGGGCCACCAGGGCATGAAGTCGTCCCTGGTCAGCCGGGAGGTGATCGCGGATTCGGTCGAGCTCACCATGCGCGGCCACTGCTACGACGCCATGGTCTGCCTCGCCGGCTGCGACAAGACGCTACCGGGCATGATGATGGCCATGCTGCGCCTGAACGTGCCGGCCGTGTTCATGTATGGCGGCTCGATCCTGCCGGGCCGCTTCAAGGGCCGGGACGTCACGGTCCAGGACGTGTTCGAGGCCGTGGGAGCCCACAGCGCCGGCAAGATGTCGGACGAGGACCTGCACGAGCTGGAATGCGTGGCCTGCCCGTCGGCCGGGGCCTGCGGCGGCCAGTTCACGGCCAACACCATGGCCTGCGTGTCGGAGGCGATCGGTCTGGCGCTTCCCGGCTCCGCCGGGGCGCCGGCGCCGTACGAGGACCGCGACCGCTGGGCCGTGAGGAGTGGCGAGGCGGTGATGCATCTGCTGGAGCGGAACATCCGCCCGCGCGACATCGTCACCCGCAAGGCGCTGGAGAACGCGGCCGTGGTGGTGGCGGCCAGCGGCGGATCCACCAACGCCGCGCTGCACCTGCCGGCCATCGCCCATGAGTGCGGGATCGACTTCGACATCCACGAGGTCGGCCGCATCTTCGAGCGCACGCCCTACATCGCCGACCTGAAGCCGGGCGGCCGCTACGTCGCCAAGGACCTGTACGAGATCGGCGGCGTGCCGGTGCTGCTGAAGGCGCTGCTGGACGGCGGCTTCCTGCACGGCGACTGCATGACCGTGACCGGCAAGACGATGGCGGAGAACCTCGCCGACGTGGTCTATCCCACGGGCCAGGACATCGTGCGGCCGACCTCCGACCCGCTGTCGCCCACGGGCGGCGTGGTCGTCCTGCGCGGCAACCTAGCGACCGAGGGGGCCGTGGTGAAGGTCGCGGGGATGAAGAACCTCGTCTTCTCCGGCCCGGCCCGCTGCTTCGACTGCGAGGAGGACGCCTTCGCCGCCGTGGAACGGCGCGAGTACAAGGAAGGCGAGGTGCTGGTCATCCGCTACGAGGGGCCGCGCGGCGGTCCCGGCATGCGGGAGATGCTGGCCACCACCGCCGCCCTCTACGGCCAGGGCATGGGCGACAAGGTGGCGCTGATCACCGACGGCCGTTTCTCCGGCGCCACGCGCGGCTTCTGCATCGGCCATGTCGGGCCGGAGGCGGCGGTGGGCGGGCCGATCGGCCTGCTGCGGGACGGCGATGTCATCACCATCGACGCGGAGAAGGGCACCCTGTCCGTCGCCCTGTCCGATGCGGAACTGGCGGAGCGGCGCAAGGGCTGGCAGCCCCGCCGGCACGACTTCCAGTCCGGCTGCCTGTGGAAGTATGCCCAGCTGGTGGGCCCGGCGGAGAAGGGGGCGGTCACGCATCCCGGTGCCGCCGCCGAGACGCACATCTACGCCGACCAGTAAGCCGGCGGGTCAGGACGGGGCGGGCCGGGAGGGGCGGCGGTGTCCTTCACCTTGTCGAAGGTGCTGTGGGCCCTGGCCGCCCCGGACGCCGTCCTGCTGATGCTGCTGGTCATCGGCCTGCTGCTGCTGGCGGCGGGCCGGCGGCGGGTAGGCGGGTGGCTGGCGGGACTGGCGACGGCCGGCTTCATCGCCCTGGCGGTGGTGCCCATCGGGCCGTGGATGCTGCGGGTGCTGGAGGATCGCTTCCCGATTCCGGCCGAGCTCCCGGCGCGGGTCGATGGCGTTATCGTCCTTGGCGGAGCGGTCGTCCCGCTGATCACGGCCGAACGCGGGCAGGCCGCCCTGAACGAGGCGGCGGAGCGGATGACGGTGCTGCCCGCGCTGGCGGCCCGTTATCCCAACGCGATCCTCCTGTTCACCGGCGGTTCCGGCCTTCTGCTGGACCAGGATGTGAAGGAGGCGCCGGTGGCGCAGGCAGCCTGGGCCGACATGGGCTTCGACACCGAGCGCATCGTCTTCGAGGCGGAGAGCCGGAACACCTGGGAGAACGCCGTCTTCAGCCGGGAACTGGTGAAGCCGGCGGACGGGTCGCGCTGGCTGCTGGTCACCTCCGCCGCGCACATGCCCCGTTCGGTCGGCGTGTTCCGCAGGGGCGGGTGGAACGTTGTGCCCTATCCCGTTGATTTCACGGTGTCCGACCGTCAGCTCCGCCGGCCCGGCCCCGGTCTCGCCCCCGGCCTGATGGCGACACGGCTGGCCGTCCGCGAGTATGTCGGCCTCGCGGCATACCGCCTGATGGGCCGCACCGACAGCCTGTTCCCGGCCCCGGCGGAACCGGGCGTGACAACCGCCGGGAGCCGTTGAAGACGGCCGGTGCCTGTGGCAGAACCGGGGCGGCGGGGTCCGGGTTCAGCAGGGTGCAGACGAGCATGGTTTTCAGGCTATCCGGCGTCGCGGCGGCCGCACTGGCGGGTCTGCTGGTCGCCACCCCCGCTTTCGCCGCCGCCGATTTCGGCGCTTGGCTTTCCGACCTCAAGGCCGAGGCGCGGGCCCAGGGCATCTCCGACCGGACCATCGAGGCCGCCCTGGGACGCACCGCCCCGATTCCCCGCGTGATCGAGCTGGACCGGCGGCAGCCTGAAGGGACGATCACCTTCGACCAGTACGTGACCCGGGTTATCAACGACCGCCGCGTGCGCCAAGGCCGGGAGCTTTACCAGAAGCACCGCGCCGTGCTGGAAAGGGTGGGGCGGCAGTTCGGCGTCCAGCCCCGCTTCATCGTCGCGCTCTGGGGCATCGAGACGGATTTCGGCCGCAACACCGGCGGCTTCAGCGTGGTCGACGCGCTGGTCACACTGGCCCATGACGGCCGGCGCAGCGCCTATTTCCGCAAGGAGCTGCTGGCGGCGCTGCGCATCCTGGAGGACGGCCACATCGCGCCGGAGAAGATGCGCGGCTCCTGGGCCGGCGCCATGGGCCAGAGCCAGTTCATGCCGTCCAGCTTTCTCAAATAAGCCAAGGACTTCGACGGCGACGGGCGGCGCGACATCTGGGGTACCCAGGCGGACGTCTTCGCCTCAGCCGCCAACTACCTGTCAACCGTCGGCTGGAACCCGGACCAGACCTGGGGCAGGGAGGTGCGGCTTCCGGCCGGGTTCGACGCGGGCCTCGCCGGGCTGCAGACCCGCAAGCCCCTGGCCGAGTGGCAGGCGCTGGGCGTGCGGCGGGTCGATGGCGGCCCGCTGCCGTCGGCGGCGTTCGAGGCGTCGCTGGTGCTGCCCGATGGGCCGAAGGGACGGGCCTTCCTGGTCTATGACAACTACCGCACCATCATGGACTGGAACCGCTCGACGTACTTCGCGACCTCCGTTGGCCTTCTCGCCGATCGTATTGGCGCGGTCGAGTGAGCTGGTGTAACTTCGTCCCACACACAAACGGTTGGGGTAAGGGGGCGTTCGTGCCGACAGATGTTGTGCGCCTGCTGTTTCTGACGGCCGCCCTCGGCGTGCTCTCGGCTTGTGCCGGCGGACCGCCGCCGGCACCTGTCAACGCCCCGCCGCCGCTGCCGGCCGGCGGCATCTACAAGGTCGGCAACCCGTATCAGATCGACGGCGTCTGGTATTACCCCCGCGTCGATTACGACTATGACGAGACCGGCATCGCCTCCTGGTACGGGCCGGGCTTCCACAAGCGCGCCACCGCCAACGGCGAGACCTACAACGAGAACGAGCTGACGGCCGCGCACAAGACGCTGCCGATGCCGAGCCTGGTGCGCGTGACGAACCTGGAGAACGGGCGCTCCATCGTCGTCCGCATCAACGACCGGGGCCCGTTCGTCGCCGGCCGCATCATCGACATGTCGCGGCGGGGCGCCCAGCTCCTCGGGTTCGAGCAGCAGGGCACCGCCAAGGTGCGGGTGCAGATCCTTGCGGACGAGAGCCGCGCCATCGCCGTGGCCTCGCAGAACGCCGGCAACACGCGCATGGCCGGGTCGCCCGACGGCAGCCCGCCGCCGGTCGCCGCCCCGCGCCCCACGGTGCAGGTGGAGGGCCAGCCCCTGGACGCGCCGCCAACCCAGACAGCACAACGCACGCCGTCGGCCCCCGCCACGGTGCCCGGGCGTACGGTTCCGGACGGTCGCTTCCTGCCCGATCCCGTGGTGGAGCAGCGGCCGGTCTCCGGCAAGCAGCAGATCTACGTCCAGGCCGGGGCCTTCACGATCTACGACAACGCCAACAAGCTCCGGGCGCGCCTGAGTTCGATCGGGCAGACCTCGATATCCACGGCCATGGTCGGCGACACCCAGTACTTCCGGGTCCGCGTCGGCCCGATCGCGTCGGTGGATCAGGCCGACCGCATCCTGGCCGATGTGATCGCGGCCGGAAACAATGGCGCCCGGGTGATCGTCGACTAAACTGCCACCATGGCCGGGGGACGAGGGGCGGTCCCGGGCCGTTCCAGTTCGTTGCAAGGGAATGCGGGATCACATGACGGTCGCGGTTACGACCCTGCGAGGCTTCGGGCGGCGCATCGCCGCCCTGTTCGCCCTGTCCGTCGCGCTGGCGCTGCCCGCCGGCGCGACCACCATCGACACGATCGCCCGCGAGGCGATCCTGATCGACATGAGCACCGGCACGGTGCTGATGGAGAAGAACCCGGACCAGCGGATGCCCACCGCCTCCATGAGCAAGGTCATGACCATGTACATGGTCTTCGACCGGCTGAAGAGCGGACGGCTGTCGCTGGACGACACGCTGCCGGTCAGCGAGCGGGCCTGGCGCATCCAGGGTTCCAAGATGTTCGTGGAGCTCGGCAACCAGATCAAGGTCGAGGACCTGATCCGGGGTGTCGTCATCCAGTCCGGCAACGACGCCTGCATCGTTTTCGCCGAAGGCCTGTCGGGCACGGAGGAGGCTTTCGCCGCCGCGATGACGGAGAAGGCGAAGGCGCTGGGCATGAACGACAGCAACTTCATGAATTCCAGCGGCTGGCCGCACCCGGACCATTATTCCACGGTGCGGGATCTGGCGACGCTGGCTGTCCGGCTGATCGAGGATTTCCCGGAATACTACCACTATTACCGGGAGACCGAGTTCACCTATCACGGCATCAAGCAGGGCAACCGCAACCCGCTGCTGTACCGGAACATGGGCGTGGACGGGATCAAGACCGGCCACACCGAGGAGGCGGGCTATGGCCTGATCGCGTCGGGCGAGCGGGAGGGGCGGCGCCTCGTCCTGGTGGTCAGCGGCCTGCCCAGCATGCAGGCGCGGGCGGACGAATCCGCCCGGCTGATGGAATGGGGTTGGCGCGAGTTCGACGCCTACGACCTGTTCGCGGCGGGGGAGACGGTGGACCAGTTCCCGGTCTGGATGGGACAGGCCCAGTCGGTGCCGCTGGTGGTCGAACGGCCGGTCCGGCTGACCCTGAACAGCACCCAGCGGCGCGGCCTGACGGTCACCCTGGTCGGCGAGGCGCCGGTTGAGGCCCCGGTCGCGAAGGGTACGCGTCTCGCCACCCTGCGGCTGGAGGCGCCGGACATGCCGACGAAGGAGATTCCGCTTGTCGCGGGTGCGGATGTCGAGCGCATGGGGCTGCTCGCCCGCATGGGCACGAAGGCGCGGCACCTCGTCTTCGGCGGAAGCTGAGGGGCGCGATGGCCGGCACGCGCGGACGCTTCATCACCTTCGAAGGCGGGGAGGGGGCCGGCAAATCCACCCAGATCCGCCTTCTGGCGGAGCATCTGCGCGGCCTCGGCCGCTCCGTGGCGGTCACGCGGGAACCGGGCGGGTCGCCGGGTGCGGAGGAGATCCGGAATCTGCTGGTGACCGGCGGCACCGGCCGCTGGCGTCCGGTGACGGAGGCGCTGCTCCACTACGCCTCCCGGCACGAGCACCTCCAGGTGACGGTGCTGCCGGCCCTGGCGGCCGGAACCTGGGTGCTCTGCGACCGCTTCGCCGACAGTACCCGGGCCTATCAGGGGAACGGGCTCGGCGTGCCGTTCGCGGTGCTGGACGCGCTGCACGCCCAGGCGGTGGGAGATTTCCGCCCCGATCTGACGCTGATCCTGGACATCGACCCGGAGGCGGGCCTCTCCCGGACATCGGACCGGCCGGGGGCGGAGGACCGCTATGAGCGGATGGGCGCCGATTTCCACCGGCGCCTGCGCGACGGCTTCCTCGACATCGCCCGGCGCGAGCCGGAGCGATGCGTGGTGATCGACGCCGCGCGGCCGATCGATGCGGTCCAGGCCGATGTACGCGGCGCCGTCATGTCCCGGCTCGGGGTGGGGGCGGCATGACCGCGCCGGACGACGACAACCCGTTCGCGCCGCGCCGGAATACGCACCTCGTCGGGCACGAGAAGGCGGAACGCCTGCTGTTGGACAGCTGGAACTCCGGCCGCATGCATCACGCCTGGCTGATCGCGGGGCCGCCCGGCATCGGGAAGGCCACGCTGGCCTACCGCATGGCGCGCTTCGTCCTGGCCAAGGGCGGGGAGGACCAGGGCGCCGGCCTGTTCGGCGCGCCGCCGCCGCCGGAAAGCCTGTCGGTCGATCCGGAGCATCCGGCCGCCCGCCGCATCGCCTCCTCCGGCCACGCCGATCTGCTGACGATCCAGCGGACCTGGGACGAGAAGCGCAAGCGCTTTAAACGGGACCTCCCGGTGGACGAGGTGCGCCGGATCGCGCCCTTCCTGCGGCTGACGGCGGCGGAGGGCGGCTGGCGCGTGGTGGTGGTCGACGGGGCCGACCAGATGAACCCCAGCGGCCAGAACGCCCTTCTGAAGATACTGGAGGAACCGCCGCCCAAGGCCCTGATCCTGATGGCGGTGGACAATGTCGGTGCCATCCTGCCGACGATCCGTTCACGGTCACGCAAGCTGCACCTGGAGCCCTTGTCTGAGGCGGCGGTGGTGAACCTGCTCGGCCGCTACGCCCCGGACTTGGACCGGGGGGACGCGGTGGCACTCGCCCGCCTGTCCGAGGGCAGCATCGGCCGCGCGCTGGAGCTGCATCAGGCGGGCGGCCTCGACCTCTACCGGGCCATGCTCGGGCTGCTGGAGGGCATGCCGCGGCTGGACATCCTGGCGGCCTACAAGTTCATCGACGATGTCCTGCGCGGCAATGACGAGGCGTCCTGGTCGGCGGTGACCGAACTGCTCGGCTGGTGGCTACAGCGCCTCGCCCGTGCTTCCGCGCGGCAGGAGCTTCCCCCCGAAGTGGTGGCCGGGGAGGGGCCTCTCCTCGCCCGTTTGGCGGGGCCGGATCGGCGGGAACGCAGCCTTGATCGCTGGGTGGAGGTGTGGGAGAACACGACCCGCCTGTTCGCCCGGGCGGATTCCGCCAACCTCGATCGCCGGCAGGTCCTTCTCAACGCCCTGCTGTCCATCGAAGAGGCGGCCGCCTGAGCGAGCCCCACGGGCCCGAGGCCCGGTGGGTACCGCCGCACCGGAGACGAGCACGATGCCTGGGCGCACGCCCTTCTACGTCACGACGCCGATCTACTACGTGAACGACAAGCCCCATATCGGGCATGCCTACACGACGATCGCCTGCGACGTGATGGCCCGGTTCAAGCGGCTGGACGGCTATGACGTCAAGTTCCTGACCGGCACCGACGAGCATGGTCAGAAGGTGCAGAAGTCGGCCGACGCCGCAGGCGTGAGCCCGCAGGAGCTCGCCGACCGGAACTCGCGCAACTTCAAGGACTTGGCGCAGCTTCTGAAGATCTCCAACGACGACTTCATCCGCACCACCGAGAAACGCCAGCACCGTGCGGTCCAGGCGTTGTGGGAGCGGATGCTGGCGGCGGGCGACATCTATCTCGGCAGCTACTCCGGCTGGTATTCGGTCCGGGACGAGGCCTATTACGGCGCCGACGAGTTGCGCGACGGGCCGAACGGGACGAAGCTGGCGCCCACCGGCGCGCCCGTGGAATGGGTGGAGGAGCCCAGCTACTTCTTCCGCCTGTCCGCCTTCCAGGACCGGCTGCTGAAGCTTTACGAGGAGCGGCCGGACTTCATCATGCCGTCCGGTAAGCGCAGCGAAGTGGTCAGCTTCGTGAAGGGCGGCCTGCGCGACCTGTCGATCAGCCGCACGACCTTCGACTGGGGCATCCGGGTCCCCGGCGACGAGAGCCACGTCATGTATGTCTGGCTCGACGCGCTGACCAACTACATCACGGCGCTGGGCTACCCGGTGACCGAGGAGGGCAGCCCCTACGCCCGCTACTGGCCGCACGCCCTGCACATCGTCGGCAAGGACATCCTGCGCTTCCACACCGTCTACTGGCCGGCGTTCCTGCTGTCGGCGGGGCTGGAGCCGCCCCGCCGCGTGTTCGCCCATGGCTGGTGGACGGTCGAGGGCGAGAAGATGTCCAAGTCCCTGGGCAAAGTGGTGGCGCCGGAGGACCTTCTGGAGGCCTACGGTCTCGACCAGACCCGCTACTTCCTGATGCGGGAGATCCCGTTCGGGAACGACGGAGATTTCTCACGCAAGGCCATGATCCAGCGGATCAACGGCGAGCTTGCGAACGATTACGGCAACCTCGTCCAGCGCGTCCTGTCGATGATCCAGAAGTACTGCGACGGCGCGCTGCCGAAGCCGGCCGAGTTCCTGGAGGCCGACCGCAAGCTTCTGGGGGCCGCGCAGAGCCTGCTGGCCACGGTGAGGGCGGAACTGGACGCGCAGGCCTTCCACAAGGCGCTGGACGCGATCTGGAGCGTGATCGGCGACGGCAACCGGTATGTCGACGAGCAGGCGCCCTGGTCGTTGCGCAAGACCGACACGGTGCGCCTCGGCACGGTGCTCCACACCCTGGCCGAGACGATCCGCCATGTCGCGATCCTGACCCAGCCCTTCATGCCCGACGCGTCCGCCCGCATCCTGGACCAGCTCGCGGTTTCGCCCTTCGCCCGTGATTTCAAGGCGTTGAGCGAGGCTCCTCTGTCGGCGGGCACGGCGCTGCCGCCGCCCGTTCCGGTCTTCCCCCGCCATGTCGAGGCGGAGAAGACGGAGGAGGGGGCCGCCTGATGCTGGTCGACAGCCATTGCCATCTGGATTTCCCGGATTTCCAGGAGGAGCGGGACGCGGTCGTGCAGCGGGCGCGGGAGGCAGGGGTCGGCCTGATGCTGACGATTTGCACCCATGTCAGCCGCTTCGCCCAGGTCCGCGCCGTGGCGGCGGCCTATCCCGACGTGTTCTGCACGGTCGGCATCCACCCGCACCATGCGGCGGACGAGTTCGCCCACAGCGGTACCGACGGCCTCGTGGCGCTCACCCGCGACCCGAAGGTCGTCGGCATCGGCGAAAGCGGCCTCGACTATTTCTACGACAAGAGTCCGCGCGACCTGCAGCAGGAGAGCTTCCGGCGGCACATCCGCGCCTGCCTTGAGACGGACCTGCCGATCATCGTCCATACCCGCGACGCGGACGCGGACACGATCCGCATCTTGAGGGAGGAGGGGGCTGGAACCCGCCTCAAGGGCCTGCTGCATTGCTTCAGCTCTTCACGCCAACTGGCTGAGGAGGCGCTGGAATTCGGCTTCCACATCTCGTTCAGCGGGATCGTCACCTTCAAGAAGAGCGATGAGCTGCGCGACGTCGCCCGCATCGTGCCCATGGACCGGCTGCTGGTGGAGACCGACGCGCCGTACCTGGCACCGGTGCCGGTGCGCGGCAAGCGGAACGAGCCCGCCTTCGTCGCCCACACGGCGCGGCTTCTGGCCGAGGTAAAGGGGGTTGCGGAAGCCGAGATGGCCCGGGCGAGCACTGCCAATTTCCTGCGCCTGTTCGACCGTGTTCCGGCCCCCGTCGACGCGACGGCCTGACGCATGCGGGTGACGATCCTCGGCTGCGGCGGGTCCAGCGGCGTGCCGCTGATCGGCAATGTCTGGGGCGATTGCGACCCGGCGGAGCCCCGGAACCGCCGCACACGGCCCAGCATAATGGTCCAGCAGGGCGACACGACCATCCTGGTCGACACGTCGCCCGACTTGCGGCATCAGCTTCTGGCCGCCGACGCCAAGCGCATCGACGCCGTGCTCTACACCCATGCCCACGCCGACCATGCGCACGGGATCGATGATCTGCGGGCCATGAACTGGCTGATGCGCGCGCCGATCGACGTCCATGCCGACGCCGAAACGCTGGCGATCCTGCGGAACCGCTTCGCCTATTGCTTCGAGCCGCAGAGCCACCGCGACGGCTTCGCCCGGCCGGTCCTGATCCCGCACACGATCGACGGGCCGTTCAAGGTTGGCCCGGTGGAAGCCATTCCCTTCGTCCAGGACCATGGCTTCTCGCACAGCCTGGGCTACCGCTTCGGCCCGCTCGCGTACTCCACGGACGTGGTCAAGCTGGACGAGGCGGCATTCTCGGCGCTGGAAGGCGTCGACACCTGGATCGTCGACTGCGTGCGTCTGGAGCCGCCGCATCTCGTCCATGCGCATTGGCCGATCACGCTGTCCTGGATCGAGCGCGTTCGTCCGCGCCGCGCCATCCTGACGCACATGAACCAGACGATGGATTACCGCACGCTGCTGGAGATCCTTCCGGCGGGGGTGGAGCCTGGATATGACGGGATGGTGCTGGAGTTCTGAGGATCGCGGACCGTCCACTGCTCATGTCGGTTTTCCATAATATGTCTTATCGGACTTCTTGATGCCAGCGTGGGTGGGTTCCCAGCGCCCCCACCCTGGGCTAGTTTCCCCCAAAATGACCTCCAGCCGGGGACGTCCCATGTCGAGCAACATCCAGCGCCTCATCGACATCATGGCGCGATTGCGCGACCCCGCCGGCGGCTGTCCCTGGGATCTGGAACAGACCTTCCGCACCATCGCACCGCATACGATCGAGGAAGCCTACGAGGTCGCCGACGCGATCGAGTCCGGCGACATGGCGGCGATCAAGGACGAGCTGGGCGACCTCCTGTTCCAGGTGGTGTTCTACGCCCAGATGGCCCGCGAGACCGGCGCCTGGGATTTCGACTCCGTCGCCGGCCACATCTCCGACAAGATGATCCGCAGGCACCCCCACGTGTTCGGCGATGCCGTTGTGGCCACGGCGGATGACCAGACGGCCCGCTGGGAGGAGCACAAGGCCCGCGAACGGGCCGAGAAGGCCGCCGCCGAAGGCCGGGCGCCCTCGGCCCTGGACGGCATCACGCCCGGCCTTCCCGCCCTCACCCGCGCCCTCAAGCTGCAGAAGCGCGCGGCGCGCGTCGGCTTCGACTGGACCGAGGCCGACCAGATCCTGGACAAGATGGAAGAGGAGATCGCCGAACTGCGGGCCGAACTGCGCGCCGGGCGGCGCGACCCGGCCCGCGTCGAGGACGAGATGGGCGATCTGCTGTTCGTGCTGGTGAATCTGGCGCGGCGCCTCGAGGTGGAGCCGGAATCCGCGCTGCGCGGTGCCAACGCCAAGTTCGAGCGCCGCTTCCGGCAGGTGGAGGCCTTCCTCGCCGCCGAGGGCCGGACACCGACGGAAGCGACCCTGGACGAGATGGAAGCCCACTGGCAACGTGCCAAGCGCCTCGAACGCCAGAACGAGGCGGCGGAATAGCCCTGAAATCAAGACCATGCATGGAGTCGCCGCGATGACGCAGCCGGCCTACGTCCCGAAGATCGTCCTCATCACCGGTGCCACGGGGGGATTCGGCAACGCCTTCGCCCGGCGCTTCGCCGCGCTGGGCTCAAAGCTCATCCTGACCGGCCGGGACATGGGCAAACTCAAGGACTTGGCCGCGTCCCTGAACACGCCGTGCCATCTCCTCCAGTTCGATGTGCGGGACCGTCCGGCGGTTGAGGCGGCCCTCGCCTCCCTGCCCGCCGATTGGGCCGCCATCGACCTGCTGATCAACAACGCCGGCCTCGCCCTTGGCCAGGACCCGGCCCAGAAGTCGAACATCGACGACTGGGTCACGATGATCGATACCAACGACAAGGCGCTGGCGGTCATCACCGGCCTGATCCTGCCGGGCATGGTGGATCGGCGCCACGGCCATATCATCAACATCAGCTCCACGGCCGCCTCATACCCCTACCCCGGCGGCCACGTCTATTGCGCCTCAAAGGCTTTCGTGACGCAGTTCAGCCTGGCTCTCAGGGCCGACCTGATCGGCACCGGCGTGCGCGTCACTTCCGTCGAGCCGGGAATGGTGCAGACGGATTTCAGCCTCGTCCGCTTCAAGGGTGACGCCGAGCGCGCGGCGAAGGTCTATGCCGACACCGTGCCGCTGACGGCGGACGATGTGGCCGAATCCGTGGTCTGGGTGGCCACCCTGTCGCCGCACTTCAACGTGAACCGGGTCGAGATCATGCCCACCACCCAGGGGCCGGGCGCGTTGGGCGTGCACCGGGCGCCTAAGGGCTGATCCAGCGCCGTTCAGTCGCCGAACAGCAAGTCCCGCAGGGCGGTCCAACTCGCCCTGTCGGGGGCCAGCAGCAGCCCGCCGTCAAGTTCGGTCGGAGCATAGCCGCCGCCGTCGAGCTTGGCGCAGTATCCACCGGCCTCGGCATGCATCAGCGCGCCGGCGGCATGGTCCCACGGCATGATCCGCCGGTAGAGGCTGAAATGCGCCTCCCCGGCGATCAGGCGCATATACTCCTGCCCCGCGCACTGCAGGCTGACGGCACCGCCAAGGCGCGGGATCCGGGCCTCCATATGTTCCCGCACCCGCTTCTCGAAGAAGCGGGAGCCGATGTTTCCGGTCATCTCCGACGGATCGGCGGGTGCGGCGGCGCGGCAGCGGTATCCGTCCAGCCACGCCCCCTCGCCCAACGAGCCCACGGCCATGCGGCCTGTCACGGGATCGTGGATCCAGCCCGCCAGGGTCCGGCCATCCCGCACGAGGGCCACCATGCAGGCGAACTGCGGTTTGCCGGCGACGAAGTTCGCGGTGCCGTCCACCGGGTCGATGATCCAGACGGGGGCGCTGTCCTGCAGGCGGCCGAGCACGCCCGAGTCGGCGGCGGCCGCCTCCTCCCCGATGACGGTGGAGCCCGGCAGCAATGCCATGAGCTGGCGCGACAAGGCCAGTTCGGCCGCCTCGTCGGCGATGGTGACGAGGTCGCCGGGCCCCTTCTCGCGGACGTCCCCGCCCGCGAGCGTGCGGAACCGGGGCATGATCTCAGCCGCCGCGACCTCACGGACGATGGCGGACACGGCATCGATATCGGGAACCATCTGACCGTCAATCACCCTCGGGAACGCGGGCCCGTACATAAGGGACGTGCCCGCGGGTGACAAAGGAAACTTGCGGGAACCCGGCACGCGGCTTGCGCGACGCCGTTCGTAGGGCAATTGTGCCCACGGTCCACCGCTCATTCCTGGTCGTGATGCCCACCTTCATCCTCACCCTCTCCTGCCCGGACACCGTCGGAATCGTGGCCGCCCTGTCGGGCACCCTCGCCGGCCATGACGCCAACATCCTGGACAGCGCACAGTTCGGCGACAGCGTCAGCGGCCGGTTCTTCCTGCGCACCTCCTTCGAGGTGGCGGAGGCCAGGGCCGAGGAGCTGACGGCCATGCTGGGCGGTGTGGCGGCCCGATTCGGGATGGACTGGCAGCTTCAGGACGTGGCGCGGCGGCCGCGCGTGCTGATCATGGTCTCGCGGTTCGGACACTGTTTGAACGACCTGCTCTACCGCTACCGCACCGGTGCGCTCGACATCGCGATCCCGGCGATCGTGTCCAACCACCGGGACTTCTACCAGCTGGCCGCGTGGCACGACGTTCCGTTCCACCACCTCCCAGTCACGGCGGCGACCCGGGAGCGGCAGGAGGAACGGCTGCTGGAGATCATCGAGCAGGAACAGATCGACCTCGTCGTGCTCGCCCGCTACATGCAAATTCTGTCGCCGGGGCTGTGCGCCCGGCTGGCGGGGCGCTGCATCAACATCCACCACTCGTTCCTGCCCAGCTTCAAGGGCGCCAAGCCCTATCACCAAGCCTACGCGCGGGGCGTGAAACTGATCGGGGCGACCGCCCACTATGTCACCACAGACCTGGACGAAGGGCCGATCATCGACCAGGAGGTAGAGCGGGTGGACCATACGATGGGCCCGGACGAGCTGGCGGCCGTCGGGCGGGACATCGAATCCATCGTGCTGGCGCGGGCCGTGAAGTACCACGTGGAGCGCCGCGTCCTGATCAACGGCCAGAGGACGGTCGTCTTCCGCTGATGCTCAGGCCCGCCGGGCGTCCCGCCAGGGCTGCTCCGCGACGGCGGCATAGGGGAACCGGGCCCCGAAGCGGGAAACGTCGGCCCGCTCAAGCGCCACGCGCATGTGGGCCTGCCGTTCGTCGTCACGCCGCTCCAGCACCTCCCCACGGCCGTACAGCCACGCGATCGCCGCCCCGTCGCTGACATCGACGGCGACGTCGACCACCTCACGCCCGGCCACCATGCGCCGGTCGATCAGGTCGAACAGCGTCTCGATGCCCTCTCCCGTGAGGGCCGACAGGGCGACGGCATGGGTGGATCGGCGGGACTGCCGGACAAGGCTCCGCCGCTCCTCCGGCGGCACGAGGTCGGTCTTGTTCAACACCTCGACCACACGGTCGTCCGTCTCCGGATCGATGCCCAGTTCCTTCAGGACCGTCTCGACATCGGTCTTCTGCGCCTCGGTGTCCGGGTGGGACACGTCCCGCACATGCAGGATGATGTCGGCGGCCTCCACCTCCTCCAGCGTGGCGCGGAACGCCTCCACCAGGCCGTGCGGCAGGTCGGAAATGAAGCCGACGGTGTCGGACAGGATGATCTTGCGGTTGGAGGGAAGCTCGATCGACCGCATGGTCGGATCGAGCGTGGCGAACAGCAGGTCCTTGGCGAACACGTCCGCCCCGGCCATCCGGTTGAACAGGGTCGACTTGCCCGCGTTGGTATAGCCGACCAACGCCACGACCGGATACGGCACCTTCTCCCGCGCCCGGCGGTGCAGGCCTCGGGTCCGCCGGACCTCCTCGAGCTCCGCCTTCAGCTTGACGATCCGCTCGCTGATCAGGCGGCGGTCGATCTCCAGCTGGCTTTCGCCGGGGCCGCCGAGGAAGCCGAAGCCGCCACGCTGCCGCTCGAGGTGTGTCCAGGAGCGGACGAGGCGGGAGCGCTGATAGGTCAGCGCCGCCAGCTCGACCTGGAGCTGCCCTTCCCGTGTCCGCGCGCGGGCGCCGAAAATCTCCAGGATCAGACCGGTGCGGTCGATCACCTTCGCCTTCCAGTCCCGCTCCAGATTGCGCTGCTGGACCGGTGTCAGGGGATGGTCCACGACCACGAGGCCGATGCCGGCGTCCGCGATGACGGGCGTCAGCGTCTCGATATGGCCGACACCGAACAAAGTGGCCGGCCGCGGGCGCATGACCCGCACCGTTTCCGCCTTCACCACATCGAGATCGATCGCGGCGGCGAGGCCTATGGCCTCCTCGAGCCTGGCCGCCGGGGAGCGTGCGTCGTTCCGGTCCTCGGGCAGGACCGGATGGAGGACGAGCGCGCGGGTTGCAGGCCCGCGCGGCCCGTCGTTGAAGGGATTACTCGTTTTCTGACTCCTTGGCCGGCTCGAACAGCTGAATGGGATGGGCCGGCATCACCGTGGAGATCGCGTGCTTGTAGACGAGCTGCGAGTGCGCGTCGCGTCGCAGAAGCACCGAAAAGTTATCGAACCAGGTGATGATGCCCTGAAGCTTAACGCCATTAACCAGGAAAACGGTCACCGGGGTCTTGTTCTTGCGGACATGATTGAGGAACACATCCTGGACGTTCTGCGATTTTTCAGACATTGGGCAGCCTCGCATCGCTCGTTCTTGGGGCCTCCGGAGGGATGGCCCGAAAAGCCTGCCGACGCCGCCGATGGATGATCACCGCGCCCGCGTCGGCTTTGCCGAGGATATGGTATCATCGATCTGTTGCACCAAGACGGAAATCGCAGAACAGCCCGAGAGTTTCATAAGGGGTGGGAACCGGTCCAATCCCGCGCCGACCTGTGGGGTACTCCCGACGAGGATGGGCACGCAGCCGGCGCGATGGGCGCATTCCATGTCGATGTCCGCGTCCCCGACGAACCAGACGTCCGGTCCCGGGACGATGCCGCCGGGTTCCAGAGCCATCGTCACGGGCTCGACCGCCGGCTTGTCCACCGGGGCATCCGTGGCGCCAACCAGCTTGCCGAACAACGGCGCCCAGCCCAGCGTCTCAGCCTCGGCGCGCAGGAAGCGGCCGGTTTTGTTGCTGACGACCGCCAGATAGACGCCCGCCTCGGCCAGCCGGCGCAGCATCGCCTCCGCGCCATCCAGCGGCTCCAGATAGGCGAGGTGATGCGCGGCGAAATGGTCGTAGAAGATCTCCCGCGCCTTCATCCAGTCGTCGCCGAAGATGACCGGAAAGCTGTCGCGCAGGCTGTGGCGGACGCGCTCGTAGCTTTCCTCCAGCGTCCAGGGCCTGTGCCCGAAGGTCTCCAGCGCGGCGTTGATGGCGGCGTGGACGCAGCGCCAGTTGGTGACCAGCGTGTTGTCCCAGTCGAAGATGACGGCCCGGGGCCGGGCCAGCCCCTCCGGAACGGCGAACGGGGTCATCGGCCGCCGCCAAGCACCGGGTCGGCCACGCCGGCGTCGGCGAGATAGGCTTCGCGCAGCCGACGGCCGAGCGGACCCGGCACCCCCTCGCCCACCGGCCGCCCGTCGATCCTTACGACCGGGATGACGAAGGCGCTGGCGCTGCTGACGAAGGCCTCCCGGGCGCGGTACGCCTCCTCCACGGTGAAGGTCCGCTCCTCAACCCGCATCTGCATCGCCGCCGCGAGCCGCAGCAGGGTTTGCCGGGTGATCCCGTTGAGGATGAGGTTTGAGGCCGGGCGGGTCACCAGAACGCCGTCGCCCGTGACGATCCAGGCGTTGCTGGAGGTGCCCTCGGTCACCGTGCCGTCGGGATCGACCATCCAGCCCTCGAAGGCCCCCCGCTCCGACGCCGCCTGCTTGCCCAGAACCTGGGCCAACAACGCGACGGACTTGATGTCCCGCCGCAGCCAGCGGATGTCCGGCAGGGTGACGACGGCGACACCCTTCTCCAGCGCCGCGCGCGGCTGCCACTTCGTGCGCCGGCAGGTCATCACCAGGGTGGGTGCCGGGTCGGCCGGGAAGCGGAAGTCCCGGGGGGCGACGCCGCGCGTCACCTGGACATAGAGCAGACCGTTGCGCACCCCGTTCTTCGCCGCCAGCTCCCGCATCAGGATGCGCAGCGTGCCCGGCTTCACCGGCCAGGGGATGCGCAGTTCCGCCAGCGAGCGCCCGAGACGGGTGATGTGCCCCTCCTCGTCCGTGAAGGTCCCGTCGACGATTGCGATGACCTCATAGACGCCGTCGGCGAACTGGAAGCCCCGATCCTCGATATGCACCGCCGCGTCGGCATGCGGAAGGTAACGGCCGTTGACATAGGCGTATCGGGGCATGGCGGGCGTTCCAGGGGGTTGAGGATCGTTCGACAGGTCTTTGGAAATCAGAAGAACTCGAGGCGGACGGCGAACATCTTCTCGACCTTCTTCACCTGGCCCAGCTCGGCCAGGATGATGACCCGGTCGTTCGGTTTGATCACGGTGGACGGGCGCGGGATGATGACATCGTTGCCGCGGACGATGGCACCGACGATGACGCCGGCCGGCATCCGGATGTCCTTCAGCGGCATGTTGATCAGGGTTGACGTCTCCAGCGCCTCCGCCTCGATCACCTCGGCGAAGCCCTCGCGCAGGCTGTGCACGGCCTTGATGCGGCCCCGGCGCACATGCTGGAGGATGGAGGACACCGTGATCGACCGGGGGCTGACCACCGCGTCGATGCCGAGCGGATGGACCAGCGGCTGGAAGGTCGTCTTGTTGATCAGGGTGATCGCTCGCTGGCAGCCGTAGCGCTTGGCCAAGAGCGAGGCGAGGATGTTGCCCTCGTCACTGTTGGTGACCGCCACCACCGTCTCGCTCGCGCGGACGTTGGCCTCCTCCAGGATGTCCGGGTCGAGGCCGTCGCCATGCAGCACCATCGTCCGGGACAGGCGCTGCGCGACAAGCTGGGCCCGGCGCCGGTCCACCTCGACGATGCGGGCGGACACGCCTGGATGCTTCTCCTCGATCTCCTCGGCAAGGCAGAGCCCGATGTTGCCGCCGCCCAGGATGATGACGCGCCGCGCCTCCGGCTCCTCATGGCCGAACGCGGCCATGGCGCGGGTCACATGGTTGGTGTCGCAGACGAAATAGACCTCGTCGCCGGCCAGCATCTGGTCGTCGCCCGACGGGATGATCGGCTTGTCGTTGCGGACGATGGCGACGATCTCGATGTTCAGATCCGGGAACAGCCCGGTGAGCTGGCGCAGCGGCGTGTTGATGATCGGGCAGTTCTGTCCGCAGACCACGCCGATCACGCGGACCCGCCCGTCCGCCAGCGGGATCATGTCGAAGGCGCCCGGCACCTGGAGGCGCCGCGCGACCGCCCGAGCCACCTCGATCTCGGGCGAGATGATCACGTCGATGGGCAGGTGCTCGCGGCTGAACAGGTCGGCCCAGATCGGCTGCAGGTAGCTCTGGTGGCGGACGCGGGCGATCTTGGTCGGCACGTTGAAAAGGGAATGGGCCACCTGGCAGGCGACCATGTTGACCTCGTCCGCCAGCGTGACGGCGATGATCATGTCGGCGTCGGCGGCCCCTGCGGCCTCCAGCACGTTGGGATGGCTGGCGAACCCGACCATCGCCTGGACCTCCAGCGTGTCGCTGATCTTCTGGATCAGCTCCGCCGACTGGTCGATGACGGTGACGTTGTTCCCTTCCGACGCCAGATAGCGGGCGATGTTGGACCCGACCTGACCGGCGCCGCAGACGATGACCTTCATGGCGTTTCACCCGTCGCGGCGCCAGTCGGCGCCACGCTCCATCCTGCCCCGCTCATTCGCCCGCCAACCGGGCGCCGTTCCGCTCCGTGCCGTGCACGCCCAGCGACTTCAGCTTGCGATGCAGGGCGGACCGCTCCATGCCGACGAAGGCCGCCGTGCGCGAGATGTTGCCGCCGAAGCGGGTCACCTGCGCCAGCAGGTACTCCCGCTCGAACACCTCCCGCGCTTCGCGCAGCGGCAGCCCCATGATCTCCCCGCCCTTCTCCCATTTCAGCACGGTCGGCGTGATGGCGCCGATCTCCGGCGGCAGCATGTCCGCGCGCACCGGCTCGTGCGGGTCGCCGGAAACCATGATCAGCAGCCATTCCACCACATTGCGGAGCTGGCGGACATTGCCCGGCCACTCATAGGCCTGCAACGCCGCCATGGCGTCCTCGCCGAACTGTCGTGCCGGCAGCCCGGCAGCGCCAGCGGTCCGCTCCATGAAGTGGCGGGCCAGCGCGGGAATATCCTCCCGCCGTTCGCGCAGCGGCGGCACCTTCAGCGGGACCACGGCCAAGCGGTAGAACAGGTCCTGGCGGAACCGCCCGGCCTCGATCTCGGCGGACAGGTCGCGGTTCGTGCTGGCGATCACCCGGACATCGACCTCCACACGGGTGGTCCCGCCCACGCGCTCGAACGTCTGTTCCTGGAGCACGCGGACGATCTTGCCCTGGGTCTCCAGCGGCATGTCCGCGACCTCGTCCAGGAACAGGGTTCCGCCATGCGCCTGTTCGAAGGTCCCGATCTTGCGGGCGCCGCCATCGACCGGATGCTCGGTCCCGAACAGTTCGACCTCAAGCCGCTCCGGTCGCATGGTCGCGCAGTTCAACGCCACGAACGGTCCGTCGGCCCGGCGGGAGCGGGCGTGCAGCATGCGCGCCACCACCTCCTTGCCGGAGCCCGGGGGACCGCTGACCAGCACACGTGATCCGGTGGGCGCCACCTTGTCGATCGAATTACGGAGCTGGTTGACCACGACGCTGCGGCCGATCAGCTCTGTCTCAGGCCCCGCGCGCATGCGCAGTTCCCGGTTTTCCCGGCGCAGCCGCGCCGCCTCGATCGCCCGTTCCACCAGCAGCAACAGGCGGTCCGCCTTGAACGGCTTCTCGATGAAGTCGTAGGCGCCCTTCTTGATGGCCGCCACGGCGGTTTCGATGTTGCCATGGCCGCTGATCATGACGACCGGGACCTCGGCATGGTCGCGCTTCAGCTCGTCCAGGATCTGCAGCCCGTCCAGCCGGCTGCCCTGGAGCCAGATGTCGAGGATGACGAGGCTGGGCCGGCGGGCGGCCACCGCCGCCAGCGCCTGGTCGGCGTCCGCCGCCTCCCGGGTCTTCATGCCCTCGTCGTTCAGGATGCCGGAAATCAGCATCCGGATATCGGCCTCGTCGTCGACGATCAGGATATCGTGCGCCATGCTTCCTCAGCCTTTCCCGGCGACCGCGGCGACGGGTTGCCCCGTCGGCTCACGGGCCCCCTCACCTACCGCCACGGCTTGTGTCCGCGGCAGAACCAGGGACACGCGGGCCCCGCCGCCCGGCCTGTCCTCCAGGGTCAGCGCGCCGCCATGGTCTTCCATGATTTTCTTCACGATGGCGAGCCCCAGGCCGGTGCCCTTGGCCCGGGTCGTCACATAGGGTTCGGTCAGGCGGTCCCGCTCGTCCGCCGGCAGGCCTTTCCCGTTGTCCTCCACCGTGATCGCCGCCCGTTCATCGTCCCCCGTGAGGCGGACGACGACGTGGCCGGTGGCGATCGTCTGCCCCTCCTCCTCGGCGCGGCCCTCGATGGCCTCCACCGCGTTCTTCAGAAGGTTGGTCAGGGCCTGGGCGATCTGCCGGCCGTCGCAGCTCACGACAAGGGGATCGGGCGGCAGGACCGTCTCGAACTTGATGCCGGTCTGGGCCGTGGCCTGCAGGAAAACCGCCTGACGGCAGAGCTCCTGCATCTGGGTCGGCTTCATCACCGGTGAGGGCATCCGGGCGAAGGCGGAGAACTCGTCCACCATCCGGCCGATATCGTCGACATGGCGGACGATGGTGTCCGTCATGGCGCGGAACGTGTCCGGATCGCTCTGGACCTCGCCCAGATACTTCCGGCGCAGCCGCTCGGCGGAAAGCTGGATCGGCGTCAGCGGATTCTTGATCTCGTGCGCGATCCGGCGCGCCACGTCGGCCCAGGCGGCCTTGCGCTGGGCGGACAGAAGCTCGGACACGTCGTCGAAGGTGACCACGTAGCCGCGCACCTCCCCGCCCACGATCTCAGCCGCGACGCGGACCAGCAGGGTGCGCACCTGCCCGCCGCGCCGGACCTGGACCTGGTTCTCCACCAGCTTCGCCGGCTTGCGCCGGATGGCGGCCATCAGGTCCGCCATCTCCGGTGCCACCTCGTCCAGGCGCTTGCCGATCATCGTTTCGGGATGGCCCAGGCCCAGCAGCAGGGCGGACGACTGGTTCGGCAGGTTGATCCGCTCCTCGTGGTCGAGGCCGATCACGCCCGCCGACACGCCGGCCAACACGGCCTCGGTGAAGCGTCGGCGCAGGTCGAGCTGCCGGTTCGCCTCCACAAGCTCCGCCCGCTGTCCCTCGATCTGGCTGGTCATACGGTTGAAGGCGCGGGCGAGCGAGGACAGTTCATCCGTCGGTTCGGTGAGGGTTTCGGGCACGCGCGCCGAAAGGTCGCCCGCCCTCACCCGTTCCGCGGCCCCGATCAGCGCGCCGATCGGCTGCACCAGATATGTCGCGAAGTTCAGACCCGCCCAGATGGCGGCCAGCAGCAGCAAAAGGGCCACAAGAACGAAGATCGCGGTCAGGCGGGTCTGCAGGGAGAAGCGTTGGCCTTCCAGCCGGGTGTATTCCTGCACCGCGCTCTGGGTCGCCTCCATGTGCGACAGGACGCGCGGCTCCACCGGCCGGCCGATGAACAGGAAGGTGTCGAAATCCGGGTCGAGCTGGACCAGCGCGTTCACGCGGTCGCCGGACTCGTTCACGATCAGGACGACCTCGCCCTTGCGCGCCCGCTCCAGATCGTCCCGGATCGTCTCGAAGTCGAAGAGGAAACCAAGGCCGAAGCTCCGGATCGGCCGTCCGTTGCCGTCGAAGATCACCGCCTCGGTGACCGACCGCACCACCGCGAAGCCGAAGAAGACCTCGCGGAAGCGGTTGCTGTCCCAGCGGATCAGCGGCGGCAGGCGGTTGATGTCCGCCCGCATGGCCTCGGCGTCGCGGGCGATAGACTGCTGGTGTTCCTGGAGATACGCCTCGGCGACCGCGAGGGACTCGTTGACCGCGGTCCGCACACGGTCGCTGAACCAGCTTTGCACGGCGGCATAGAAGAACACGGCCGAGAAGACGGCCATGATCACCGCCGGCAGAACGGCGAGCAGCGAGAAGACCGCCACGAAGCGGACATGCAGCCGCGACCCGGCGAGGCCCCGGCGCCGCTCGATCCACAACCCGATGATCAGCCGCGCGATGACCGCGACCAGCAGCAGAAGCAGCACCAGGTCGACGGTCAGCAGTAGGATCACCGTGTTCGGGTCGTTTCCGAACGGCGGCGTCTCCGTCAGGGCGGCGTATGTGGCGAACCCAGCCCCGACGGCGAGCAGCGCCAGCCCGACGGCGAGCTTGTTGCCCAGCCTGTACCGGCTCGACAGGGTGGACAGCCTGTACCACCAGCCTGTCTGTTCCATCTGGAGCGATGTGCCGGTCATGCCCAGCGCCCCGGCGGATGGTGGCTGTGACGTGTCAGCAATGGCACCCTGTCGCCTGCGATCGTGATGCGGAGTGGATGCGGGCCGCCAGCGGCCGTCCGAGACCGAGTCTGTTACCAGATCGTCACACCCTGCGCCAGCGCGGCAACGGATATCACCGCGGGCCGGGCGGCATTGACGGTCCCGCTCACTTCACGCCGCGCAGCACCTGGATTTCCAGCTCGCGGATCTTCTTGCGAAGGGTGTTCCGGTTCAGCCCGAGCATGTGGGCGGCCTTGATCTGGTTGCCGCGCGTCGCGATCAACGACAGCGACAGCAGCGGCCGCTCAACCTCACGCAGCACCCGGTCGTAGAGTCCGGCCGCCGGAACGCCGTCCTTATGGGCGGCGAAATACTCCTTCAGGTGCCGTTCGACCGCCGCGCTCAGCCCCTCGTTGGCCGGGAGCTCGATGGCCTGCTGGGGTGCGGCCGCCTCGGCCAGCTCCTGCTCGATGGCGTCGACCCCGATGACCTCCTGGCTGTAGAGCGCCGCCAGACGCCGCACCAGGTTCTCAAGCTCGCGGACGTTGCCCGGCCAGCGATAGCGCTTCAGCCGCTCCATCGCCGCGTTGTCCAGGCTCTTCAGCGGCAGCCCCTGGAGCTGGGCCTGATGGAAGAAATGGCGGACCAAAGCCGGCACGTCCTCCGTCCGCTCCCGCAACGGCGGCAGGCGGATCGGCACCACGTTCAGGCGGTAGAACAGGTCCTCCCGGAACATGCCCTGGCGGATCAGCGTGCGCAGATCGCGGTGTGTGGCGGCGATGATCCGGACATCCGTCTTGATCGGGGTGCGGCCGCCGACCGTCGTGTACTCCCCCTCCTGGAGCACGCGGAGCAGCCGGGTCTGCGCCTCGAGCGGCATGTCGCCGATCTCGTCCAGGAACAGCGTGCCGCCCTGCGCCTGCTCGAACCGGCCAGTGGAACGCATGGTGGCGCCGGTGAAGGCCCCCTTCTCGTGCCCGAACAGCTCGGATTCGATCAACTCGCGAGGGATCGCCGCCATGTTGATGGCGACGAAGGGGCCGGTGCGCCGCTTGCCGTAATCGTGCAGGGCCCGCGCCACCAGCTCCTTGCCCGTGCCGGACTCGCCCGTGATCATCACCGTGAGGTCGGTGCCCATCAGCCGGGCCAGGACGCGGTAGATCTCCTGCATCGCCGGGCTGCGGCCGATCAATGGAAGCCGCTCGTCGGTCTCCTCCACGGGCGTCGCCGCCCCCTCGGGTGCCGCCTGGGGGGCCGTCAGGGCCTTCTGTACGGTGGCGACGAGGTCCTTCAGGTCGAACGGCTTGGGCAGATACTCGAAGGCGCCCCGCTCGGCCGCCTTAACGGCCGTGAGCAGCGTGTTCTGCGCGCTCATGACGATGACCCGCAGCTCCGGCCGCAGGCGCTTGATGCGCGGGATGAGATCCAGGCCATTCTCGTCGGGCATCACCACATCGGTGATGACCAGATCGCCCCGCCCCTCCTCGACCCAGCGCCAGAGCGTCGCCGCGTTGCCGGTGGAGCTGACATCGTGGCCCAGCCGGGCCAGCGCCTGGGTCAGGACCGTCCGGATCGCCCGATCGTCATCAGCGACGAGGATGCTCGCACCCATTGCTCCCACGCCCCTTCTCTGAAGCCTAGCCGGCCTTCCGCCCGTCCGGGTCCGCCGTCATCGGCAGCGAAACCTTGAACACCGTCCTGCGCGGCCCGCTCTCGAATTCGATCACGCCGCCATGGTCGCCCACGATCTTCGCCACGAGGGCGAGCCCAAGGCCGGTGCCGTTCAGCTTCGTGGTCACGAACGGGTCGAACAGGTGCGCCCGGATGTCCTCGGGAATGCCGTTGCCGTTGTCCTGCACGCTGACCAGCAACGGCAGATGGACGCGGCTGTCGGTGCCCGACAGGGCGAGCCGGACGCCATGCTGGTACGACGTGCTGAGCACGATCTCCCCGCCCGTCTCGGGACAGGCCTCGGCCGCGTTCTTCACCAGGTTCAGGAACACCTGGACGAGCTGGTCCCGGTTGCCTAGCACGGGCGGCAGCGAGGGGTCGTACTTCTCCGTGAAGCGGATGCTCCGGGCGAATCCGCTCTGGGCGATCCGGCGCACATGCTCGAGCACGGCATGGATGTTGACCGCCTCCTTCTCCACCGGGCGGCTGTCGGAGAAGACCTCCATCCGGTCGACCAGGGCGACGATCCGGTCCGCCTCGTCGCATATCAGGCGGGTGAGCATCCGGTCGTCTTCGCCGACGCTCTCCTCCAGAAGCTGCGCCGCCCCCCGGATGCCCGAAAGCGGGTTCTTCACCTCATGCGCCAGCATGGCCGCCATGGCCACGACGGAGCGGGCGGCCCCGCGATGGCTGAGCTGCCGATCCAGCTTCCGCGCGATCGAGCGCTCGTGAAGGGTCAGGACAACCAGATCCGGCGGATCGCCGAGTGGGGCCGCCAACGCCGTCACGAAATGGCGGCCGATCCGGGGCGTGTCGACGGTCACGCCGTACTCAGACACGCTGGAATGGGTCAGCCGCGCCTGCTCCAGCAGGACGAAGACCGGGCTGTCGGCCGGGATCAGCTCGGCGAGGGGCTGGTCCTGCACCCTGGCGGCGCTGACGTCGAAGAATTCCTGCGCCTCGAGGTTCACGAACCGGATCAGCCCCGCGCGATCGACGACGAGCACGGGATCGGGAAGCGCCATCAGGATCGCCGCCGGATCGATCTCCTCCCGCGCGCGGGCCCGCGACAGGACGGCGGCCGAGCCCCGGCGCATCAGGCGGCCACCTTCTCGGGCACCGCCGGCGTGTCGATGTCGCGGGCCGTCACGCCCCGGTCGAGCAGGCCGTTGTAGTAGTCGACGATGAGCCGCTTGACCGCGTCCGGCTGCTCCACGGTCATCACCGTGTTGCGGTAATCGGCCGAACCCTGCAGACCCTTGGAGTACCAGGCCACATGCTTGCGGGCGATCTTCAGGCCGGCCTCGACACCGTAATGCTCCAGGATCGCCTCGTAATGCTCCAGCACGATGCGGAGCTGCTCGGCCAGGGACGGGTCGGGCAGGACCTCGCCGGTGCGGAGATAGTGCATGACCTGGCAGATGAACCAGGGGCGGCCATAGGTGCCGCGCCCGATCATCACGCCGTCCGCCCCGCTCTCCTCCAGGCAACGGACCGCGTCCGACAGCGTGGTGATGTCGCCGTTGGCGATCACGGGGATGGAGACCGCGTCCTTCACCTTGCGGATGAATTTCCAGTCGGCAGTGCCATTGTACATCTGGCAGCGGGTGCGGCCGTGCACGGTCAGCATCCGGATGCCGGACTCCTCCGCGATCCTGGCCAGCCGCGGGGCGTTCAGGTTGTTCTCGTCCCAGCCCTTGCGCATCTTCATGGTGACCGGGATGTCCACGGCCTTCGCCGTCGCCTCGAGGATGCGCCCGGCCAGCGGCTCGTCCCGCATCAGGGCGGACCCGGCATAGCCGTTCACCACCTTTTTCACGGGGCAGCCGAAATTGATGTCGATGATGTGGGCGCCGCGATCCGCGTTGAGCTTCGCCGCCTCCCCCATCACCTCCGGCTCGCAGCCGGCCAGCTGCATGGAGATTGGCGCCTCGTCCGGCGACCACTCGGTCTTCAGCATGCTTTCCCGTGTCGCGCGGATCATCGCCTGACTGGCGATCATCTCGGACACGACGAGGCCGGCACCCGTCCGCTTCACGAGGCGGCGGAACGGCATGTCGGACACGCCGGACATCGGGGCCAGGATAACCGGCTCCTCGATCGTGACGGGGCCGATCTGGATCGGCTTCAGATGGGATCGGGGCTTCTCGCTGCCCATGCTCTAGGCACTTTCCAGGACTGCACAAAAATAGGGCGGCGAAAGGTAGCACGCTTCGATCCATTTGCAAGCGCGCGCCCGGCATGGGTGTTCCGCACCCCGGTCGCCGCCCCGATGTCGCCCCCATGCGCTGGCGAAACCCGGGGCCGCCCGCCCTGTTGGACCATCCGTCACCCACGGGAGAAAGGATGGCAGGCATGGGCGCGCGCGCCGAAAGGACGGACCCGAAGCTCTGGGAGAAGGTGAAAGCCGAGATCACGAACGGGGACAAGGGCGGCAACCGCGGACAATGGTCGGCGCGCAAGGCGCAGATGGCCGTCCAGGAATACAAGAAGCGCGGCGGCGGCTATGTCGGTCCGAAGCGGAAGGACAACAGCCTCCACCAATGGACGGAGGAGGACTGGGGCACGAAATCGGGCCGGGAGAGCACGGAGAGCGGGGAGCGCTACCTGCCGAAATCGGCCCGCGAGTCCCTCACCGACGAGGAGTACCGGCGCACCACGGCCAAGAAGCGGGCGGACAGCCGCAAGGGCCAGCAGTTCTCCAACCAGCCGAAGGATGTTGCGGCGAAGACGGCGAAGCATCGCAGGACGGGTCGCGACGGCCACGGCCCCACCAAGGACCAGCTGTACGAGGCGGCGAGACGACGCGGCATCCCGGGTCGGTCGCGGATGAGCAAGCAGGACCTCCAGAGGGCCGTGTCATGAGCCAGGACCTGGACGACGAGGAGCGGCGGCAGATCCGTGACGCGTTCGGGACGGCGGTGAACATGGCGCCAGCGGAGCTCGAGCGCTGGCTCGACACCGGCGAAAGCCGGTCCGTCGGCTGGACGCATGAGGGCGAGAGCGAATCCGTCGGGCACCAGTCGGGCCGGCGCATCGTCGAGATCAGGCGCAAGACGGTCGCCGAGTTGACCGACGATGACTACCGGCACATGCGGAAGGTCGTCGGCTATGTCCACCGGCACATGGCCCAGGAGCCTGGTGGCGATGTTGAGAACAGCCGGTGGCGGTACTCCCTGATGAACTGGGGGCATGACCCTCTGAAGGACGGGGCCGGCTCCAGGCACTAGCGCTCGCACGGCGGTTGGCGATAGGCTCCCGGCTCCATCCGTCACGGGGTCGCCATGCCTTCCTGCGTTGCCCTGATCGTCGCCGCCGGGCGCGGCGCGCGGTTCGGGACCGACATGCCCAAGCAGTACCAGACGCTGGCGGGTCGCAGCGTGCTGGCCCGGTCCGTGGAGGCGTTCCGGCATCATCCAAGGGTCGGGTCGGTCCGCGTCGTGATCAATCCGGAGCATCGGGACCTCTACGACCGCGCCGTGGCCGGCCTCAATCTGGGGCCCCCGGTGTCCGGCGGCGACACTCGGCAGCAGAGCGTGCGCAACGGGCTGGAGGCCTTGGCCAGCGAAGGCGCGCCGGACCTGGTGCTGATCCATGACGGGGCCCGGCCGCTGGTGGATGCCGACACGATCGGCCGCGTGATCGAAGCCCTGACCGACGCGCCTGGCGCCATCGCGGCCACACCGCTGGCCGACACGCTGAAGCGGGAGGCGGCAGGCTCCGTCGCCGCCAACACCGTCGTCGCCGGCACCGTCGACCGCACGGGCCTCTGGCGGGCGCGGACGCCGCAGGGCTTCCGTTTCCCGGACATCCTTGCGGCCCACCGCGATGCGGCTGGGCTCGACCTGACGGACGACGCGGCGGTGGCGGAGCGGGCCGGTCTGGCCGTCCGGCTGGTTCAGAGCAATCCCGACAATCTCAAGGTGACCCACGCCTACGATCTGGCGCGGGCGGAGCGGCTGATCATGGCGGAGCTTGGGGACATCCGCACCGGGACCGGGTTCGACGTGCACGCATTCACCGAGGGCGACCATGTCATGCTCTGTGGCGTGCGCATCCCGCACGACCGGGGCTTCCTCGGCCATTCGGACGCCGATGTCGGACTGCACGCCCTGACGGATGCCATTCTGGGTGCCATCGGCGACGGCGACATCGGCCACCACTTTCCGCCCTCCGATCCCAAATGGCGCGGTGCGGACAGTGCGGTGTTCCTGCGCCATGCGCGCGACCTCGTGCGCGCCAGGGGCGGCGTCATCGCCCATGCAGACGTGACGATCATCTGCGAGCGGCCCAAGGTGGGTCCCCACCGCCCGGCCATGGTTGCGCGGATCGCCGACATCATGGAGATCGCCCCCGACCGGGTCAGCGTGAAGGCGACCACGACGGAGCAGCTCGGCTTCACCGGCCGGCGCGAAGGGGTGGCGGCCCAGGCGGCGGCCACGGTCCGCCTTCCCTTCCCGAAAGGCTGAACCCGGATGTTCACCCGTGAACTGCACGACCTCGCGCGCGAAACCCTGGACATGTTCCGGGCGCGCCGGGCCATGCTGGTCACGGCGGAGAGCTGCACCGGCGGTCTGATCGCAGGCCTGCTGTCCGAGATCCCCGGCTCCTCCGACGTGCTGGATCGCGGGTTCGTCACCTACAGCTATGATAGCAAGACCGACCTGCTCGGCGTCCCGGCGGACCTCATCAAGGCCAGGGGTGCCGTCGACGCGGCGGTCGCGGCGGCCATGGCGACGGGTGCGCTGTGCAGGGCGCCCAAGGCGACGGTGGCGGTGGCCGTGACCGGTGTCGCCGGGCCGGGACAGAGCGAGCGCAAGCCGGCCGGGCTCGTCCACATCGCCGTCGTCGGGCGGGACGGCCACACCTCCGTGGAGGAATGCCGCTTCACCGGCGACCGCACGGAGGTGCGGCTCGCGACGGTGCGCCGGGCGCTGGAGATGGCGCGGGAGGCCCTCGGCCCATGACGAACCCGGCACCCGTCCCCACCGCCGACATCGCCGAGGCGATCCTGCGGGAATGGACGCAGGGTCCCGATGTCGTCGCCGCGTTCCTCGGCGGGTCGGTGGCGAAGGGCAAGGCGGGGCCGGGCTCCGACATCGACGCCGTGATCATTCATGGCGCGATCCCCCAGGCGCGGCGGGAGACGCAGGACCGCATGGGAATCCTGGTGGAACTGTTCTTCCATGACCGGGAAACCCTCGCCTGGTTCTGGGAGGATGACCGGCGGCGTGGCGTCCCAAGCCTCGCCCGGATGGTGGCGAACGGGCTTCCCATCGCTGGCGAGCCGGAGGCGATCGAGGCGATCCAGGCCGACGCCAGGGCGATCCTGGAGGCGGGCCCACCCTCCCTGACCGCTGCCGAGCTGCTGTCCCGGCGCTACATGCTGACCGATCTGGCGGCCGACCTGGACGGTAAGCGCACCCCGGCCCAGCGGCTCGCCCTGGGGGCGCGGCTCTACACCGAACTTGCGGACTTCACCGTGCGCGCGGCCGGCGCCTGGAGCGGGTCCGGCAAGGGCCTCGCCAAGGCCCTGTCGCGTCACGATCTGGCCCTGGCCGCCTGCTTCGAGCAGGCCTTCACCATGCTGTACGTGGATGGCGACTGCGCGCCGGTGCAGGAGCTGGTGGACGTCTGTCTGGCGCCCTATGGCGGCCGCTATGCCGCCGGCGACCGGCGCCCGGCCCCGCCGGATTGGCGCCTCGATCCTCAGACGGCGCGGCGGACGGCCGACCCCGCCGGCGAACCGGCCGCATAGAGCTGCCGGGCGCGCCCCTCGAAGGCCGCCACCATCCGGCGGACCGCCTCGTGGAACAGGGCGCCGATGATCCGGTCCAGCACCTTGTTCCGAAACTCGAAATCGACATGGAAGTCGATCAGGCAGCCCTCGGGATGCGGCTCGAACACCCAGCGGTTGGTCAGGTGGTGGAACGGCCCCTCGGCGAACTCCACGTCGATGCGGCGCCCCGGTTCGGTCAGCCGGACGCGCGAGGTGAAGCGCTCCCGGATCATCTTGAAGCCGATCACCAGGTCGGCCCAGAAGGTGTCCCCCTCCCGGCGTCGGATCCGGGCGGCCACGGCCCAGGGCAGGAACTCCGGATACCGCTCCACATCGGCGACCAGATCGAAGAGCTGATCCGGGGTGTAGGGAAGCACCCGCTTTTCCGCGTGGCTGGGCATGGAGTTGTTCTTTGTTCTTCCGTCACTCGGCCGCGGGCAGCGCCTCGGGCACGGCCCGACCGGCAAGCCGGGCCTCCCGCGCGGCGCGCAGGCGCCGGAAATCGTCCCCGGCGTGGTAGGAGCTGCGGGTCAGCGGAGAGCTGGCGACGAGGAGGAAACCCTTGCCCCGCGCCATGCCGGCATAGCTCGCGAACTCATCGGGCGTCACGAACCGGTCGACCGGCGCGTGCTTCGGCGTCGGGGCCAGATACTGCCCGATCGTCAGGAAATCCACGTCGGCGGCCCGCAGGTCGTCCATAACCTGGAAGACCTCCTCCTTCGTCTCGCCCAGCCCGACCATGATCCCGGACTTGGTGAACATGGCGGGGTCGAGCTCCTTCACCCTGGCCCACAGCTGCAGCGAGGTGAAGTAGCGCGCCCCCGGACGAATGCCGGGATAGAGGCGTGGAACGGTCTCGAGATTATGATTGAACACGTCCGGACGAGCCTCGACCACCGTCTCGATCGCTCCCTTCTTCCGCATGAAGTCGGGCGTCAGGATTTCGATCGTCGTGGTCGGCGAGGCGGCGCGGATGGCGCGGATCGTGCGGGCGAAATGCGCGGCCCCGCCGTCGTCCAGATCGTCGCGGTCCACGGACGTGACCACCACATGCTCCAGGCCGAGCTGGCCCACGGCGTCCGCCACCTTCTCCGGCTCATGCGGGTCCAGCAGGTCCGGCCGTCCGGTGGCCACGTTGCAGAAGGCGCAGGCCCGGGTGCAGACCGCACCCAGGATCATGAAGGTGGCGTGCTTCTTCTTCCAGCACTCCCCGATGTTCGGACAGGCCGCCTCCTCGCACACGGTGTTCAGCGACAGGCCCCGCATCAGCCGTCGAGTCTCTGCATATTCCGGACTGGTCGGCGCCTTCACCCGCAGCCATTCCGGCTTGCGCTGGATCGGGTTGTCGGGCCGGCTGGCCTTCTCGGGATGGCGGACGCGGTCGGGCGCGATGGGCATCGTTCATGACCTTCAGGTGACAGCCCCAAGATAGGGCCGACCGGTAGCGGGGAAAAGCGCGGCGAACCGCCACCCTCCCCCGCTACAGGCGCAAGGCGGCGGGGCTAGTAGTGGATCGCCCGGCCGTAAGCGGCCAGCACCGACTCGTGCATCATCTCCGACAGGGTCGGATGCGGGAAGATGGTGTGCATCAGCTCCGCCTCCGTGGTCTCCATCGTCTTGGCGATGGTGTAGCCCTGGATCAGCTCCGTCACCTCGGCGCCGACCATATGGGCGCCCAGCAACTCGCCGGTCTTGGCGTCGAACACGGTCTTCACCATGCCCTCGGGCTCACCCAGGGCGATCGCCTTGCCGTTGCCGATGAAGGGGAAGCGGCCGACCTTCACCTCGTGGCCCGCCTCCTTGGCCTTCTTCTCCGTCATGCCCACGCTGGCGATCTGCGGCAGGGAGTAGGTGCAGCCGGGGATGTTGCGCACGTCGATGGGGTGAAGCCCCTTCACACCGGCGATCTTCTCCACGCAGAGCACGCCCTCGTGGCTTGCCTTGTGGGCCAGCCAGGGGGCGCCGCAGACATCGCCGATGGCGTAGACGCCAGGCTCGTCGGTGCGCATCCACGCGTCGGTGACGATGTGGTTGCGCTCGACCTTCACCTTCGTGTTCTCCAGGCCGATGTTCTCCACATTGCCGACGATGCCGACGGCGGAGATCACGCGGTCGACCGTCACCTGCTCCGTCTTGCCGCCGCCGACATCCAAAGTGGCCGTCACGCTGATCGGGCCCTTGTCCAGTTTCACCACCTTGGTGGAGGTGCGGATGCGGATGCCCTGCTTGGCGAACTGCTTGGCGGCGAAGGCGCTGATCTCCTCGTCCTCCACCGGCAGAATTCGGTCCAGCACCTCGACCAGCGTCACCTCGACACCCATGTTGCGGTAGAAGCTGGCGAACTCCACGCCGATGGCGCCCGTACCGATCACCAGGATGCTCTTCGGCATGGTCTCCGGCACCATCGCCTCGCGGTAGGTCCAGACCAGCTTGCCGTCCGGCTCAAGCCCCGGAAGGACGCGGGCGCGGGCCCCGGTGGCGATGATGATGTGCTTGGCCTGCAGCTCGGTCGCGGCCCCGTCCTTCGCGGTCACGCCCACCTTGCCCTTGCCCAGCAGCTTCGCGGTCCCGTCGAACACGGTGACCTTGTTCTTTTTCAGCAGGCCCTTCACGCCGGCCGAAAGCTGCCCCGCCACCTGCCGCGACCGCTTCACGATCGGCCCCACATCGAAGCTGACCGTGCCGTTCACCGTGATCCCGTAATCCTTGGAATGCTGGATCAGGTGCGCCACCTCGGCGGAGCGCAGCAGCGCCTTGGTCGGGATGCAGCCCCAGTTCAGGCAGATGCCGCCCAAGTGCTCCCGCTCCACGACGGCCGCCTTCATGCCGAGCTGGGCCGCGCGGATCGCCGCGACATAGCCGCCCGGCCCGGCGCCGATGACGAGGAGGTCGAAGTTCGTGTCGGCCATGCGTTTCGCTCCCGTCTGTCAGCCAAGCCCGGCGAGACGCCTCAGCGCGTCGCCCGTCACCCGCTGCACCGTCCATTCCTCCATCGGTTCCGCACCGATGGCGCGATAGAACCGGATCGCCGGTTCGTTCCAGTCCAGGACCCACCATTCCAGCCGGCCGCAGCCCTCGGCCACCGCCTTGCGGGCCAGATACTCGAACACGCCCCTGCCCAAGCCCTTCCCGCGATGCTCCTTACGGACATAGATGTCCTCGACATAGATGCCGTGGCGCCCCAGGAAGGTTGAGAAGTTGTAGAACCAGACGGCGAAGCCGGCCGGCTGCCCGTCCACCTCCAGGATCAGCGCGAACACCTTGGGCGACGGCCCGAACAGCGCCTCCGCGAACTGCCCGGAGGTGGCGACCACTTCGCTCTCCAGCCGCTCGTAGGCGGCGAGTTCCCGGACGAACCGGACGATGGTGTCCAGGTCGCCGGGGGCCGCGTCGCGGATGGACAGCGTCGGGGAAGCCATGGCCGCCCTCGCCCCGTCAGATCAGCATCGCGATCGGATTCTCGATCAGCTTCTTGAACTCCTGCAGCCAGCGCGCACCCACGGCCCCGTCGACCGACCGGTGATCCACGGACAGGGTGCAGCTCATCACTGTCGCCACGGCCAGCGCGTCGCCGCGCACCACCGGCCGCCTCTCGCCGGCCCCCACCGACAGGATGCAGCTCTGCGGCGGGTTGATGATGCTGGTGAAGTTCTTGATGCCGAACATGCCGAGGTTCGACACGCTGAAGGTGCCACCCTGGAACTCCTCCGGCCGCAGCTTGCCGTCTTTGGCCTTCTGGGCCAGCGCCTTCACCTCCGCCGAGATGGCTGAGAGGCCTTTCCTGTCTGCGTTCTTCACGATGGGCGTGATCAGCCCGGCATCGGTTGCCACGGCGACGGAGACGTCCACATCCCCGTACTGGAGGATGCCGTCCGGATGCCAGGAGACGTTCGCCTCCGGCACCTTGCGCAGCGCGATGGCCACCGCCTTCACGACGAAATCGTTCACGGACACCTTCTCGCCCGTCCGCTCCACGATCTCGGCCCTGAGCGCCATCAGCCGGTCGATCTCCAGGTCGATGGACAGGCCGAAATGCGGGATGGTCTGCCAGGCTTCGGTCAGGCGCTTGGCGATGGTCTTGCGCATGCCGGTGTTTGGAATGACCGTGTACTTCATGCCGATGGCGTCGGCGAAGGCCCTGGCGTCCATGCCCTGCGGCGCGGGACCTGCGGCTTGCGGTGTCTGGGCCGGCGCGGCGGCGGGCGCCTGGGTCGGGGCGGCCTTGGCGGCGGGCTGCGGCCCGCGCTGAAGGGCCGCCTCCACGTCCGCCTTGACCACACGGCCGTTCGGCCCGCTGCCCTGGATGCGGGACAGGTCGAGGCCCGACTGCTCCGCCATGCGGCGGGCGAGCGGGCTCGCGAAGACGCGTCCACCGTCGCCCTGGGCGGTGGGCGTCGGGGCGGCGGCGGGCTTCGGCATCACAGCCTCGTCCACCGGACCACCCTTGCCGTAGGACGGCACGCCGGCCGGGATGGCTTCCGCCTTGCCGGTTTCGGCCTTCGCGTCCTCGGTCTTGGGGGCCGGTGCCGGAGCGGGAGTCGGGGCGGGCTTGCCGCCGCCGGCGAGGGCGGATTTGTCCTCCCCCTCCTCCAGCAGCAGCGCGATGGGCGTGTTGACCGCCACGCCTTCGCTGCCTTCGTCGACCAGGAGCTTGCCAATGGTGCCTTCGTCGACCGCCTCGACCTCCATGGTCGCCTTGTCGGTCTCGATCTCCGCGATCACGTCGCCGGACTTCACCGGGTCGCCTTCGCGCTTCAGCCACTTGGCGAGCTTCCCTTCCGTCATGGTCGGGGACAGGGCCGGCATCAGGATTTCGATGGGCATTTCCGCTCTCTCCTCGCTCCGGCCGGATCAGCGCCGATAGGTCACGGATTTGATCGCCTGGACCACGTCGTCCGGCTGCGGCAGCGCCAGCTTCTCCAAGTTCGCGGCATAGGGCAGCGGCACGTCCTTGGCGTGGACACGGAGGACGGGGGCGTCCAGATGGTCGAAGGCATGCTCCATCATCAGCGCCGCCAGCTCCGACCCGATGCCGGCGTAGGGCCAGCCCTCCTCCACCGAAACGAGGCGGTTGGTCTTCTTCACGCTGGCGACGATGGTCTCCAGGTCCAGCGGCCGGATCGTGCGCAGGTCGATGACCTCCACGCTGATCCCCTCCTCCGCCAGACGCTCGGCGGCGGCCAGCGCATGGGCGACCATCAGGGAGTAGGCCGTCACCGTAACGTCGGTGCCCTTGCGGATCACCTTCGCGCGCCCGATTGGCACGATGAAGTCCGGGTCCGTCGGGCACGGGAAGCTGTGCCCGTACAAAATTTCGTTCTCCAGCACGATCACCGGGTTCGGATCGCGGATGGCGGCCTTCATCAGGCCCTTGGCGTCGGCCGCCGTATAGGGTGCGACCACCTTCAGGCCGGGGATGTGGCCGTACCAGCTCGCATAATCCTGGCTGTGCTGGGCGGCCACGCGGGCGGCGGCACCGTTCGGGCCCCGGAACACGATGGGACAGCCCATCTGCCCGCCCGACATGTACAGCGTCTTCGCCGCCGAGTTCACGATGTGGTCGATCGCCTGCATGGCGAAGTTCATGGTCATGAACTCGACGATCGGCCGCAGCCCGCCGAACGCCGCGCCCACGCCCAGCCCGGCGAAGCCATGCTCAGTGATCGGCGTGTCGATCACGCGCTCGGCCCCGAACTCCTGCAGCAGGTTCTGGCTGACCTTGTAGGCGCCCTGGTACTCGGCGACCTCCTCGCCCATCAGGAAGACGGTGGGGTCGCGGCGCATCTCCTCGGCCATGGCGTCGCGCAGCGCCTCGCGCACGGTGATCACCGGCGCGTCCTTGAAGAAGCGATCCTCGTCCTCGATCGCCGGCGGGGCCGCCGGGCTGGACTTGGGCGGGGCCGCGGGCAGGCTGGGCGCTAGCCCCTCCTCGCCCTTCACATGCTGGGCGGCGACGGACTTGGGCGTGATCTCCTCCGTCCGGCCCAGATTCTGGTCGGCACTCTCGCCCTCGCTGGTGATGATGGCGATGGCGGTGTTGACGGCGACGCCTTCGGTGCCTTCCGGCACCAGGATCTTCGCCAGCGTGCCCTCGTCGACCGCCTCCACCTCCATGGTGGCCTTGTCGGTCTCGATCTCGGCCAGCACGTCGCCGGACTTGACCTCCTCGCCCTCCTTCTTGACCCACTTGGCCAGCTTGCCTTCGGTCATGGTCGGCGACAGCGCCGGCATCAGGACTTCAACGGGCATTTATCGTTCCTCCCAATCCCGATGCCGCTCAGGCGTCCACCAGCACGTCCGTCCACAGCTCGGACGGATCGGGCTCGGGGCTCTGCGTGGCGAATTCGGCCGCCTCGGTGACGATCTGCTTCACGTCGCGGTCGATCGCCTTCAGCGAATCCTCGTCGGCGATGCCCTTCTCAAGCAGCAGCCGCTTCAGGTTGTCGATGGGGTCGCTTTCCGACCGCATCTTGTTGACCTCCTCCTTGGTCCGGTACTTGGCCGGATCGGACATGGAGTGGCCGCGATAGCGGTAGGTCTTCATCTCCAGGATGATCGGACCGCCGCCGCCGCGCACAAAGGCGACGGCCTCGTCCGACGCGGCCTTCACGTCCAGCACGTCCATGCCGTTCACCTGCCGGCCCGGGATGCCGTAGGCCGATCCGCGCATATAGAGCTCGCCAGCGGACGCGCGGTTCTGCGCCGTGCCCATGGCGTACTTGTTGTTCTCGATCACGTAGATGACCGGCAGCTTCCAAAGGGCGGCCATGTTGAAGCTCTCGTACACCTGCCCCTGGTTCACCGCGCCGTCGCCCATGTAGCAGACGTTCAGCTTGCCATCCTTCTTGTACTTGTGGGCGAAGCCGAGGCCGGTGCCGATCGGCACCTGGGCGCCGACGATGCCGTGACCGCCGAAAAAGGCCTTCTCGCGGCTGAACATGTGCATGGAGCCGCCCTTGCCCTTCGAATAGCCGCCGCGCCGGCCGGTCAGCTCCGCCATGACGCCCTTCGGGTCCATGTCGCAGGCCAGCATGTGGCCATGGTCACGGTAGCTGGTGATGACGCTGTCGCCGGGCTGCAGCGCGTTCTGGATGCCCACCACCACGGCCTCCTGGCCGATGTAGAGGTGGCAGAAGCCCCCGATCAGCCCCATGCCGTACATCTGCCCCGCCTTCTCCTCAAATCGGCGGATCAGCAGCATTTCCCGGTAGTAGCGGAGCAGGTCGTCGCGGCTGGGAGCCGCTGCTTCGGAGGCCGCAGGCTTGGATGTGCGGCGCTTTGCGGTGGCCACGGGCTTCCTCCCTCCTGTTGGGGCGTCCGGCATGCCGGTTCGCGCCCGCAACAGCTAATGCCGCGCGCCGATCAATGCAAGCTGTGTGCAATGCAACATGCTGATTTATCAGCAAAATCCGGAATTAACCAATTTCCGGCTAATCGCTTCCGTATCAGCGGCTTAGGGGCGGTTCCCGGGCGTGACCTGCGGCGGAAGCGGGGCGGGTCTGCCCGGAAGAAGGATCACGAGATCGTCCGGATGCGTCTGGTTGAGCAGGATGCGCGCCCGCTCCTCCAGCATGTCGGGATCGAGGTTGTCCGGGCGGAGCAGCTGCACGCGGCGCTGAACCTCCTCCCGCTCCGCCTTCACCTCGGCAAGCACGGCCTCCGCCTTCACCACCTCGCCCTGCAAGTGGTTCAGCGCCATCAGCCCGCGATCGCCCTGCACCGTGTAGTAGGCGAAATAAGCCACCACGGACGCGCCCAGCAGCGGCCCTACCACCTGGCGGAGGACCCTGTTCAGCGCGTGCGGGAAGGTGCGGACTGCAATCATGCCAGCATGGAATCAAAGGCCGGCGAGTCCGTCAAATGAAAAACCGGAGACCGCCTGAAAATCCCATGCGGATGCTTCGGTTCGGCAAGAAAAAGGGGGCGGAAAACCCTTCCCGCCCCCATGCGCGGCGATGAAACCTGCTCAACCGCGCCGGAGCGCCGTCCGTCCGGGGAAGACTCGGGCCCGGCCGAGACCCTCCTCGATGCGGATCAACTGGTTGTACTTGGCGATCCGGTCGGAGCGGGACAGTGAGCCCGTCTTGATCTGTCCGCAATTGGTGGCGACCGCCAGATCGGCGATGGTCGCGTCCTCCGTCTCGCCGGAACGGTGGGACATCACCGCCGTGTAACCGTTGGTGTGCGCGATCCGCACCGCCTCCAGCGTCTCGGTCAGGCTGCCGATCTGGTTGACCTTCACCAGGATGGAGTTGGCGACACCCTTCGCCACTCCGTCGGAAAGACGCTGCGGATTGGTCACGAACAGGTCGTCGCCGACGAGCTGGCACTTGGAACCAATGGCGTCCGTCAGGGCCTTCCAGCCCTCCCAGTCGTCCTCGGCCATCCCGTCCTCGACGCTGACGATCGGGTAGCGGCCAACCAGCTCCTGCCAGTACTTGACCATCCCGGCGGGATCCAGCGTCCGGCCCTCGCCCTCCAGGGCATACTTGCCGTCCTTGAAGAACTCGGTGGAAGCGGCGTCGAGGGCCAGCAGCACATCCTCGCCAGGCTTGTACCCCGCGCTCTCGATCGCCTTCATGACAAAGCCCAGTGCCTCGTCGGTGGACTTCAGGTTCGGCGCGAAGCCACCCTCGTCGCCGACGTTCGTGTTGTGGCCCGCGTCTTTCAGCTTCTTCTTCAGCGCGTGGAAGATTTCCGCCCCCATGCGGATGCTGTCGGCGCAGGTCGCGGCCCCGACCGGCATGATCATGAATTCCTGGATGTCGATCGGGTTGTCCGCGTGGGCGCCGCCATTGATGATGTTCATCATCGGCACCGGCAGGGTGCGGGCGCTGGTCCCGCCGACATAGCGGTAGAGCGGCTGGTCCAGCTCGTCGGCCGAGGCCTTGGCGACTGCCAGGCTGACGCCCAGGATGGCGTTGGCGCCCAGGCGCGCCTTGTTGGGCGTACCGTCCAGCTCGATCATCATCGTGTCGATGGCGACCTGCTCGGTGCTCTCAAGGCCCGACAGCGTGTCGAAAATCTCGCCGTTGACGCTTTCCACGGCGCGCTGGACGCCCTTGCCCAGATAACGGCCCTTGTCGCCGTCGCGCAGCTCCACGGCCTCGTGGGCCCCGGTGGAGGCGCCGGACGGCACGGCGGCGCGCCCGAAGGCGCCGCTCTCCAGCCGCACCTCGACCTCGACCGTGGGATTGCCGCGGCTGTCCAGGATTTCGCGGGCATGGATGTCGATGATGGCGGACATGGGCGGCGCTCCTCCGTGATGCCGGGCTTTTGCCCGTGGGAATAGCCGCCGCCATCCGCCGCCGCAAGGGCTAGCTTGGGGCTACTCCGCCGCCTTCGGCTGGCTGCGCACCCCGATCCGCTCGGGAATGGTCCGCCGGGCGCCCCTGGTGCCGCCGAAGAACTTGGACAGGTAGACCATGTCCGTGTCGATGTCGGGCGACGGACGCAGCGGCGTGCCGAAGCGCACCGTCCGGGCCGCGTAGTCGATGGCGATGGGCAGGATCGGGAGGTCGGCCTGCCGCGCGATCTGCCAGAAGCCGGACTTCCACTGCGCGCCGTGGCTGCTCCGCGTCCCCTCGGGCGCGATTCCGATCCACATCCGCTCCGCGTTCTTGAGCGCGACGACGGACTCGCCGACCACGCCGTGCGCCGCCGACCGGTTGATGGGGATCAGGCCGCACCAGCGCATGAACCCGCCCATGGGCCAGTTGAACAGCGTGTGCTTGCCCATGATGTTCAGGTTCAGGCCCAGCGAGAACATCGTGGCCATGGCGACGATGAAATCGTAGTTGGAGCTGTGCGGCGCCCCGATCACGACCATCTTCGGCAGATCGGGCACCGGGCCCTCGATACGCCAGCCGATCAGGCGCAGCAACGCGCGACCGACGAAGCGCGAAACGGGTCCGCCACGCTTGGGCACGGACGGTCCCAGCTCAGGGACTTGCACGGGCGTCATCCTCCGGACGGGCCGCCTTCGCCGGCGACCCTAGGTCTTTTGGGGTCATCCTCACGCGGCGGAGGCGGCTTGTAAAGCCCGCCCCTTTCAACCGGGCGGAGGGCCGATCGTTCAGATGGCGACCGGATTCGCCTTGGCGATGCGGTCGAACGCCAGCATGAGCTCCAGCACCGCCGGCATCTCCCGCAGCGGCATCATGTTGGGCCCGTCGCTGGGGGCGTGGTCCGGGTCCTGGTGCGTCTCCATGAACACCGCCGCGACGCCGATGGCGAGTGCCGCCCGGGCCAGTACGGGCACGAACTCCCGCTGCCCACCGCTGGAGGTGCCCTGCCCGCCCGGCTGCTGCACGCTGTGCGTGGCGTCGAACACGACCGGGTATCCGGTCTGCGCCATGATGGGCAGCGCCCGCATGTCGCTGACCAGCGTGTTGTAGCCGAAGCTCGCCCCCCGCTCGCACAGCAGCACATTGTGGTTGCCGGTGCTGGCAATCTTCGCCGCCACGTTCTTCATGTCCCAGGGGGCCAGGAACTGGCCCTTCTTCACGTTCACCGCCCTGCCCGTCTCCCCCGCAGCCAGCAGCAGGTCCGTCTGGCGCGACAGGAAGGCCGGGATCTGCAGCACGTCCACCACCTCCGCCACCGGTGCGCACTGCTCCGGCGCATGCACGTCGGTCAGCACGGGAATGCCGAACGTGTCCCGAATCTCGGCCAGGATCGGCAGGCTCTTCTCGATGCCAAGTCCTCGCGCGGCGGTCACCGACGTGCGGTTCGCCTTGTCGAAGCTGGTCTTGTAGATCAGCGGGATGCCCAGCTTGCGCGTGATCTCGACCAAGGCGCTGGACATCTCCAGCGCGTGCTGCCGCGATTCGAGCTGGCAGGGGCCGGCGATCAGGACGAAGGGCCGGTCGTTGGCGATCTGGATGTCGCGGACGGCGACGGTGCGGTTCTGGGTCATGGCAATCCCGTCGGGCCGGCGGTCTGGCGAAGGAACGTCACACCAGCCGGCTCTGCTCGATGGCGGCGCGGACGAAACTGGTGAACAGCGGGTGCGGTTCGAAGGGCTTGGACTTCAGCTCCGGGTGGAACTGCACGCCGATGAACCAGGGATGGTCCGGGATCTCCACGATCTCGGGCAGGATGCCGTCGGGCGACAGGCCGGAGAACTTCAGCCCCACCCGCTCCAGCTTCTCCTTGTAGCCGATATTGACCTCGTAGCGGTGGCGGTGCCGCTCCTCGATCACGTCGGCGCCGTAGATGTCCCGCACCTTGGTGCCCGGCAGCAGGTGGCAGGTGTAGGTACCCAGGCGCATGGTGCCGCCCAGGTCCCCGTCCGCCGCCCGCCGCTCAAGCTGGTTGCCCCTCACCCACTCCGTCATCAGGCCGACGACGGCGGGATCGGGATGGCCGAACTCGCTCGATCCGGCATGGTCCAGCCCCGCGAGATGCCGGCTCGCCTCGATCACCGCCATCTGCATGCCGAAGCAGATGCCGAAATAGGGGATGTTCCGCTCGCGGGCGAACTGGGCCGCCTTGATCTTGCCCTCCGTCCCCCGCTCGCCGAAGCCGCCCGGCACCAGGATGCCGTGCACGCCCTCCAGCCGGTGGATCGCCCCCTCCGTCTCGAAGATCTCTGCGTCCATCCAGTCGAGCCGGACCTTCACGTTGTTGGCGATCCCGCCGTGGGTCAGCGCCTCGCCCAGCGACTTGTAGGCGTCCAGAAGGCTCGTGTACTTGCCCACCACGGCGATGGTGACCGTGCCCTCCGGGTGGCGGACCCGGGCGACGATCTCCTCCCACCGGGACAGGTCGGGCTCACCCTCGACCGGCAGGTCGAAATGCTTCAGGACCTGCGTGTCGAAGCCCTGCTCGTGGTAGCTGATCGGCACCTGGTAGATCGTGTCGACGTCCAGGGCGGCGATCACCGCCTCCTGCCGGATGTTGCAGAACAGCGCGATCTTGCGCCGTTCATTGTCCGGGATCGGCCGGTCGGCCCGGCACAGGAGCATCTGCGGCTGGATGCCCACACTCAGCAGCTCCTTCACGGAATGCTGGGTGGGCTTCGTCTTCAGCTCGCCCGCCGCAGGGATGTAGGGCAGCAGGGTGACGTGGATGAACAGGGCCCGCTCCGGCCCCAGCTCGTTGCCGAGCTGCCGGATCGCCTCCAGGAAGGGCAGCGACTCGATGTCGCCGACCGTACCGCCCACCTCGACCAGGCAGAAGTCCTCGTCCGTCAGGTCGGCCTGGACGAATTCCTTGATGGCGTCGGTGATGTGCGGGATCACCTGCACCGTGGCGCCCAGATAGTCGCCCCGCCGCTCCTTGGCGATCACGTTCGAATAGATGCGGCCGGTGGTGATGTTGTCGCTCTGGCGCGTCGGCACGCCGGTGAAGCGCTCATAATGCCCCAGGTCCAGGTCCGTCTCCGCCCCGTCGTCGGTGACGTAGACCTCCACGTGCTGGTAGGGGCTCATCGTCCCCGGGTCGACGTTCAGGTAGGGGTCCAGCTTGCGGAGGCGGACCTTGAAGCCCCGCGCCTGGAGCAGGGCTCCAAGGGCGGCGGAGGCCAGTCCCTTCCCAAGCGAAGACACAACGCCGCCGGTGATGAAGATGAAGCGCGTCATGGAAGCCTAGCTTAGCGTAATCCCACAGATTGGGCCAGGGCTCCGCCCCGACCCCCAACAGAAAGAGGCGGCCCTGAAGCCGCCTCCCGAAAACCGCCACGGCGCGCGACCGTCACTGGCCGCTGGGCACCGTCGGCTGGGCCGGAGCCGGCGTCGGCTGGCCTGCCGGTACGGCGGGCTGCTCGGTCGCGGGCACGGTGTCGAAGATCGATTCGCTGGACCGGTGGTTGCCCGCCAGAATCGCCAGCGTGATGCTGGTGACGAAGAAGCAGCCGGCCAGGATGGCCGTCGTGCGGGTCAGCAGGTTGGCGCTGCCCCGGGTGGTCATCATGCCGCCCATGGTGCCGCCGCCGATGCCGAGGCCGCCGCCTTCCGACTTCTGGATCAGCACCACGCCGACCAGCGCCACCGCGATCAGCAGGTGGACCACGAGAACGATCGTCTCCATGAAACCGCGAACCTCCGAACTCCACCGGGCGGAACGGTGCCCGGCGCAATGCATCAAGGGCCGGCGCCATCCAGCGGCGGCCCGGTCACGGGTGCCGTGTTTACCCGCTCCCAGGCGTCCGCGCCAGCGCCAAAACCATCTGTCACAGCCGTCAGGGAACGGCCGCCGCGATGGCCCAGAAATCGTCGGCCTTCAGGCTGGCGCCGCCGACCAGGGCGCCGTCCACGTCCGCGATCGCGAGGATTTCGGCGGCGTTCGACGGCTTCACCGAGCCGCCATATAAGATGCGCACGCCGGACGGGTCTGCAACCTTGCCCGACAGTTCACCCCGGATCATGGCGTGCATGGCCGCTATGTCCTGGGATGTCGGGGTGCGACCGGTGCCGATGGCCCAAACGGGCTCGTAGGCGATCACGGTGTTCATGGCCCCCGCTCCTTCCGGGATCGACCCGGCGAGTTGGCGCGCCACGACGGATCCGGCCTGACCCGCGTCGCGCTCCGCCTCCGTCTCGCCCACACAGATGATGGCCGTCAGCCCCGCCTTCTGCGCGGCGGCCGCCTTGGCCCGAACCTGGGTGTCCGTCTCCTTGTGGTCCTGCCGCCGTTCGGAATGGCCGACGATCACGGCTTGGCAGCCCGCGTCGGCCAGCATGGCGGCGCTGATGTCGCCGGTATGGGCGCCCTTCTCCGCCGCATGACAGTCCTGTCCGCCCAGGCCCAGCGGACCGCCGGCGATGGCGGCACCGACCGGAACGATCAGGGTGGCCGGTGGGCAGACCAGCATGTCGAACCGGACGGGCCCGGCTGTGGCCAGCCGCCGCGCCAGTTCACCCGCCAGCGCCGTCCCGTCGGCGCGCAGCCCGTTCATCTTCCAGTTCCCGGCGATCAGCGGACGGCGTCCGGCCATGTAATCCTCCCCTTCCTGGGCCTGTCTGTCGGCTCGCGCTTTACCAAGCCGCAACGCGGATTTCCATGCCCTGGTGCCGGAAACGCGTCGCAGCCGGGTTTGCTTGCCGCGCCCGGAGGCCACAACTATGATGCGCCGCTTCGCGCCCGGCCCCTCGGCCGGGCGTCGCCGTCACAGTTTCAGAAACCGGTTCCATGCTCCAAGCCATCCGCAGCAAAGTCGGCTCCTGGGTCGTCAAGATCCTGTTCGTCCTCCTCATCATCAGCTTCGCGGTCTGGGGCATCGGCGACTTCACGTCCGGCGTGACCAACGACGTCGCCGAAGTGGACGACACCACCATCACGCAGCAGGAGCTCGACCGCGCCTTCCGCGACGAGGTGAACCGGCTGCGCCAGATGCTGGGCCCGGACCTGACGTCAGAGCAGGCCCAGCAGCTCGGCGTGCTGGATCAGACGCTGGAGCGGCTGATCCAGCAGCGGCTGCTGCTGTTGAACGCGCGGGACAAGGGGATACGGGTGGGCGATGCCGCCGTGGCGCGGACCGTGGCGGAGTTCCCGGCCTTCCGGAACGCCTTCGGCCAGTTCGACCCCAACCTGATGCGGGCACTGCTGCAGCAGGCGGGCATGACGGAGGAGATGCTGGTCGAGCAGATCCGGGGCGATCTGGCGCGCCAGCAGCTCGTCGACACGGTCGCGGCCGGTGCCGGCGCGCCCTCGACACTGGCCGACGCGCTTTACCGCCACCGGGGGGAGCGGCGGATCGCCGACGTGGTGCTGATCCCCGCCTCCGTCATGCCGGCCCCGCCGGCGCCGGACGAGGCGACCCTGGCACAGTTCCACCAGGAGGAGTCGGTCCGCTACACGGCACCCGAGTACCGCACCTTCACCGTCGCCACGCTCACCGCCGCCGATCTCGCCGATGAGATCGCCGTGAGCGAGGAGGATCTGCGCGAGGCCTATGCCGCCCGCAGCGCCGAGTTCATCCAGCCGGAGGTGCGCGACCTCGTGCAGGTCGTGCTGGCCGACGAGGCCGCCGCCCGCAAGGTCGCGGAGGCCGCCGCCGGCGGCCAGTCGCTGGAGGAGGCCGCCAAGGTCGCTGGGGCCGAGGCCGTGCCGCTGGACGACGTCACCGTGGAGGACCTGCTGCCCGAGCTTGCCGGTCCCGCCTTCGAACTTGCCGAGGGCGGCGTCAGCCAGCCGATCCAGAGTCCGCTCGGCTGGCACGTTGTGGCGGTCCGCGACGTGACCCCCGGCGGGGAGACCCCGTTCGAGCAGGTGCGCGACCAGCTTCTCGCCGAGGTGCGGGAGGAACGCGCCATCGACCGCCTGTTCGAGGTCTCCAACGCCATCGACGACGCCCTGGCCGGCGGTGCCGGCGTGGAGGAGGCGGCGGAGAAGGCCGGCGCCTCCGTCGTCAAGATCGAGCAGGTGGACAATCGCGGCGTGCCGGCCGCCGGTGGGGACGCGGTGTCCGTCCCCGGCCTCGCCACCATCCTGGAGACCGGCTTCGCGCTGGGCGAGGGTGAGACGAGCAACGTCACCGAGACGGACGAGAGCGGCTACGTCGCCGTGCGGGTCGACAAGGTGACCCCGGCGGCGCTGCGCCCGCTGGAGACGATCCGCGAGCAGGTGGTCGCCGACTGGACGGCCAGCCAGCAGGCGGAGGCCGCCCGCGCCAAGGCGGAGGAGGTCGCCGCCAAGCTGCGCGAGGGCGCCGCACCGGACGCGGTCGCGGCCGAAATCCCCGGCGCCACACAGACCCGCACGGCCGCCCTGCCCCGCACCCCGGCCCAGGGTGAGCCCCTGCCGCTGCCGCGCGGCCTGCTGAACGAACTGTTCGGCCTGCCCGTCGGCGGTGTCGGCATCGGCGAGGCGCGGGACGGCATGGTCGTGGGCAAGCTGGTGGAGGTGGTGCCCGCCGACCCGTCCGCCCAGCCGGAGATCGTGACCCAGGTCGCGGACTCCCTGCGCGGCGCCGTCGCCAACGACCTTGTCACTCAGTATCTGGCCGGGCTGCGCCAGCGGCACGAGGTCAGCGTCAACCGGAACGCCCTGAACAGCCTCTATCAGGAACAGTGAGGCCCCGGTGAAAAGCTTTCCCGAGGAGCGGGCCTTCGCCGAAACCTACCGGTTGGGCCGCCCCCAGGTGGTCTGGACGCGGCTGGTCAGCGACCTGGACACGCCCGTCTCCGCCATGCTCAAGCTGGCGGGCGGGCAGCCGAACGCCTTCCTGCTGGAGTCGGTGACGGGCGGCTCGATCCGCGGCCGCTACTCCCTGATCGGACTGAAGCCCGACCTGATCTGGCGCTGCCGGGGCAGCAAGGCCGAGATCAACCGGGACGCCGCGAACGATCCGGGCGCGTTCGCGCCCCAGGCCGAGCCGCCGCTGCGGGCCCTGGCGTCCCTGCTGGAGGAAAGCCGGATCGACCTGCCGGCCGGCCTGCCGCCCATGTCGGCCGGGCTGTTCGGCTATCTGGGATACGACATGGTCCGGCTGATGGAGCGTCTGCCGGACGAAAACCCGGACGAGCTCCACCTCGACGACGCCATCCTGATCCGCCCGACGGTGATGGCCATCTTCGACGGCATCGAGAATGTGGTCACCGTGGTGACGCCCGCGCGGCCGATGCCGGGGGTGTCCGCTGAGGCCGCCTATCAGGCCGCGATCGAGCGGTTGGCGGAGGCCATCGCGGCGCTGGAGGGGCCGGTTCCCGCGACGCTGGAAACGGACTGGGACGTGAGCGCCCTGCCCCCGCCCACCTCAAACACCACACAGGCCGAGTACCACGCCGTGGTGGAGCGGGCGAAGGAGTACATCCGCGCCGGCGACATCTTCCAGGTGGTGCCCAGCCAGCGCTTCTCCGTCCCCTTCACGCTTCCGCCCTTCGCGCTCTACCGCGCGCTCCGGCGCCTGAACCCGTCGCCATTCCTGTTCTTCCTGGATTTCGGCCATGTGGCCATCGTCGGCTCGAGCCCGGAAATCCTTGTCCGCCTGCGCGACGAGACGGTCACCATCCGCCCCATCGCCGGCACCCGCCGGCGCGGCAAAGACGCGGCGGAGGACAAGGAGCTGGCGGCCGACCTGCTGTCCGACCCCAAGGAACTGGCCGAGCATCTGATGCTGCTGGACCTGGGGCGCAACGATGTCGGCCGGGTGGCGCAGATCGGGACGGTGAAGGTCACCGAGCGCTTCACGATCGAGTACTACAGCCACGTCATGCACATCGTCTCCAACGTGGAGGGCCGGGTCGATCCGGGCTTCACGGCGATCGACGCGCTGGTGGCGGGATTCCCGGCGGGCACCGTCACGGGTGCGCCCAAGATCCGCGCCATGGAGATCATCGACGAATTGGAGAAGACCCGGCGCGGCGTCTATGGCGGCTGCATCGGCTACTTCGCCGCCAACGGCACCATGGACACCTGCATCGCGCTCAGGACGGCCGTCATCAAGGACGGCACTATGTATGTCCAGGCGGGCGGTGGGGTGGTCGCGGACAGCGACCCGGAGGCCGAGTACCAGGAGACCGTGAACAAGTCGAAGGCCCTGTTCAAGGCGGCGGAGGAAGCGGTCCGCTACGCCCGGGAGCGCGGCGGACGCGGCAACCTATAGGCCGTCAGGCGGCCCCCCTGAAGTCGAACCCGGCCTCCTCCACGGCGCTGCGCACGGTCTCCGCCGGGGCACTGCCCTCGACGGCCACGGTGCCGGCCTTCAGGTCCACCAGCGCGCGGGTCACGCCCGCCTTCTTCTCAACGGCGCGGGACACCGCGTTGGCGCATCCCTGGCAGGTCATGCCGGAAACCTTGTAGACGCTCGACATCGCTCATCATCCTCACAGGCGGTGGCAGGTCCTTCCGCAACAGGTCACGAACCCTCGCCGTTCTGCCTGACCGCCGCACTGAGCGGGATCAATTGCAGTCCTCGCGACTCAAGCGTCGGCAGCCACGCCTCCAGCGCCGCCGCCGTCACGTCATGCGGATGCCCGATGGCGATGGCGAGGCCGTCGCGCCGCGCCGCCTCCTCCAGCTTCGCCAGCGCCGCCGCGACCCCGTCGCGGGTCTGCGTGTGGTCGAGGAACACGTCGCGGGACAGCACCGGCAGCCGGTAGACCCTCCCAAGCTCGGGCGCGCGCGTCTCGGCCGTGGTGCGGCTGTCCAGGAACAGCAGTCCCCGCGCCGACAGTTCGGCCAGCACCACCGCCATGCCCTCCCGGTCGGCGGTGAAGCGGCTGCCCATATGGTTGTTGATCCCGACATAGCCCTCGAAGCTGGCGAGGTTGGCGACGAGGCGCCGGCGCAGCTCCTCCGGCGGCAGCCGGGTCAGCAAGGCGTTCGGCCCCGGATTCTCCCCGCCGCCCGGCTCCATCGGCACATGCACGATCAGCTCGTGCCCTCGCCGGCGCGCCGCGACCGCCTGCGCCGGCAGATCGCGGGAATAGGGCAGCCACGCCAGCGTCAGCGGTCCCGGCAGGGCTGCGATCCGGGCGCTCCGCTTCCGGTCCAGCCCCATGTCGTCGATCACGATCACCACGCGCGGGCGGCCGTCCGGCACCGGTGCCGGGACGGCGTTGCGACGCCATAGCGGAACCCCGTCCGGAGGGGCCGGTGGGGGCGGCAGGACGGCCACCTGCGCCTCCTCTGGTGCCGCCGCCGGAGCCGCTGTCGGCGGCTTTGGCGCCACCGGCGCCGGCGCCTGCACTGTCTGACTTGGTGCCGGCTGAACCACCTGCGGCATCGGCTCCGGCGCTTCCGGTGCCTCCTTCGGCACGGACGGTGCGGCGCGCGGACGGTGCGGCTGCCCCGGCTCGGGCGCCAGGGGCTTGGCGGAGTCCGCCGATTCGACGACCCGGAAGGGTTCCACCGGCCGCTGTTCCGCACCCATCCGACCGGCGAGGACTGCGACCACCACCAGGAACCCAAGCGCCACCAATCCCAGCCACGGACGTTCCGCCACCGCCCGGCCTGCCCGGCTCCGCCGCGCGGCGGCGAGCGCCCGGCCGGTGCGGGACCGGCCGGACCCTGCGGGCGTCTTGCGGGCCGACGATCTGCGGGGTCGTGTCATCGGGTGTGGGCACCTTGGAACCGGGGGTGACGCGGCGACCATGGCACGGCCCGCCGCGAACGCCCTGTGACACCGCTGTATGGGTCCATGTCATGCGCTGCGCAACCCGGCATGCCCGACCCCGCGCGGCGCAACGGTCGCAGCCCGGCGACGCGCTGGCAATCGGGCCATCGTGCCTGTAGGGTAACGGCCCGATTCGCTGGAACCGGCACATGCTGCTGCTGATCGACAATTACGACAGTTTCACCTGGAACCTGGTCCATTACCTGGGCGAACTGGGGGCCGAGGTTGTGGTCCGCCGCAACGACGCGCTGACCGTGGACGAGGCCATGGGCATGCGGCCGGAGGGGATCGTCCTGTCCCCCGGCCCCTGCGATCCCGACAAGGCCGGCATCTGCCTGCCGCTGATCGGGGCGGCGGCCAAGGCCCGCATGCCCCTGCTGGGCGTCTGCCTCGGCCATCAGGCGATCGGGCAGGCGTTCGGCGGCAGGGTCGTCCGGGCACCGGAGCCGATGCACGGCAAGGTGAGCAGCGTGCGCCACGGGGGCGAGGCGCTCATGCGCGGCCTGCCGAGCCCGTTCCGCGCCACCCGCTACCACTCCCTGCTCGTCGACCGGGCCGCCCTGCCCGCCGATCTCGCCGTCACGGCGGAGCTGGAGGACGGCATGATCATGGCCCTGGCGCACCGGTCGCTGCCGATCCACGGCGTCCAGTTCCACCCCGAAAGCATCGCGTCGGAGCATGGGCACAAGATCCTGGACAACTTCCTGGACATCGCGCGCGGCGGCCGGAACGTCGTCAGCCGGGCGCCCGGCGCCGCCGCCTGAGGACCGCGCCCGATGACCGCCGACATCGGTGAATTCAAGCGCCTGCTGGCCAAGGTCGCGACCGGGGCGGCGCTGACCGAGTCCGAATCGGAGACCGCTTTCGACATCATCATGGCCGGCAACGCCACCCCGTCGCAGATGGGCGGGTTCCTGATGGCGCTGCGGGTGCGCGGGGAGACGGTGGGGGAGATCACGGGGGCCGCCCGCATCCTGCGCGCCAAGGCGGTGCGCATCGAGGCCCCGCCGGGCACGGTGGACACTTGCGGCACCGGCGGCGACGCGGCGGGAACCTTCAACATCTCCACGGCCGTGGCCTTCGTCGTCGCCGGATGCGGCGTGCCGGTGGCCAAGCACGGCAACCGGGCCATCTCCTCCAAATCCGGGGCGGCCGACGTCCTGGCGGCCCTGGGCGTGAACCTCGATGCCGATTTCGCCCGCGTGCGGGAGGCGCTTTGGGAGGCGCGGATCGGCTTCCTGATGGCGCCCCGCCACCACACGGCCATGCGCAATGTCGGGCCCACCCGGGTGGAGCTGGGTACCCGTACCATCTTCAACCTGATGGGCCCGCTGGCGAACCCGGCCGGCGCGCGGCGCCAGCTCCTGGGCGTCTTCGCGAAGGAGTGGGTGGAGCCGCTGGCGCAGGTTCTGGCCCGCCTGGGCTCCGAAGCCGCCTGGGTGGTGCACGGCTCCGACGGGCTGGATGAGATCACCACCACCGGCCCCACCACTGTCGCCGCCCTGTCCGGCGGCAGGATCACTGTGTTCGAGGTGACACCGGAGGATGCGGGACTGCCCCGCGCGACGGCCGATGACCTCAAGGGCGGGGATGCCGAGACCAACGCGGCGGCCCTGCGCGCCGTTCTGGGCGGCGCCCACGGCCCTTACCGCGATATCGTCCTGCTGAACGCCGCCGCCGCCCTGATCGTCGCCGGCAAGGCGGCCGATCTGAAGGCCGGTGTCGCGATGGCCGCCAGCTCCATCGACGAGGGTGCGGCCACCCGCGCGTTGGACCGGCTGGTGGCGATCACGAACACCCCGATGCCGCCGCCCGAAGAATGATCCGTTCAAAATGACAGACGTCCTCGCCCGCATCTGCGCCGACACCCTGGCCGAGGTGGCCCGCCGCAAGGCCGGCCGCCCCCTGGCGGCGGTGGAGGCCGACGCCAAGGCAGCCGATGCGCCGCGCGGCTTCGCCCGGGCGCTGGATACGGCCGTCGCCGCCGGCCGCTGGGGCCTGATCGCCGAGATCAAGAAGGCGAGCCCCAGCAAGGGCCTGATCCGGGCGGATTTCGACCCGCCGGCCCTCGCCCGCGCCTATGTGGCCGGTGGCGCCGCCTGCCTGTCCGTGCTGACGGATGGACCGTACTTCCAGGGCAGCGACGCCTATCTCCTGGCGGCGCGGGCGGCCGTGCCGCTTCCGGTCCTGCGCAAGGACTTCATGCTCGACCCCTGGCAGGTCGCCGAAAGCCGGGCGCTCGGGGCCGACTGCGTGCTGCTGATCATGGCGGCCCTGTCCGACGCCCAGGCGTCCGAGCTGCACGCCGCGGCCGTCGGCTACGGGATGGACGTGCTGATCGAGGTTCATGACGCGCCGGAGATGGAGCGGGCGCTGCGCCTCCCCTCCGGCCTTCTCGGCGTGAACAACCGCAATCTCAAGACCTTGGCGGTCGATCTCGCCACGACGGAGCGGCTGGCCGCCATGGTCCCGGCCGGACGCGCGCTGGTGGCCGAAAGCGGGGTCTACGGACCCGACGACATCGCCCGCCTGTCCCACGCCGGCGCCCGCCGCTTCCTGGTGGGGGAGTCGCTGATGAAGCAGGCGGATGTGGCGGCGGCCACGCGCGCGCTGCTCTCGGCCCCGTTCAAGATCGCCGTGTAACCCCATGACCGAGAACGCGGATCGGCTGACCCATTTCGACGAGCGCGGCAACGCCGCCATGGTCGACGTCTCCGCCAAGGCCGACACGGTGCGGGAGGCGACGGCCCGTGGCCGCATCACCATGCGGCCGGAGACGCTGGCCCTGATCCAGGCGGGCGGCATGGCCAAGGGCGACGTGCTGGGCGTGGCCCGCCTCGCCGGCATCATGGCGGCCAAGCGCACGGCGGACCTGATCCCCCTCTGCCACCCGCTGATGCTGTCCAAGGTGGCGGTGGAGCTCACCCCGGTCCTCGAGGCGAACGCCGTCGACATCGAGGCCACCGTCCGTCTGACCGGCAAGACGGGTGTGGAGATGGAGGCGCTGACCGCCGTCTCCGTCGCGGCGCTGACCATCTACGACATGTGCAAGGCCGTGGACCGGGGCATGGTCATCGGCGACGTGCGGCTGGTCTACAAGGCCGGCGGCAAGTCCGGAACCTATGATGCGCGTGGGGGCGACACGCGGGAGGCCGTACCGTGATCCCGGTGGCGGAGGCGCTGGGCCGCATCCTGGCGGCCTTCGCACCCCTGCCGGCGGAGGTCGTGCCCGTCACAGCCGCCGTCGGCCGCGTCCTGGCCGCCGATGTCGCGGCCCGGCTGACCCAGCCGCCGGCCGACGTTTCCGCCATGGACGGCTGGGCCGTCCGCACGGCCGACATCGCCAGCCTGCCCGCCACCCTGCGCCGGATCGGCGCCGCCCCGGCGGGGCAGCCCTTCGCCGGGACCGTCGGCGCCGGGGAAGCCGTGCGGATCTTCACCGGCGGCGTCCTCCCCGCCGGTGCAGACACGGTGGTGATCCAGGAGGATTGCGACGACCACGGGGAAACCGTGACGGTGCGGGAGGGGACCGGCCCCGGCCGCTGGGTCCGTCCCGCGGGTCTGGATTTCCGGGCGGGCGGCGTGATGCTCCGGGCCGGTCGCCGCCTGACGGTGCGCGACGTGGCGCTGTGCGCGGCCATGAACGTGCCCTGGGTCACGGTCCACCGCCGTCCGCGCGTCGCCATCCTGGCCACCGGCGACGAGATCGTCCGGCCGGGGGAGCCGATCGGTCCCGGCCAGATCGTCAGCTCCAACAGCATCGCGCTGACGGCCATGGTCGCCCGGTCCGGCGGGGAGGCGATCGATCTCGGCATCGCCGCCGACACGGATGACAGCCTGAAGCGCCTCGCCGCCGGGGCCGCCGGGTGCGACCTGCTGGTGACGACCGGTGGGGCCTCGGTGGGCGAGCACGACCTCGTCCGCAGCGCTCTGGGGACGGAGGGGCTGGCGCTCGACTTCTGGAAGATCGCCATGCGTCCGGGCAAACCGCTGATGTTCGGCCGCTTCGGCGCCACACCCATGATCGGCCTGCCGGGCAACCCGGTCTCCTCCCTCGTCTGCGCCCTGCTGTTCATCCGGCCGGCACTCAGGCTCATGCAGGGGGAGGACGCCACGGCCACCCTCACCCGCCGCGCCCGGCTCGGCGCCCCTATGCCGGCCAACGACAGGCGCCAGGATTACGTCCGCGCCACGCTGCGGCCGGGGGACGACGGGGTGCCCGTCGCCACCGCGTTCCCCAAGCAGGACAGCTCCATGCTGAGCTTCCTGGCGGAATCGGACTGCCTGATCGTCCGCCCACCGCTCGCCCCGCCTGCCGCCGCAGGCGACACGGTGGAGATCGTGCCGCTGGACGACATCTAGCGTCCGCTCCCGCCCGGGGGTGATGCGCGCGAAAGCGGCGGAATGCTTGACGCCCCCCGTGAACTAAACTAGAACATGCTCTTGACGTTCCGGTAATGTTCCATATCTTGTGTCGGAACGATGGCCGGTGGCGAGATGCGGGGGCCGAGATGCGGGGGACGCCATGCTGACGCGCAAGCAACAGGAGCTGCTGCTCTTCATCCATAACCGCTTGAACGAGGGCGGCGTGTCCCCCTCCTTCGATGAGATGAAGGACGCGCTCAACCTCAAGTCCAAGTCCGGCATCCATCGGCTGATCACCGGGCTTGAGGAGCGCGGCTTCATCCGCCGCCTGCCCCACCGGGCCCGCGCGCTGGAGGTTCTGCGCCTGCCGGAGCCGGTGAAGCAGCGGGCCCCGGTGGAGGAGCCGGTGAAGTTCAAGCCGAACGTCATCCGCGCGGACTTCCGGCCGAGCCTGTCGGGCCGGGAAAGCCGGAGCGACGCGGAGGCCGTCAGCCTGCCACTGTACGGCCGCATCGCCGCCGGCTTGCCGATCGAGGCGCTGCGGGACACCACGGCCAGCATCGACGTGCCGGGCAGCCTGCTCGCCAATGGGGAGCATTACGCGCTCGAGGTGGCCGGCGACAGCATGGTCGACGCCGGCATCCTGGACGGCGACACGGTCATCATCCAGCGCACCGAGACGGCGGACAACGGGACCATCGTGGTCGCCCTGGTGGACGATGGCGAGGTCACGTTGAAGCGCCTGCGCCGCAAGGGCAATTCCATCGCATTGGAGCCGGCGAACCCGAACTACGAGACGCGGGTGTTCGGCGCCGACCGTGTGCGCATCCAGGGCCGCCTGATCGGCCTCCTGCGGCGCTACTGAGGGCCGGCGCTTCGCAGGCTTTATTTTCTGACTGACCGGTCAGTCAGTAATTCAGTTCCAGGGGCGGGCCATCCGGTCCGCCCTTGCCGTTTCCAGGATGATCCCGCCTTCGCCGATCCGCAAGGCGTGGGCACCCCGACGGTCCAGCGCCCGACTGTCCACCACCAGCGGGGCGGCGCAGTTACGCACCACCAGTTCCGGCGCGATCACCGCATCGGCCACGGCGCAGTCCTCAGCCAAAGCCTCCACGACGGCGACGACGGCCACGGTGATCCCGTCCCGCCGCCACAGGCAGCCCGTCCGGTCGCAGCGCAGGGCGTCGCTCCCATCGCCATGCCGACCCCAGGCGGCCGGTTCGCCCGGCAGCCCGTCGCGGCGCTGCCATGTCTCCGCCTCGAACCGGGCCGCGCGCCCGCTGGAGACCAGCAGCGTCCCATCGGCCATCCGCAGGCCCACCAGCGCGCCGGAGGGGGCGACCACGACGTCCGGTCGTCCGCTTGACAGGGCCAGCAATACCGCCGCGATGGCGACCGCGCCGCCGGCGAGCCGCCAACGCCTGAGCCACAGCATCAGCCACACCCCGCCCAGCGTCAGCAGGGCCATGGCCTCCCATGGCACCGCCCGCACGATGAAGGCGCTGCCCGGCAGCCCCGCCACCCAGTGCGCTGTCCACAGCACGCCGGCCACCCCCGCCCCCATCGCCTCCAGCGCCCAGCCCTCCAGCCCGAACGGCATCAGCAGCAGCGCCAGCATTCCTGCGGGCATCACCAGGAACGAGGTGATTGGAACGGCGATCAGGTTGGCCAGCACGCCGTAGTTCGCCACGTTCTGGAAATGGTAGAGCGCGAAGGGCGTCGTCGCCCCGCCCGCCACGGCGCTGGTGAGTGCCAGGCCGAGCACATAGAGCCACGCGCGGCCGAGCGGTCCCGCCTCCGCATGCCGCCGGCCGAACCACCCGCCCACCGCCTCGTACGTGGCGATCAGGGCCAACACGGCGGCGAAGGACATCTGGAAACTGGGGCCCATCAGGGCCTCTGGCTGCGTCAGCAGCACGACCGTCGCCGCGAAGGCGATGACGCGCATGGACAAGGGCGACCGGTCCACCAGGATGGCCAGCATCATCAGCCCGGTCATCAGCATGGCCCGCTGGGTTGGCACGGGCGCTCCGACCAGCAGGGTGTAGGCCCCCGCCGCCAGCACGGCGGCCACCGCTGCCCATTTCTTGATCGACCGGCGCAGCGCCAGCGGTTCAATCCCGGCCAGCAGCGCGCGCACCGCGAAGAACATCAGGCCAGCCACCAATCCGATATGCAGGCCGGAGATGGACAGCAGGTGCTGCAGCCCCGACAGGCGCAGGGCCTCCAGATCCTCCTCCGGAATGGCCGACGGCTCGCCGTTCAGCAGCGCCGTCGTCACCGCGGCTTCCGCCCCCTCAAGCCGGGCGGCCACACGGGCGCGGATGTCTTCCCGCAGCCGTTCCAGGCCGGCCTCGACGGCGGCCCAGCCCTCCGTCGGCGGCGGCGCCACCACCGTTCCCGGCGCCAGCGCGAACCCGACCGCGCCGATCCTCAGGAAATAGGCGTGGCGGCGGAAATCATAGGCGCCCGGTTCCGCAGGATCGGGCGGTGGCCGCAGGATAGCCTTCAGCGCGAACCGGGCGCCCGGCGGCGGGGCCCGGTCACCCGGATGCAGCCGGACCCTGACGCGCGCCGGAACGGGGTCGTCGGCGCGTGCCCGGGGAAACGCCACATCCGCCAGCACCACCCGCAGCCCCTCGCCCTCCAGCCGGTCGATGCCGACCACCCGTCCCTCCACGGCGATGGGCCGCGTCTCCTCGTCCAGGATGGGTGTGGCGACGGACCAGGTCCTGACCTGCGCGGCACCGAACCCGATGGCGCAGATCAGAAGAGCGACGGCGAGGCCGCGCAGGGCTCCTCGCCCGGCGACAAGGGCGCAGACGGCCAGAAGGATGGCGAAGGGTGCGGCCCACGGGGACGGCTCGCGGTCCAGCAGGAAGTAGGCTGCGATGCCGACGCCCAGCCCCACCGGCGCCCACAGTGCCCAGCGCGCCCGGTCTTCCCGCAGCTGCTCGGCCAGCCAGGCCCGGAGGGCGGCCGGTCCGGACACCCGCGACCATCCCGGCGAAGGCCGGGAACCCGCTTCCGGGATGAGGATGTCGGTGCTCACGACGGTCGGCCCTGTCCCTGGGCGGACGCATGGCCGGGCCGGGGTGCATCCCGTGTCCCGCTGTGCTACACCACCCACCTTCCACTCTAGCACCAATCCTGGAAATTGCGCCGCCCATGACTGTCGTCACGCGTTTCGCGCCCTCGCCCACCGGCTACCTTCATATTGGTGGCGCCCGCACGGCCTTGTTCAACTGGCTGTTCGCGCGGCGTCATGGCGGCAAGTTCCTGCTCCGGATCGAGGACACGGACCGCGCGCGGTCCACGCAGGAGGCCGTGGACGCCCTGCTCGACGGCCTCTCCTGGTTGGGTCTCGACTGGGACGGCGAGGCGATCAGCCAGTTCGCGCGCAAGGACCGGCATGCCGAGGTCGTGCACCAGATGCTGGAGCGCGGTGCCGCCTACCGCTGCTACTGCACACCGCAGGAGCTTGAGGCGATGCGGGAGGAGCAGCGGGCCAAGGGCCTGCAGCCGCGTTACGACGGCCGCTGGCGCGACCGCGATCCGGCAGAGGCGCCGGCCGGTGTCGCCCCGGCCATCCGGCTGAAGGCGCCGCAGCAGGGCGAGACGGTCGTGCACGACCGGGTCCAGGGCGAGGTGCGGGTGCAGAACACCCAGCTCGACGACATGATCCTGCTCCGTTCCGACGGCACGCCCACCTACCTGCTGGCCGTCGTGGTGGACGACCACGACATGGGCATCACCCACGTGATCCGGGGCGACGACCATCTGACCAACACCTTCCGGCAGCTGCAGATCTACCACGCCATGGGCTGGACCCCGCCGGAGTTCGCCCATGTGCCGATGATCCTGGGTGCCGACGGGGCCAAGCTGTCCAAGCGGCACGGCGCCACCGGGGCGGAACAGTACCGGGAGATGGGCTATCTTCCGGAGGCGATGCGCAACTACCTGCTCCGCCTCGGTTGGGGCCATGGCGATGCGGAGATCATCCCGACGGAGCAGGCGATCGAATGGTTCGACCTGGAAGGGATCGGGCGGTCGCCCTCGCGGTTCGACTTCGCGAAGCTCGACAATCTGAACGGCCACTACATTCGGCAGGCGGACGACGACCGGCTTGTGGCCCTCACCCTGCCATTGCTGGAGAAGCGGCTGGGCCGCCCGCTGTCCGAGGACGAGCGCGCCCTGTTGGCGCGCGCCCTGCCGGGCTTCAAGCCGCGCGTGAAGACCCTGGTGGAACTGGCTGACGGGGCGATGTTCCTGTTCGCCAAGCGGCCGATCACGCCCGACGAGAAGGCTACGGCGCTGCTGACCGGCGACGGCAAGATCGTTCTGCGCACCCTTTCCGATCTTTTCGCATCCGCGAAAGACTGGACCGCCGCCAGCCTGGAACAGGTGGTACGCGACCATGCGGAGGCGTCCGGACAGAAGCTGGGGAAATTGGCCCAGCCCCTGCGCGCCGCCCTAACCGGTTCAACGGTTTCGCCGCCCATTTTCGACGTGGTGGAAATCCTCGGGCGGTCGGAGACCCTGGCGCGGATGGAGGATGCGGAAAAAGCCCCTTGAGTTTTGCGGGTGCGTTGCCAGCGGCATGGACGGGGTCTAAACTCCGGGGCCTTGGAGGATCAACGGTGCCGGGGCGCCGCCCTGCCGGAGCCCCCAAACCCGAACCATAAGGACGCGTCGTAATGAGCCAGACTGCTTCGCCGGCGGGCACCGCCGACACGGTCACCCTGACCGACAACCGGACCGGCAAGACGATCACCATGCCCGTGCTGCACGGCAGCACCGGCCCCGACGTGATCGACATCCGCAAGCTCTACGGCGAGACCGGCTTCTTCACCTACGACCCCGGCTTCACCTCGACGGGCAGCTGCGAGTCCCAGATCACCTTCATCGATGGCGACCAGGGCATCCTGCTGCACCGTGGCTACCCGATCGAGGAGCTGGCGGAGCACAGCGACTTCATGGAGGTCTGCTATCTGCTGCTCCACGGCGAACTGCCGAATCCGAAGGAGAAGCACGACTTCACCTACACCATCACCCGCCACACGATGGTGCATGAGCAGCTGTCGAACTTCTTCCGGGGCTTCCGCCGCGACGCCCACCCGATGGCCATCATGTGCGGCGTCGTCGGCGCGCTGTCGGCCTTCTATCACGACAGCACGGACATCGAGGATCCCAAGCAGCGGATGATCGCCAGCCACCGGCTGATCGCGAAGATGCCCACAATCGCCGCCATGGCCTACAAGTACTCCGTCGGTCAGCCCTTCATCTATCCGCGCAACGACCTGGGCTATGCCGAGAACTTCCTGCACATGACCTTCGCGGTCCCGTGCGAGGAGTACAAGGTCAACCCGATCATCGCCAAGGCGATGGACCGGATCTTCATCCTGCACGCCGACCACGAGCAGAACGCCTCGACCTCGACGGTGCGGCTGGCGGGGTCGTCCGGCGCCAACCCGTTCGCCTGCATCGCGGCGGGCATCGCCTCCCTCTGGGGCCCCGCCCATGGTGGCGCCAACGAGGCGGTGCTGAAGATGCTGACGGAGATCGGCCACAAGGACCGCATCCCCGAGTTCATCAAGCGGGCCAAGGACAAGAACGACAGCTTCCGCCTGATGGGCTTCGGCCACCGGGTCTACAAGAACTACGACCCGCGCGCCAAGGTGATGCAGAAGACCTGCCAGGAGGTCCTGAGCCAGCTGGACATCCGCGACGAGCCGTTGCTGGAGATCGCGGTGGAGCTGGAGCGCATCGCCCTTCAGGACGAGTACTTCGTCGAGAAGAAGCTGTACCCGAACGTCGACTTCTATTCGGGCATCATCCTGAAGGCGATCGGCTTCCCGACCTCCATGTTCACGGCGCTGTTCGCCCTCGCCCGCACGGCGGGCTGGATCAGCCAGTGGAAAGAGATGATCGAGGATCCTGTGCAGAAGATCGGCCGGCCCCGCCAGCTCTACACCGGCGCCACGAAGCGGTCTTACGTGCCGCTCGACCGGCGTGGCTGAGCGGGCGACACCGCGGACTGGGAAGGGCGGCCCGGGCCGGGCCGCCCCGATTTCCGGCGCGCGCGTGGTTCCGTTGCGCTACGCCCGCCTGATCGGCGGCCGGCCGGCGAACGACAACCCGCTGCCGCTGGCCCGCCGCGTCCGCCGTGCGGCGCTGATCGCGGGCTTGGTCCTCGCGGCCACGCTGACGGTGCTCTATCTCGGCTGACCCGCACTCCGGTCGGCGATCACGCCAAGCACGACCTCGGCCGCGCGTCGGCTCGGCGGCGTGTCACCCTGGCCGAGCCAGTGGGCCACCTCCGCCACACCGTCGATCTGGGCCTGCCGCGCCGCCGCGTCCGTCAGTAGCCGGTCGACGGCCGCCTCCAGCTTGTCCGGCACGCAATCGTGCTGAAGCAGCTCCGGCACCAGCATACGGTCCAGCATGATGTTGACGAGGTTGGCGTATTTGACCTTGATGAGCCTGCGGTAAAGCCGGTAGGTCAGCGGGTGGATGCGATAGGCGATGACGGCCGGCAGCCGCGCCAGGGCCAGCTCGAGGGCCACCGTTCCCGACGCGGCCAGCGCCGCCGTGCTGGCGGCGAAGGCGTCGTACTTGTCGACGTCCCCCTCCACCACGGTGACCGGGATCGGCCAGGACTCCACCGCCCGGGTCACCAGCGCCTTCACCTGGGGCACGGTGGGCACCACCACCCGCAGACCCGGATGCCGGGGGGCGAGACGCGCCAGCGTTGCGCCGAAGTCCGGCAGCAGCGCCGTCACCTCGCTGCGGCGGCTTCCCGGCAGCACGGTCAGCAACGGCGCCTCCGGCGCAATGCCATGCGAGGCCCGGAAGCGGGCGCCGTCCCCCTTGTCCGCCCCGCCCTCCACCACCGGATGACCAACGAAGCTGCAGGCCAGCCCCTCCCGCTCGAAATAGGGCGGCTCGAAGGGCAGCAGGGCCAGAAGGTGGTCCAGGAACCGCGCCACCTTGCGCGCGCGGCCGGGGCGCCAAGCCCAGACCGTGGGCGCCACATAGTGGATCAGGGGCACGGTCGAGCCCGCCTTGCGCAGGCGCCTGCCGATCCGGAAGCAGAAGTCCGGCGCATCGATGGTGACGACCGCATCGGGGTTCGCATTCAGCACGGCGCGGGTCGTCTGGTCCAGCCGCCGCAGCAGGTTGGGCAGCTTGGGCAGCAGTTCGGCGAGGCCGAACAGGGCCAGCTCCTCCATCGGGAAGAGCGACTGCAGCCCTTCCGCGATCATGCGTTCGCCACCGACGCCGGCGAACCGCACGCGCCCGCCGGTCGCATGCTTCAGCGCGGCCATCATGCGGCCACCCAGCACATCGCCGGACGGCTCGCCCGCCAGCAGGAAAATCAAGGGGCCGTCTGCGCTCATGACGGCTCGCCATCCGCGGGTGCCACGCCGACGACGAACAGACCGGCCGCGTCGGCGGATGCCGCGATCTCCGCACGGTTCAGGGCCAGGGTGCCGCCCGCCTCCGCCGCGATGCCGGCGAACCCGGCCTCTGCGCATCGGGCGACGGTCTCGGGCCCGATCGTCGGCAGGTCCAGCCGCAGGTCCTGCTGCGGCTTGCGCATCTTGACGAGGACGGGTCCCGGTCCTTCGCGCCGCAGATCCCCGCAGCGGCGGATCAGGGCGTCGGTGCCCTCGATCGCCTCCACCCCCAACACCAAGCCCTGCTGGATCACGACCGACTGGCCCACATCAGCGCGGCCCAGCAGCCGGGCGACGACCATCCCGTGCTCGATATCGGCTTGGGCCTGAGCGTCCGGTGACAGGCGGCCAAGCGGGCCGGGCAGCGTCAGCAGACCCGTGACGAGGTCCTGCACCCCGACCACGGTCAGGCCCTCCCGCGCCAGTTCCTCCGCCACCGCGCGCAGCAGGCCGTCGTCGCCCAGGGCCTTCAGCCCGATCCGCCCGAAGAACTGGAGGGTGCGGCCGTCGGGCCTGAGTTCGGCCAGGGACGGGCGGCGCACCCGGCCGGCCATGACGACCTCGCTGGCGCCCCGTTCCCGCATCCAGGCCAGCATGGCGCCGGCGGCGCCCAGCCGGAACCAGCGCGTGTCGGCATCGGCGGGATAGGCGCCCGGCTCGGCCTGACCCTCCAGGGCCAGCACGATCACGGGGCGCCCGGATCGGCGACAGGTCTCGACCAGCCGCAGCGGCAGGTCCCCACCGCCGGCGATGACTGCGAGGGCGCCCGTCATCGCGGTCAGCGCGGCAGGGTCAGGGCGCGGTGCGTCCGGTCGCCGAGGAAGGACAGGATCTCGGCCACCAGCGGGTTGTCCGGGAACGCCGACGAAGCCGCCGCCAGCCGTTCCGCCATGGTGTTGTCACCGTGGAAGATCTGTTTGAACGCGGCGCGCAGGGCGGCGATCTGCTCCTTGGGGAAGCCGCGCCGTTCCAGGCCTACGAGGTTCAGGCCGGCGAGATGCCCCCGCTCCCCCTTTACAAGGCCGAAGGGGATGACGTCGGCCTCGACGCCGGTCATGCCGCCGATCATGGCGTGTACGCCGATCCGCACGAACTGGTGGACGGCGCACAGCCCGCCCAGCACGGCGTGGTCGCCCACGACCACATGCCCGCCCAGCGTGGCGTTGTTGGCCAGGATCACCCCGTTCCCGACCTGGCAGTCATGGCCGACATGGACGCCGACCATGAACAGCCCGCCGTCGCCGACCTTGGTCACCATCCCGCCGCCCTCGGTCCCGGGGTTCATGGTGACATGCTCCCGGATCCGGTTGTTGCGGCCGATGACCAGGGTGGACGGCTCGCCCTTGAACTTCAGGTCCTGCGGCGCGTGGCCGATGGACGCGAAGGGATAGATGACCGTCCCCTCGCCCACGCTCGTGCGGCCATCCACCACCACGTGGGAGAGAAGCTGGACGCGGTCCCCGAGTTCCACATGGCCGCCGACGACGCAGAAGGGTCCGATCGACACGTCCGTGCCGAGCCGGGCCGCGGGGTCGACCACCGCGGTGGGGTGAATGCTGACGCTCATCCGCCGGGTCGCCTTCAGCTGTCCATCACGATCATGGCGGCATAGACCGCCTCGGCGCAGAGCGTGCCGTCAACCCAGGCCTCGCCCCGGAATTTCCAGACGTTGCGCCGGTTCTGCTGCTTCGTGACCTTGATCTGGATACGGTCGCCCGGGACGATGGGACGGCGGAAGCGCGCCTCGTCGATGGTCATGAAGTAGACGAGCTTGCCCTCGGCCGACTGCCCCAGCGTGTGCATCACCAGCACGGCGGAGGTCTGGGCCATGGCCTCGATGATCATGACACCCGGCATCACCGGCCGCTGGGGGAAGTGCCCCATGAAGAACGGCTCGTTGATGGTGACGTTCTTGATCCCGGTGGCGCTCTCCCCCGACACGATGTCGACCACCTTGTCGATGAGCAGCATCGGATACCGATGCGGGATCATCTGCATGATCCGCAGGATATCCAGCTCGTTCAGCGCCTTTCCCTCAACCGTCGCGTCCATCGCCCCCACTGCCTTTCCCCCGCGAGAGCCGGCCCAGCAGCGCCACCTGCCGCATGAACTGGCGGATCGGCATCGCGGGCGAGCCACACACCTCCGCACCGGGCTCAACATCCCGCATCACGCCGCTCTGGGCCGCGATCCTGGCGCCGGCGCCGATCTTCAGGTGACCGGTGATGCCCGCCTGGGCCGCCAGGACGACATGGTGATCGAGCTTCGTGCTCCCGGAGATTCCCGACTGGGCGACGATGACGCAGCCCGGACCGAGGTGCACGTTGTGCCCGATCTGTACCAAATTATCAATCATGCACCCCCGGCCGATCACCGTGTCGGGCCCGGCACCGCGATCGATCGTGACATTGGCGCCGACCTCGACGTCGTCCTCGATGATCACACGGCCGAGCTGGGGCACACGCACATGTCCGGCCGCGTCCATCGCGAAGCCGAAGCCGTCTTGGCCGATCCGGGCGCCTGTGTAGACATGCACGCGCGCCCCGACGACGCAGTGGCTGAGGGAGGCGCAGGCGCCGATCCGCGTGTCGTCGCCTATCTGGACATTGCGGCCGATCACCGCGTTGGCATCGATCCGGCAGCGCGCGCCGATCCGGGCGCCCGCCTCGATCACGGCGCCCGGGGCGACGCTGGTGCCGACGCCGATCTCCGCCGTCGGGTCCACATGAGCGGCCGGGGAGACGCCCGCGGCCGGCGACGGCTCCGGATAGAAGGCCTGGGCGCACAGCGCGTAGCCCTTGTACGGCTTGCGGGTGACCAGCAGCGCCATGCCCGGCGGCGCCCGCCCGGCCAGGTCCGGATGCACGAGGCAGGCGGCCGCCTTCGACGCCGCGAAGGCGTCCACATAACGCCGGTTGTCGAGGAAGCTGAGCTGGCCGGGGCCGGCCGCTTCCAGCGGCGCCACATCCTCCAGCGTCAGTTCCGGATCGGCGCCGTTGCCGATCTCCGCCCCCGCGATCTCGGCCAGACGGCGAAGGGTGAAGGGTCCCGCCCGCGTGAAGAAGCGCGGATCTGCCATGGCTTTCCCTCCTGCGGCTATGGCGCTGCCGGCAGGGCGACCGACACCTGCGGCAGCCTCTGGTTCAAACGCCTGAGCACGGAATCGGTGATGTCCAGCGACGGGTCGCGCAGGACGAGCACGCCCTGCCGGGGCAGCACCATGGTGACGCCCCGCTCGGCGGCGACTTCCTGCACGAGCTGGGCGATGGTGTTGAACAGGGTTTCCCGCGCCGAACCGAACGCGGTGTCGAGCGTCCTGGTGCGTTCCTGGATCAGGCGCCGGGTCTCAGCCACCTGCCGTTCGAAATCCCGCCGCTTCTCGTCGAACTGCTCCGGCGTCAGGGTCTGGCGCAGGCGCGCCAGCTCCTGTTCGGAGGTGCGCACCTTCTCCTCCTGCGCTGCGAGCTCACGCTGAAGCTGCGCCCGCTGCTCGTCCAACTGGCGCTGGATGCTCTGGGCGGCGGTGGAGACCTGGAGCAGCAGCTGGATGTCCACGATGGCGAGCGTTGTGGCCGCCTCCGCGCCGTCGTCGCCAGGGGGAGCGGATTCGGGCGCGGGCTGGGCCGGCCGCACCGACCCCTGCCCCGCGATCTCGCCCGCCGTGCTCTGCGCGAAGGCCGGCGCGCCGACAGCCGGGAGCAGGAGCATCCCGGCCGCGCAGGCGGAAGCCAACAAGCTGCGGGGCATGGCGCCCTCCGTCAGAACCGGCCGCCGAAGCTGAAGCGGAACTGCTGGGTCTGGTCGTACTCTTCCTTCGCGATCGGGTACGCCAGATCGATGCGGATCGGCCCGAACGGCGAGCGCCAGGACACGCCGACGCCGACCGAAAGCCGCAACGCGTCACCGTCCCGGAAATCCTCGCCCGGGCGGGCCTCTTCGCCCGATTCCGCCAGCGTGCCGGCGTCGGTGTAGATGTGCCCCTTCACGCCCAGCTCGTCCGGCAGGCCGATGGGCAGCGTGATCTCCAGGCTGGACCGGGCGAACCGCTGGCCGCCCAGCGCGTCGTCGCCGCCCAGGGTCAGGTCGCGCGGGCCGACGCCGCCCGGCTCGAAGCCGCGCAGGGTGTCGCCGCCCAGGAAGAAGCGGTCGTTGATGCGCACCTTCTCGCCCAGGCCGAAGATGTAGCCCACCTCGCCGGTGAGCGAGAGCACCCAGGTGTCGAACAGCCCCCAGTATGACGCCGCCGTCACCCGGTTGCGCAGGAACCGGACGGAGCCGCCGAGGCCGGCGAACTCGTTCGCGACGGAGACGTACCAGCCGTCGCGCGGGTTCAGGCGGCTGTCGCGCGCGTCGTAGAACAGCAGCGATTCGATGGAGGAGGTCGTCGACGTGCCCTCCTGCTCCCGGATGAACCGGGAGGCGAAGATGCTGACGTTCTCGATGCTGTTCTGGGCCAGGGTATAGCTCAGCCGCTGGCGCAGGCGCGCCGACAGCGGATATCCCGCGCGCAGCACGATGCCCGTGCTCTCAAGGTCGTAGGTGATGGTGTCACGGTCGTCACGGACGACACGGAACAGGTCCACGCCTGCCGCCAGGTCGCGATCGAGGAAGTACGGCTCCGTGAAGCTGAGGTCGATCTCGAACGAGCGGTTGGACAGCAGCGTCGACAGGCGCAGGTCCTGGCCCCGGCCCAGCAGGTTCCGCTGCCGGATCGAGAAGTCGAGCAGGCCGCCCTCGGTCGTCGAGTAGCCAAAGCCGAACTGGATCTCGCCGGTCGGCTGTTCCGTCACGTTGACCGTCACGACCGACTGGTCGGGCTGGCTGCCCTCGACGGTGCGGACCTCCACATCCTCGAAGAAGCCCAGATCCTTCACACGCTGCTCCGAACGGCGCAGCCGGGTGATGCTGAAGGGATCGCCCTCGACCAGCAGGAACTCGCGGCGGATCACCTTGTCCAGCGTGGCGATGTTGCCCTGGATGTCGATGCGCTCGACGAAGGCGCGCGGGCTCTGGTTGATCTCGAAGACGAGGCCGACGGTCTGCGTCTCCGGATCGCGCTGGAGCAGCGGGTCGATCTCGACGAAGGCGTACTGCAGGTCGCCCAGGATGTCCGAGAGCGAGTTGATGCTCGTCTCGATCAGGTCGGCGTTGTACCAGTCCCCCTCGCGGGCGGCGACGAACAGCTTCAGGAACTCGGTGTCGAGTTCCGGGATCTCGCTGCGGATTTCGATCTTGCCGAACTTGTACCGCTGCCCCTCATCCACCGTGATGGTGATGAAGAAGTCCTCGCGGTCGGGCGTCAGCTCCGCCACCGAGGAGAGGACGCGGAAGTCGGCATAGCCGTTGCGCAGGTAGAAGCGGCGGATCTGCTCGCGGTCGTAGTTCAGGCGATCGGGATCGTAGGTGTCGTTGCTGGTCAGGAACCGCCACCAGCGCGACTCCTTCGTCAGCATGATGTCGCGCAACTCGCCGTCATCGAAGACGTTGTTGTTGATGAAGTTGATGCGCTGCACGCCGGTCAGCGGGCCCTCGTCGATCTCGAAGATCAGGTCGACGCGGTTCTGCTCCAGCTGGACGATCTTCGGTTCGACCCGCGCGGCGAAGCGGCCGCTGCGGCGGTAGATTTCCAGGATGCGCTGCACGTCGTTCTGCACGCGGGTACGGGTGTAGACGACGCGCGGGCGCAGCTGCACCTCTGCCTGCAGATCCTCCAGCTTGACCCGCCGGTTCCCCTCGAAGGCGATGCGGTTGATGATCGGGTTCTCGACCACGCTGACGATCAGGGTGCCGCGGTCGAAGCGCATGGTGACGTCGGCGAAGAGGCCGGTCGCGAACAGCGACTTGACCGAATCGTCCAGCCGCTCCGGGCTGAACGTGTCGCCGGGCTGCACGGTCAGGTAGGAGCGGACGGTCGCGCCCTCGATGCGCTGGGTCCCCTCGACCCGGATTTCCCGGATGATCCCGCCGGTGAAGGCTTCCTGGGCAAGAGCCCCCGAAGAAAGCGCGATAGCGGATGTTGCGGTGGTGCTGCCGATCAGCAGGCAAGCCGCCGCGACCCTCGAAACCAGACCCAAGTGTTCCCCCGAAAGGCTAGGACAGAAGGTCCACGAAGAACTCCACCACGCGCAGGTGGACGAGGTCGTTCCACGTGGCGAAGACCATCAAGGTCAATACCAAAGCGAGCCCGATCCGGAAACCATATTCCTGCGCCTGGTCCCCCAACGGGCGACCCCGGACGGCCTCGATTCCATAGAAGAGCAGATGTCCGCCGTCCAGCATGGGGATGGGGAACAGGTTGATCAGGCCGAGATTGATGGACAGGATCGCCATGAACCAGACCATGGCGACGAAGCTGGTCTGGGCGACCTGACCGGACATCTGGGCGATGCGCAGCGGCCCACCCAGCTCCTCGGTGCCGCGGGTGCCGGCCAGCATCTGGCCGACGGCCTGGAGCGTGCCGACCGACAGGTTCAGCGTCTCCCGCCCGGCATGCCAGACGGCGGTGATCGGATCCCGTTTCACGAAGGCGTCGGCGCCGCGGGTGACACCCAGCCGGCCGATCGTCTGCATGTTGCCGAACCGGTCCTCGACCTGCACCGCGCGCGGCGTGACCAGCTTCTCAAGCTCCACGCCGTCGCGCGCGATCACCATCTCGAGCTGGCGGCCGGGATTGAGCAGCACGGTCTGCAGCACGTCCTCGAACCGGTCCATCCGCCGGCCGTCAATGGCGACGATCCGGTCCCCCGGCTCGATCCCCGCCTCCGCGGCGGCACCGTCGGGCTGCACCTGCTGGATGACGGGCGGCGTATAGGGCTGCCCATAGACCATGAACAGCAGCGCCAGCGCGATGATGGCGAACAGGAAGTTGGCGATCGGACCGGCCGCGACGATCACCGCCCGCCGGCCGACGGACTGGTGGTAGAAGGAGACGCGCCGCTCCTCGTCCGACATCTGGCCGACGTCCTGCCCGGGCCGGCTCGCCACGTCGGCGTCACCGAACATCTTCACATAGCCGCCCAGCGGAATGGCGCTGAACTTCCAGCGGGTTCCGGCCCGGTCGGTGAAACCGAAGATCTCCGGCCCGAAGCCGATGGAGAAGATCTCGACGCGCACGCCGTTCCGCCGCGCCGCCCAGTAGTGCCCCAGCTCGTGCACGAACACGAGCACGGTGAGCACCACAAGGAACATGACGCCGTAGTTCCAGACGAAGCCGAGGATTTCCATTGGGCGCGTTCCGCTTCCTGCTCAACCGGCCATCCGTGCGGCGGCCATTTCGGCCACGGCCTGGCGGCGGGCGTCACCATCGACCTGCCGCACATCGTCGAGGGTACGCGGCTCCACATGCGGGAGAGCCGCCAGCGTGCGTTCGACGACGCGCTCGATATCGAGGAAGCCGATGCGGCCGTCCAGGAAACCCTGCACGGCGACCTCGTTCGCGGCATTGAGAATTGTAGGGGCCGCCCCCCCGCTTTGCAAGGCTTGGCGGGCCAGCCGCAGCGCGGGGAACCGGGCCGGGTCGGGCGGCTCGAAATCGAGGCGGCCGGCCTTCACGAGGTCCAGCCGGTCGCCCGGTGTCGCGATCCGGTCGGGCCAGCCGAGGGCGACCGCGATGGGCGTGCGCATGTCCGGGGTTCCAAGCTGGGCGAGCACCGATCCGTCCCGATATTCGACAAGGCTGTGGACCACCGACTGCGGATGGACCAGCACGTCGATCTTCTCCGACGGCATGGCGAAAAGATGGTGGGCCTCGATGATCTCGAGGCCTTTGTTCATCATGGTGGCGCTGTCGACGGAGATCTTGGCACCCATGGACCAGTTCGGGTGCGTCACCGCCTCGGTCGGGGTGGCCGCCGCCATCCGCTCACGCGTCCAGGTGCGGAACGGTCCGCCCGACGCCGTCAGGATCAGGCGGCTGACGGCCTCGCGCCGCTCCGTCTCGAACACCTGGAAGATGGCGCTGTGCTCGCTGTCGACCGGCAGCAGGGTCGCCCCGGCGCGCCGCACCTCCGCCATCAGCAGGGTGCCGGCGCAGACCATGCACTCCTTGTTGGCGAAGGCGACGATCGCCCCGCGGCCCGCCGCGGCCATGGTGGATTCGAGGCCCGCCGCGCCGACGATGGCGGCCATCACCCAATCGGCCGGCCGCTGGGCCGCCTCGACCACCGCCTTCGCCCCGGCGGCGACCGTGATGCCGGTGCCCGCCAGCGCGTCCTTCAGCTCCGCATAGCAGGACTCATCTGCCACGACGGCGTGACGGGCGCGCAGGCTCCGGGCCTGCTCGGCCAGCAGGGCGACGTTGCGGTTGGCGGCCAGGGCCTCGACGGCGAAACGGCCGGGCTCGCGGGCGATCAGTTCGACGGTGTTCCGACCGACCGACCCTGTGGAGCCGAGGACGGTGACGCTGCGCGGTCCGTCGGAGCGGGCCGCTTTCTCCACGGTCACCACCATGCGATCGTCTTCCCCAGGGTCGCGTGCAGGAGGGCGAAAAGTGGCGCGGCCACGATCAGCCCGTCGATCCGGTCAAGAAGGCCCCCATGACCGGGAATGAGGCCGCCGCTGTCCTTCACGTCGCTGCGGCGCTTCATGTACGACTCGAACAGGTCGCCCGCCTGCCCCGCAACCGCCAGCAAGGCAGCGACCAGGGCGGCGATGCCCGGGCTGGCGGCGCCGGCGTACAGCGCGATGCCATAGCCGACGAGGGCGGCGAACACCATCCCGCCGACCAAGCCGGCCCAGGTTTTCTTCGGGCTGATGCGCGGCGCCAGCTTCGGGCCACCGATCGTCCGGCCGGCGGCATAGGCGCCGATGTCCGTCGCCCAGATGGCCAGCAGCAGGAACAGCAGCAGCCAAAGCCCGTCCTGGCCGGGCTGCAGACGGATCCAGATCAGCGAGACACAGGCGACGCCGATGTACGGAACGGAGGCGGCGATCAGCCAGCAGTGCGGCAGGCCGTTTCCGCGCGCGGCCAGGAACAGCAGCCCGAAAAGGGCGATGGCGGCCCAGAGGGAAGCGGAGGCGCCGAACAGCACGGCGAGGCCGACCACCCCGCAGACGCCGACCAGCGCCAGCGCCAGCGGCATGCGGCCCCGATTCGGTTCCACCAGACGGACCCATTCCCGCGCGGCCAGCACGGCGGCGAGGATCACGAGCACCTTGAACACCCAGCCGCCGATCCAGACGGCGGCCAAAACGGGCGGGCCAAGGATGAGGGCTGAAATGACCCGGGTCTTGAGATCCCCGGCGCGCGACGGTTTCACGCCGGCCTCAGCGGGTGCCGACGGATGCCCCGTACCGACGCTCCCGCCGGTGGTACTCTTGGATGGCATCTTCGAGGTCGCGCTTGGTGAAATCCGGCCAGAGGGTATCCAAGAACACCAGCTCCGCATAGGCCAACTGCCACAGCAGGAAATTGCTGATGCGCTTCTCCCCGCTTGTGCGGATGCAGAGGTCGGGGTCAGGGATGCCGGCCGTGAACAGGCCGGCGCCGAAGCGCCGCTCGTCGATCTCTGCCGGATCGAGCCGCCCGGCCCGGACGTCCTCGGCCAGCCGGCGGGCGGTGTCGACGATCTCCTGGCGACCGCCGTAGCTGAGCGCGATGGTGAGGGTCTGACCGGCGTTGCCCGCGGTCAGCTGCTCGGCGTTCTCGATCAGCGCCACGATGTCCGGCGCGATCCGCGACCGGTCGCCGATCACCCGCAGCCGGACGCCGTGCTTGTGCAGGTTCGCGATCTCGCCGCGCAGATAGAAGCGCAGCAGCTGCATGAGATCGGCGATCTCGTCCTCGGGCCGGTTCCAGTTCTCGGAGGAGAAGCTGTAGAGGGTCAGGTATTGCACGCCGAGATCGCGCGCGGCCTCGACCGTCCGGCGGACAGCCTCAACGCCCTTGCGATGGCCCGCCGCCCGGGGCAGCCCGCGCGCGGAGGCCCAGCGCCTGTTGCCATCCATGATGATGGCGACGTGGGCCGGCGCGTTCGGCAGAAGGTTGGGGCCGTGCATGGTGTCGTCGGATCTCGCTCGGGGCGGCTCGGTTCGGCGTCGTCAGACCTGGACGATCTCTTTTTCCTTGGCCGCCAGCGCGTCATCGATCCTCTTGATGTGCGCGTCGGTCATCGCCTGGACCTTGTCCGCCCAGACCTTGTGCTCGTCCTCGGACAGATCGCCGTCCTTCTGCATCTTCTTCAGCCTATCCATGCCGTCGCGACGCACGTTCCGGACGGCAACCCTCGCCTCCTCGGCATAGCGTCCGGCGACCTTCGCCAGCTCCTTGCGCCGCTCCTGGTTCAACTCGGGGATCGGCACGCGGATGGTGTTGCCGTCGCTCTGCGGGTTGAGGCCGAGGCCCGACTCGCGGATGGCCTTCTCGACCGCCTTCACGGTACCCCGGTCCCAGACGGAGACGGTGATCAGGCGCGGCTCCGGCACGCTCACATTGGCGACCTGGTTCAGCGGTACGGTGCTGCCGTAGGCCTCGACCGTGATCGGCTCCAGCAGGCTGGCCGAAGCGCGCCCGGTCCTGAGGCCGCCGAACTCCTTGCGAAGGGTCTCGACCGCGCCGTCCATGCGGCGCTCGATGTCCTTGATATCGGGATCGGCCACCTTAGTCCTCTTCCTTGATGATCGTGAACTTTCCCCGACCCGCCATCACCTCGGCGAAGGCGCCATCCGTGTGGATCGAGAACACGAGGATGGGGATGCGGTTCTCCCGCGCGAGCGAGATGGCGGAGGCGTCCATGACCTGCAGGTCCTGCGACAGGACCTGCAGGTAGTTTAGCTGATCGTAACGCGTGGCGTCCTTCACCTTCTTGGGATCGGCCGAATAGACGCCGTCGACCTTCGTGCCCTTCAACAGGGCGTCGCAGCCCATCTCCGACGCGCGCAGCGCCGCCGCCGTATCGGTGGTGAAGAAGGGATTGCCGGTACCGGCGGCGAAGATCACCACCCGCTGCTTCTCCATGTGGCGGACGGCCCGCCGCCGGATGTAGGGCTCGCAGACGCTGGCCATCGGGATGGCCGACTGGACGCGGGTCTGCACGCCCATCTTCTCCAGCGCGTTCTGTACGGCCAGCGAGTTCATCACCGTGGCCAGCATGCCCATGTAGTCGGCCGTCGCCCGCTCCATGCCGGTGGCGGCACCGGAGATCCCCCGGAAGATGTTGCCGCCGCCGATCACCAGGCAGACCTGGACGCCCATGGCGATGACCGCCTTGACCTCGCGGGCCACGCGGTCGACGACGCCGGGGTCCAGTCCGTACTCCCGGTCGCCCATCAGGGCCTCACCGGAGATCTTCAGGAGGACGCGCTTGTAGCGGGCGGTCACGGGCGGGGTCCTCACGGGTGTCGGGCCGGGATGACGGATTTGTGCCGGAACGGGGCGCCGCAATCAATGCCCGCCGATTCAGGCGAAGTTCGGGCCGCCGCGAGGCGGACGCGCGGCCGACCGGGACCCGCCGGCCAGTGCGGCCGGCGGGTTCGCGCGGGTGCTCAGCGGGCCATCGAGGCCACTTCGGCCGCGAAGTCCGTGGTCTCCTTCTCGATGCCCTCGCCCAGGGCATAGCGCACGAAGGCGGTCAGCTTGACGGGCGCGCCGACGGTCTTGGCGGCGTTCTCGACGACCTTGCGGATCTTGGTCTCGCCATCGACGACGAACACCTGCTCCAGCAGCACCACCTCCTCGTAGTACTTGCGGATGCGACCCTCGACCATCTTCTGGATGATGTCCTCGGGCTTGCCGCTGGCGCGGGCCTGCTCGGCCAGCACGTTGCGCTCGCGCTCCAGGGCGGAGGCGTCGACGTCGGCGATGTCCAGGGCCTCCGGACGGGCTGCCGCGACGTGCATGGCGATCTGGCGGCCGAGCTCGGCCAGCTTGGCCTTGTCGCCGGTCGACTCCAGCGCCACGAGCACGCCGATCTTGCCCAGACCCGGTGCCAGTGCCGAGTGCATGTAGCTGGCGACCACGCCGTCGGACACGGTCAGCCGGGCGGAGCGGCGCAGGTTCATGTTCTCGCCGATGGTGGCGACCATGTGCGTCAGCTCCTCGGCGACCGTGCGGCCGGTGCCGGGGAAGGCTTGCGTCTTCAGCGCCTCGACGTCGCCGCCGGTCTTCAGCGCGATGTCGGTCACCTTGGTCACGAAGCCCTGGAAGGTCTCGTTCCGGGCGACGAAGTCGGTCTCGGCGTTCACCTCGACGCAGGCGCCGATGGTGCCGTCGGCGGCGACGCCGACCAAGCCCTCGGCCGCCACGCGGCCGGACTTCTTGGCGGCGGCGGCGAGGCCCTTCTTGCGCAGCCAGTCGACCGCGGCCTCCATGTCGCCGCCGGCCTCGGCCAGCGCCTTCTTGCAGTCCATCATCCCGGCGCCGGTCTTGTCACGCAGCTCCTTCACGAGCGCCGCACTGATCTCCGCCATGGTCCCCTCTCTTCAAACTGGGTTGTCGCGGACCGTATCGTCCGCGCGAACGATGACATTCGAAATCCGCCCCGGCCGGTGGCAGCCGGGGCGGAACGCTGGATATGACAGCGGCCGCCCCGCCCCGGACGGGGACGGGGCGGCCGCCGGAAACGCTGATCAGGCCTGGGCCTCGACCGTCTCTTCGGTGGCGGCCGCTTCCGGCATCACCTCGGCCGGGGCCTCCTCGGCGGCACCGACATCGATGCCGGCGGCGCTCATCTCGGCCTGCAGACCGTCCAGCACCGAGCCGGAGACGAGATCGCAGTAGGTCTCGATGGCGCGCAGGGCGTCGTCGTTGCCAGGAATCGGGAAGGTGATGCCGTCCGGATCGCTGTTGCTGTCGAGGATGGCGACGACCGGGATGCCCAGCTTGTTCGCCTCCTGAACCGCCAGCGACTCCTTGTTGGTGTCGATGATGAACAGGATGTCGGGCAGGCCGCCCATGTCACGGATGCCGCCCAGCGCGCGCTCCAGCTTGTCGCGCTCGCGCTGCATGTTCAGCAGCTCCTTCTTGGTGCGGCCCGACTGGTCGCCGGCCGCCAGCATCTCGTCCATCTCCTTCAGGCGCTTGATGGACAGCGAGATGGTCTTCCAGTTGGTGAGCATGCCGCCCAGCCAGCGGTGGTTCACGTAGTACTGGCCGCAGCGCTTCGCACCCTCGGCGACCTTCGCCTGGGCGGCGCGCTTGGTGCCCACGAACAGGACGCGGCCGCCGCCGGCGACGACGTCGCGCACGGCCTGCATGCCGCGGTACAGCATCGGGACCGTCTGCTCGAGGTCGATGATGTGCACGCCGTTGCGCGTGCCGAAGATGTACGGGGCCATCTTCGGGTTCCAGCGGCGGGTGTGGTGACCGAAATGCACGCCGGCTTCGAGGAGCTGGCGCATGGTGAAGGTGGGCATTGCCATGGAAAACTGGTCCTTTTCCGGTTGATCCTCCGCGGGCGACGCCCCCCCGCCTTGCGGCCAGGAGACACCGGATCGGGGCGTTTCAGGATGAGGAAACGCACCGCAAGCCCGCGTGCGGGTTTGACGATGGCGCGTTACATACTCCCCCGCCTGCGGCAATGCAACCCCGCCCGGCGCGCGCGGACCGGTGCTTCCCGCAAGGGCCCGATGCGCGGGGCGAAGGGCCGGCCGCCCCGGTCCGTGGGTGCGGCACCGTCCGGCCTTGGCACGGCCCCTGTCGCCGCGTATGGTCCCTCGCCCTCACCCTATCGGCCGGACGATGCCGCACGACGCCGCCCACAGCCTCAGCCACGACACCCTGCCCGACCCCGCGGCGGCCCTGGTCGAGGCGTTCGGGGCCCTAATCCCCGCGCTGACGGCCGTCCCGGCGGCCAGCCTTCCATCGGAGGCGCGCGCCCTGCTCGATCATCAAGGCGGCATGACGGCGACGCTGGAGGGACGCTGGGGCCGCCCCATGGGCCTGACCGTGCTGGGCAGCCGGGAGACGGCCGGCGGGATCAGCCGCGCCGTCCTGCTGACCGCCGACGGCGCCGCCGTCCCGGCGGAACTCGGGCTCATCACCATCCGCCTGGAGGCGCTGCCCTCCACCCTGCGGGCCGTGGTGCGGGCCGGGGACGTGCCGTTCGGCCGCGTCCTGGCGGAGGGTGGCATCGCCTTCTCCAGCCGGCCGAGCGCCTTCTTACGGCTGCGGGCCGACACGGCCCTGGCGGACATCCTGGCCGTGACGCCGGGCACCGTCCTCCACGGGCGCGCCACGGTGCTGCGCGACGCGGCCGGCCAAGTGCTGGCCGAGGCGATCGAGATCCTGAGCGGCCACGCGCCCTGAGGCGGCTCAAAGCTCCTGTACGTCGAGGATGCCCGGGATCGCCTTGATCGCGGCGCGGCTCGCCCCGTCCAGCATGAAGGCCTGGGGCAGCGTGATCTCGACCTCCTTGAAGGGCTCGGTCTCGATCGCGATCGTCACCTTGCCGCGCCCGGGCTTGAACCGCTTGAACAGGGCGGTGAGGTGCGGCACCGGCTCGGGCTCGCGCACGATCACGCGCACGCCGGCCGCCGTCTTGGACACTTCGTCCTCCAGCGACAGCACGCTGCTGCCGGTCAGCCGCAGCTCCTCCCCGTTCTGCTGCACATCCACCCAAAGGACCACGGCCTTGCCGGGTTCCAGCAGCTCGCGGGCTGGCGCCAGCGCCTCGGAGAACAGGGTCACCTCATAGACACCCGTGGCGTCGGACAGTGAGATGAAGGCGAAGCGGTTGCCGCTCTTGGCCGTGCGCTCCTGCTTGGCGGCGACGATCCCCGCCATCCGGAACCGGGTTGCGCCGCCCTTGGCCAGTTTGGCGGCCAACTCGGCATGGGGCACCACGCCCAGCCGCTTCAGCGCGGGGCCGAACCCGTCCAGCGGGTGGGCGGAGAGGTAGAACCCGATCGCCTCGAACTCGTGTCGCAGCTTCTCCAGGCTGTCCCAGTCGGCGATCCGGGGAAGGTCGGGCGTCTTCAAGGCCGCCCCGCCGCCGAACAGGCTGGCCATGCCGCTCTGCCGCTCCTGCGCCTCGGCCTGGGCGAAGCGCATGACGGTGTCGAGCCCGGCATGCAGCTGGTGCCGGTTCGGGTTCAGGCTGTCGAAGGCGCCGGCGCAGACCAGCTTCTCCAGCATGCGCTTGTTGATGGCACCCGTGTCCACCCGCCGGGCGAAGTCGAACATGTCCTTGAACGGGCCGTTGGCCCGCCGCTCCGCCACCACCGCCTCCATGGCGGGCAGGCCCACGCCCTTGATGGCGGCCAGGGCGTAGCGGACCGCCCGCTCCCCGCCGGCCAGCGTCTCCACCTTGAACCGCTCGTCCGACCGGTTGATGTCGGGCGGCAGCAGCCTGATCCGCATGCGGGCCAGCTCCTGCCTGAACTGGCCGAGCTTGTCCGTGTTGCCCATGTCGTAGGTCATGGTCGCCGCCATGAACTCGACCGGGTAGTTCGCCTTCAGGTACGCGGTCTGATAGGCGACCAGGGCGTAGGCCGCCGCGTGGGACTTGTTGAAGCCGTAGCCGGCGAACTTGTTCACCTGGTCGAAGATCAGGCCGGACTGTTCCGCGTCCACGCCCATCGTGGCCTTCGCACCCTCGATGAACTTCGCCCGCTCCTTCTCCATCTCCTCCTTGATCTTCTTGCCCATGGCGCGGCGCAGCAGGTCCGCACCGCCCAGGCTGTAGCCCGCCAGGACCTGGGCGATCTGCATCACCTGCTCCTGGTAGACCATGATCCCGAAGGTCTCCTCCAGGATCGGCTGCAGGGCCGGATGCATGTAGTCGGGCTTCTCCTGCCCGAACTTCACGTTGATGTATTTCGGGATGTTGTCCATCGGGCCCGGCCGGTAGAGCGACACGAGCGCGATGATGTCCTCGATCCGGTTCGGCTTCATGCGGCGCAGCACGTCCCGCATGCCCGAGCTTTCAAGCTGGAACACGCCCGAACTCTCCGCCCGGCCGAGGATGGAGTAGGACTTCTCGTCCTCCATCGGTAGGTTCAGGAGGTCCAGCTCGACATCCAGGTCGCGGACATGGTCCACGGCCGTCTTCAGCACGGTCAGCGTCTTCAGGCCCAGGAAGTCGAACTTCACCAGCCCGGCCAGTTCGACATACTTCATGTTGAACTGGGTGACTGGCATGTCCGAGCGCGGGTCGCGGTACATCGGCACCAGTTCGTGCAGCGGCCGGTCGCCGATCACGACGCCGGCCGCGTGGGTGCTGGCGTGCCGATACAGCCCCTCCAGCTTCAGCGCGATGTCCAGCAGGCGCCCCACCGTCTCGTCGCCCTTGCGCATCTCCTGAAGCAGCGGCTCCCCATCGATCGCCTGTTGAAGGGTGACGGGATTGGCGGGGTTGTTCGGGATAAGCTTGCAGATCTTGTCAACCTGCCCGTAAGGCATCTGGAGCGTGCGCCCCACGTCGCGCACCACCGCGCGGGCCTGGAGCTTTCCGAAGGTGATGATCTGCGCGACGCGGTCGTAGCCGTACTTGTCCTGGACGTACCTGATCACCTCGTCGCGGCGGTCCTGGCAGAAGTCCACGTCGAAGTCGGGCATGGACACGCGCTCGGGGTTCAGGAACCGCTCGAACAGCAGGCCGTAGCGGATCGGGTCCAGGTCGGTGATCAGCAGCGACCACGCCACCAGGCTGCCCGCACCCGAGCCGCGGCCGGGCCCCACGGGGATGCCGTGGTCCTTCGCCCACTTGATGAAGTCCGACACGATCAGGAAGTAGCCGGGGAACTTCATCTTCACGATGACGTCCAGCTCGAAATCCAGCCGCTTGCGGTACTCGGCCTCCGTCTTCGCCCGCTCCTCCTCCGCCATCCCTTCGGTGAAGACGTAGCGGTTCAGGCGGAAGGTCAGGCCGTCATGGGCCTGCCGGCGCAGCTCCTCCACCTCCAGGCGCTCCTGCTCCGCCTTGTCGGCGGCCCCGGCGACGAAGGCCGGCAGGATCGGATTGACCTTCTTGGGCATGTAGGCGCAGCGCCGGGCGATCACCAGCGTGTTGTCCACCGCCTCCGGCAGGTCGGCGAACAGGGCGCGCATCTCCTCGGCGGAGCGGAAATAGTGGTTCGGCGTCACCCGCCGCCGCTCCTCCTGCATGACATAGGCGCCCTCCGCGATGCAGAGCAGCACGTCGTGCGCCGTGTGCATGTCGGGCGTGGTGAAGTAGCAGTCGTTGGTGGCCACAAGCGGCAGGTCATGGGCATAGGCGAGGTCGACCAGGTCGGTCTCGATCCGGTCCTCCTGCTGGCCGATCTCCCCCTCCCCATGCCGCATGAGCTCCACATAGAGCCGGCCGGGGAACAGCGCCTTCAGCCACGCCAGCAGCTCCTCGGCATGCGGCTTCTGCCCCTCCAGCAGAAGCCGGCCGACACCCCCGCCCGGCCCGCCGGTCAGGCAGATCAGCCCGTCGGACAGCCCCTCGAAATCCTCGAGTTTCACCTGCGGCAGCACGCCGGGTTCCGTCTCCAGGAAGGCCTTGGAGACGAGCCGCATCAGGTTCCGATAGCCCGTTTCCGACTGGCACAGCAGGACCAGCTGGTCCGCCCCCGGCCCCGCCTGCCGGCCCATGACCTTGCGCACCGGGCCGTAGCTGGTCACCCACATCTGGCAACCGATGATCGGCTGCACCCCTTCGTCCGCCGCCGCCATGGCGAATTCCAGGGCACCGAACAGGTTGCCCGTGTCGGTCACCGCGACGGCCGGCATGCCCTGCTTCTTGCAGAGCTTGACCAGATCCTTCGTCTTGATCGCCCCTTCCGACAGCGAGTAGGCGGAATGGACGCGCAGATGGACGAATCCGGGGCCGGTCGCGGGGTTCTCGGGCAAGGCGCTGGTCCTGTGGGGCGGTGTGCCTGGGGCCATTCGACACCAGCCCCGGACCCGATTGCAACGCCGGTCGGTGTGGGATTTCGGGACCGCCGCAGCCCAGCCATGCGGGCAACATGGTTTTCCGGGCGAAACGCCTTGGGCAGGCTGGCGCCACCATGCGTCCCTTGCACATCCTGTTCGCGCTGACCTGCGCCGTCACCTGGGGGTTCGTCTTCGTGGCGATCCGCTGGGGGCTGGACGAGCTGCCGCCGCTGCTGTTCGTGGCGCTGCGATTCGTCGTGTGCCTGCCCCTGCTGTTCCTGGTCGGGCTGAAGCCGCCGGCTCCCTGGCGCTTCATCATCGGCATCGGCCTGTTCATGGGGGTGCTGCAGTTCGGCTTCCTGTTCACGGGCATCCGGCTGGGCATGCCGGCGGGCCTCGCCAGCCTCGTGATCCAGTCCCAGGCCTTCTTCACCGTGATCCTGGCGGTGGTGATGATGGGCGACCGGCCGGGACCGCGCCGGATCGCCGGAATGCTGCTGGCCTTCGCGGGTCTGGCCGTCATCGCGACGGAGCTGCAGGGCGGCGGCACCCGGGCCGGCCTGCTGCTGGTGCTAGCGGCCGGGCTCTCCTGGGCCGTGTCCAACATCGTCACCAAGCGGGCGCAGGCGACCGACGCCTTCGCCCTGATGGTCTGGGTCAGCGTGGTTCCGCCGATTCCCCTTCTGCTCGGGTCGATGCTGCTGGAGGGAACTGAAGGATTCCAGGCCCTTGGAAGCCTCAGCTGGACCGGGATCTTCGCCGTTCTCTACAACGGGTTCGGGGCCCACATCCTGGGCTTCGGCCTGTGGAGCTGGCTGCTCCGCCACAATCCGGCCAGCCGTGTGGCCCCCTTCTCCCTGCTGGTGCCCGTCTTCGGGATGAGCTTCGCCGCCCTGTTCCTGGGGGAGACGCTGACGCCGCTGAAACTGGCGGCCTGCGGGATCGTGCTGGCGGGGCTGGCGCTGACGGTCATTCCCGCCCGCGCCAGCACCGCAGCTCCTGTCAGCCCTCAGCGGACCTGACCATCAGCCGCGCGAACAGCATATCCGTGGCGGCCAGCACGGCCAGGATGGCCACACCCGTCGGCGTCAGCACCGACCATCCGGCCGCAAGCGCGATCAGGCAGCACACACCGGCCGTGCCCGCCATCAGCGGCGCCACCGGCAGCCACCAGCCCTGCCGGCGGGCCGACAGCACGATGGCCAGCGCGAACAGCAGGCAGCCGACGCCCAGGCCGGCGAACCAGGCGCCGAAATCCATGGTCCCGGCGAGGACAGGCGCGTCAATCGCCAGCCCGGCGACCATGTCTCCGAACAGGATCAGGTCCAGTCCAAGCAGGGCCGTCAGGCCGGCGTAGACATGGAACGGCCAGTGGTGACGGCGGGCGGCCGTGGCGGCGCCGATCGCGGTGCCGGAAGCGGCATAGGTCATGATGGGTCTCCATCCGTTTCGTGGTCACTCCGAACGGTCCGACCATCCGCCTTCCGTCCCGCCCTCTCAATTCCTTGGCAGGTAATGGACGCGCGGGCGGCGGCGGGCGCATCCTGAAGCCCATGACCCTGACAGACTCCGCCCAGCGGCCCCGCCAGCACCCCGCCAATCCGTTCGGCACCCTGCTCCGCCGCTGGCGGCAGGCGCGCGGGACCAGCCAGCTCGACCTCGCGCTCGCCTGCGACACCAGCCAGCGGCATCTCAGCTTCCTGGAATCCGGGCGCGCACGGCCCAGCCGGGGCATGGTGCTCAACCTCGCCGGGGCGCTTGCCGTGCCCTTGCGGCACCAGGACGCCCTGCTGCTGGCCGCCGGGTTCGCCCCGGCCTTCGGCGCCCGGACCCCGGACGCCCCGGAACTCCTGCCCGTGCGCTCGGCCATCGATCGCATGCTGGACCAGCAGATGCCGTACCCGGCCGTCGTGGTCGACCGGCACTACACCATGATGCAGGCGAACCCCGCGGCCCTGAAGCTGATCGCCTTCCTCATGGGACCCGGTTGGCCGGGGCCGACCGGGCCGGTGAACCTCGTCCGCCTGCTGTTCAGCCCGCCGATGGACGCGACGCTCGAGAACTTCGCGGAGGTGGCGGGCTGGACCCTGCGCCGCCTGCGGGCGGAGGCGATGCTGGAGGACCCTCTGGCCGACGGGTTCGGCCCCCTGCGCGACCTCGCCGACAATCCGGCCCTGGCTGCCCATGCCAAGTCCGCCATGGTGGACGAGGGTGCCGCCGCCCCGGCCCTGACACTCCGCTTCGCCAAGGACGGCGTGCGCCTCGCCATGCTGTCGGTCATCGCCACCATGGGCACGCCGCTGGACGCGGGCCTCCAGGATTTGCGGGTGGAGCTGTTCTTCCCCGCCGATCCGGCGACCGAGGCGTGGTTCCGAGCTTCCTAGCCCCAGGCCGCCCAGAAATGGCCGGTGGCGTAGCTCCGGTGCGGGGCGAAGGGCGCCATCAGGGTGCGCTGCTCCTCCGGCGTCGGGCGCTGGTCCAGGCCGAAATAGGCCTGCAGCCCTGCCGCCAGCCCGGCGTCGCCCGCCGGCACCACGTCCGGATGGCCGCAGGCGCGCAGCAACACGTAGTTCGCGGTCCAGGGGCCGATGCCCTTGATCCCGGCGAACCGCGCGGCCGCCTCATCCGCCGGAAGCGACGGCAGCGCCTCCAGGTCCAGCCTGCCCTCCGCGATCGCCGTCGCCGCCCCCACCAGATATGCCGCCTTGGCGCGGGAGAATTTGCGCCGGCCCAACTCCTCCGGGTCCAGCGCCGCGACCGCCGCCGGCCCCGGATGCACGATCATCCTGTCCGGTGCCGACGTGCCCGCCAGCTCGATCACCGTCCGGCGCAGGGTGGCGGCGAACTTCAGGTTCACCTGCTGCCCGACGATGGCCCAGACCAGCCCCTCGAAGATCGTGGCCGACAGTGGAAACCGCAGGCCCATGCGGTCGCCGATCAGGCGGGCCACGGCCGGCTCCGCCGCCGCCCGCGCCTCGAACCCCGTCGGATCGCCGGTCAGGCCCAGCATGCGGGCGACGATTCGCTCCGCCTGGGCGAGGTCGGCACCGCCGAGGGCAGGGCGCATCGTCAGATCAACAGCTTGGCCGCCGATCCTCATGTCCAGGATCACCGGCCGGCCGCCGATCTCCACCGCCTTGATCAGGCGGTTTCCGGACACCCGTTCCGTCGGGCCCTCGGGATCGCGGCCGTGATACTTGAACACCCAGTCCGGGCGATATCCCGCCGGCAGCGGGATGGTGAACGCGCTCAATGCTCCACCAGAACGCCGTCGCGCATCTCCAGCACGCGGTCCATCCGGCGGGCGAGATCCAGGTTGTGCGTGGCGACCAGGGCGCCCAGCCCCTGCCCGCGCACCAGGTCCTTGAACACGGTGAACACGTCCTCGGCCGTGTGCTGGTCCAGGTTGCCCGTCGGCTCGTCGGCGATGAGCAGGCGCGGTTTGTTGGCCAGCGCCCGCGCGATGGCCACCCGCTGCTGCTCCCCGCCCGACAGGCGCGCCGGCCGGTGCGTGGCCCGGTTGGCGAGGCCGACCAGGGTCAAGAGCTCAGTCGCCCGCGCCTTGGCCTCCGCCCTTGCCGTGCCGCCGATCATCTGCGGCAGAACGATGTTCTCCTCGGCACTGAACTCCGGCAGCAGATGGTGGAACTGGTAGACGAAGCCGATGGCCCGGCGGCGCAGCGCCGTGCGGTCCCCATCACCCAGCTTGGCGGCGTCGTGCCCGTCGATCCGGATGGTGCCGGCGTCCGCATGCTCCAGCAGGCCGGCAATATGCAGCAGGGTGGACTTGCCGGCCCCGCTTGGCCCGACCAAGGCCACCAGCTCGCCCGGATTCACCGCGCAGGTCACACCGCGCAGGACCTCCAGGTCCGACCCGGCTTGGCTGAAGGTGCGGCGGATGCCGTCCAGGAAAAGCACCGGCTCACTCATAGCGCAGCGCCTCCACCGGATCGAGCCGGGCTGCCCGCCAGCTTGGATACAGCGTCGCGCCGAAGCTGAGGGCGAGCGCCATGCCGACCACCTGGCCCACCTCCACCCAGTCGATCTTCGCCGGAAGCTGGGAAAGGAAGTAGATCTCCGCGTTGAACAGGTCGGTCCCGGTCAGGGTCTGGATGCCCTGGCGGATGGCCTCGATGTTCTCGCAGAACACGACGCCCAGGACGAAGCCCGCCACCGTGCCGATCACGCCGATGCTGGCGCCCGACAGCAGGAAGATGCGCATCACCATGCCGCGCGTCGCCCCCATGGTGCGCAGGATGGCGATGTCCCGGCCCTTGTCCTTCACCAGCATGATCATGCTGGAGATGATGTTGAAGGCGGCCACCATGATGATCAGGCTGAGGATCAGGAACATCACGTTCCGCTCTACCTGCAGGGCCGTGAAGAAGCTGGAGTTCGTCTGCTGCCAGTCGAGCACGCGGCCCTGCCCGGCCACGGCGTTCGCCAGCGTCGCCCGCAGCCGGCCGATGTCGTTCGGGTCGGCGAAGAACACCTCCAGCGCCGTCACCTGCCCCGGCATGCGGTAGAAGGTCTGCGCCGTGTCCAGCGGCATGTAGACGATGTTGCTGTCATACTCCGACATGCCGACCTCGAAGATGGCGGCGATGCGGAAGCTGCCGGTGCGCGGCACCGTGCCGAAGGCGGTGGTGGCACCGCGCGGGCTGATCAGCGACAGCTCGTCGCCCACGCGCAGGCCGAACCGCTGGGCGAGCCGCACGCCGATGGCGATGCCGCCCGGGCCGAACTCCGCCTCGTCCCCCAGGACCACGCTGTCGCCCACCACCGGCCGCGTGCGGAAATCCTCCGGCTTGATGCCCCGCACCTGCACCCCGGTGGCAATGCCCTGGATGCTGACCAGCGCCTGCCCCTCCACATAGGGCATCACGGCCACCACGCCCTGGGCGCCGCGCAGCCGGTCGGCGAGCGGCTGGTAATCCTCGAGCAGACCGATGGGCGCGTAGACATAGGCATGGCCGTTCACGCCCAGCACCCGGCCCAGCAGCTCCGCCCGGAAGCCGTTCATCACCGACATGACGATGATCAGGGTGGCCACGCCGAGCGCTATGCCCAGCAGGGAGAACCCGGCGATGACGCTGATGAACCCCTCCTGCCGGCGGGCCCGGAGGTAGCGCATCGCGACCATGCGTTCGAAGGCGGAAAAGATCATGGGGGCTTTCGGGTGGTACCTCTGACCGGGCGGACGATCCCTCCGCTTGGCGGCGCATTTATGGCAAGGCCGCGGGGATTCGTCGCCTGAAAAGCGAACCCGCACCCTCCGCTAGGCCACCGCCACCGCCGGTTTCGGCCGGGGCGTCATTGCGAAGATGACCGCCGCCGCCACGCCCAGCCCGGCGCAGGCGGCCCACAGAAGGCCCGGATCGGCGGCATACAGCGCTCCGCCCGCCGCCGGCCCCAGCAGGGACGACCATCCCCAGGAGGCGGTCAGCGTGCCCTGGTAGAGGGCCCGGCGCCCCGGCGGGGCGGCCGCCGCCAGCAGCGCGGGTGCGACCGGGGCGATCACGATCTCCCCCAGCGACCACAGCACCACGGTGGCGCAGTAGGCCAGCATCCCCTCCGCCCAGCCGGTCAGCGCCATGCCGAACCCCATCAGCAGGGCGCCGGCGGCCAGCACCCGGCGCGGCTCGAACCGGGCCACCCACTGGCCCACGGGCAGGGAGAACAGCACCACCGTCACCGCGTTCAGGCCGACGGCGATCCCGTAGGCGACCGTGCCCAGCCCATCGGCCCGCATGGCCAGCGGCAGCATGGCGTAGGACTGGACGAACAGGATCGCCGTCAGCACCGACCCGCCGGACACGGTCCAGACCACCGGATCGCGCAGGGTGGACCAGGCGCTGACGCGCTCCATGGTTCCCGCCTCGGCGCGGAGCAGTCCCGCCGGCTCCTTGAACAGCAGCAGCACCGCCAGCGCGTAGGACAGGATCGCCGCCCCGTTCGCCACGAACAGGATGCCGAACCCGAACGCCGCCAGCAGCCCGCCCAGCACCGGCGCCAGGGCGGAGCCGATGTTCGCCACCCAGTAGTTCAGCGCGTAGACGCGGACCCGTCGCTCCTCCGGCACCATGTCCGCCATCGCCGCCATCGCGGCCGGGCGGTAGATGTCGATCATGAAGCCCGTGGCGAACAAGAGCGCCATCAGCGCCGCCTGCCCGTCCACCAGCGGCCCCAGGGGGAACAGGCACCCCGCCCCGGTCAGCGCCAGCAGCATGGTCGGCCGCCGCCCGAACCGGTCGGCCAGCAGCCCGCCCGCGATGCTGCCCAGCACGGCCCCCGCCCCGTAGGCGGAGACGACGAGGCCGGCCGTGGCGGGGTCCAGCCCCCGCCCCTCCGTCAGGAACAGGGTCAGGAACGGCGCCACCATGGCGCCGGTGCGCAGCACCAGCACGCCACCCAGCAGCACCCACACGCCCCGTGGGAAATCCCGCAGGGACGCGAACCAGCCGGTCGCGAACGTCACATCAGCCCCGGGCCGTCAGTTCCGCCAGGGCCGCCTCGACCGACAGCTCCCGCTTCTCGCCCGTGGCGCGGCGCTTCAGCTCGACAACACCGGTCTTCAGGCCGCGCGGGCCGACCGTCAGCTGCCAGGGCACGCCGATCAGGTCCATGTCGGCGAACTTCGCCCCCGGCCGTTCGTCCCGGTCGTCCAGTAGCACGTCGACACCCGCCGACTGGAGCTTGGCGTAGAGGTCGCCGCTCACGCGGGCGCAGTCGGCGTCGTCGATCTTCAGGTTCACGATGGCCACCGTGAAGGGTGCCACCGGCTCCGGCCAGATGATGCCGTGCTCGTCATGGCTCGCCTCGATGATGGCGGCGACCAGCCGGGACACGCCGATGCCGTAGCTGCCCATCTCCACGGTGACCGGGCTGCCGTCCGGTCCCGCCACCACGGCCCCCATGGGGGCGGAATACTTGGTCCCGAAGTAGAAGATGTGCCCCACCTCGATCCCGCGCGCCGTCACGAGATCGGCCGGCGCCTTCGCCGCGTCGTGCATCTCCTCCGTGGCGGCGTAGATGTTCGTGTACTTGGCGAAGAAGTCCTTCAGGTCGCTGTCATACCCCGGCGCCTCCGCCAGCACGTCCAGGTCCAGCCACGCCTTGTCGCAGAACACCTGGCTCTCGCCCGTCTCGGCCAGGATGATGAACTCGTGGCTGAGGTCCCCGCCGATGGGGCCTGTGTCCGCGCGCATCGGGATGGCCTTCAGCCCCATGCGGGCGAAGGTGCGCAAGTAAGCCAGGAACATCTTGCGGTACGACAGCTCCGCGCCTTCGCGGTCAAGGTCGAAGCTGTAGTTGTCCTTCATCAGGAACTCGCGCCCGCGCATCACGCCGAAGCGGGGCCGGATCTCGTCCCGGAACTTCCACTGGATGTGGTACAGGTTCCTGGGCAGGTCCTTGTAGCTCTTCACGAACGTCTTGAAGATGTCGGTGATCATCTCCTCGTTCGTGGGGCCGTACAGCATCTCCCGCTCGTGCCTGTCGGTGATGCGCAGCATCTCCTTGCCGTAGGCCTCGTAGCGGCCGGACTCGCGCCACAGGTCGGCCGACTGGATCGTCGGCATCAGCAGCTCCTGGGCGCCGGCCGCGTCCTGCTCCTCCCGCACGATCTGGCTGATCTTCTGCAGCACCCGCCAGCCCAGCGGCAGCCAGGCGTAGATGCCGGCACTGGTCTGCCGGATCATCCCCGCCCGCAGCATCAGCCGATGGCTGACGATCTGCGCCTCGGCCGGCGTCTCCTTCATGGTGGGCAGGAAGAACTGGGACATGCGCATGGTGCGGCACTCGCGGCAGGCGGGTTTCGAAGCGCGCGGACTTTAGGCAATGCGCCTTGCGGTGTCCATGCCGCCCGCCGTGGCGGAACGCGGGGTCAGCGCCCCCCGCCCTCCTGCTTGGCGCACAGGGCCACAAGCTCGCCCTCGGCGGCGGGATTGATCGGCTGACCGTTGAACAGCACCTTGCCGTCCCGCAGCGTCACCGTACCGACATAGGCCTCCGCCTTGTAGAGCGCGTCCCGTGGCACGCCGAACCGCTCGGCCAGAGGAACGGTAATCCCGATCTCGATCGTCTCAGGCAGGGCGATACCCGAGGAGCCGGGAAGGTCCGCTGGCGCCACGGCCTTGCCCCGCGCATCGACACCGGGCTTGTAGGCCACGTCCGCAGTTGGCTCATGCCGTTGCACCCAGCGGCACGCAGCGCGGTCGACGACGATGGTGGGGGCCGATTGCGGCGGCGCCGCCCAGGCCGGCGCCTGGGTCGGCCGCTGGGCCTCGGTGGCCTGCACGGTGCTGGAAAACAGCAGCGCCATCAAAGCAGTGGCGCCGATCGCCCGTTGCCGGAATACTCCTCGCCGCATCGCACGCACTCCCGTCACGGCCAGGGGGCCCGGCCTTGTCCGAATCCATGCTCGAACGCTTATTCAAACTCCGCGCCAACGGCACGACCCCCAGGACCGAGGCGCTGGCCGGCCTCACCACCTTCCTCACCATGGCCTACATCATCTTCGTGAATCCGCAGATCCTGTCCAGCACGGGCATGGATGCGGGGGCCGTGTTCGTCGCCACCTGCGTGGCGGCCGCCGTCGGCACGCTGATGATGGGGCTGCTGGCCAACTACCCCATCGCCCTTGCCCCCGGCATGGGGCTGAACGCCTACTTCGCCTACGGCGTGGTCGGGCAGCTCGGCTATTCCTGGCAGGTGGCGCTGGGGGCCGTGTTCCTGTCGGGCGTCATCTTCATCGTGCTGTCCATCCTGCCGGTGCGGGAGGCGGTGGTGAACGCCATCCCGCGCAGCCTGAAGTTCGCCATCTCGGCCGGGATCGGCCTGTTCCTGGGCATCATCGCGCTGCAGAACGCGGGCATCGTCGCCGACCATCCGGTGACGTTGCTGACCCTGGGCGACCTCGGCCGGGCTGAGGCGCAGCTGGCCGCCTTCGGCTTCGTGCTGCTGATCGGGCTGGTGGCGTGGCGGGTCACGGGCGCCGTCGTCATCGCCATCCTGGTGACGGCGGCCGCGGGCATGCTGCTGGGCGTCAGCCCGTTCGACGGCCGGATCGTCTCCCTGCCCCCGGACCCGTCGCCGACCTTCCTCCAGATGGATCTGGCCGGCGCCCTCCAGGTCGGCTTGATCGCGATCGTCTTCGCCTTCCTGTTCGTGGACCTGTTCGACACGGCGGGAACCCTGGTCGGCGTGTCGCACCGCGCGGGCCTGCTGACGCCGGACGGCCGGCTGCCCCGCCTGCGGCAGGCGCTGCTGGCCGACAGCACCGCGACCGTGGTGGGTGCGGCCGTCGGCACCTCCACTGTCACCAGCTATATCGAGAGTGCCGCCGGCACCAATGTGGGCGGGCGCACCGGGCTGACGGCGGTGGTGGTGGCGCTGCTGTTCGTCGCCTGCCTGTTCCTCGCCCCGCTGGCGGCGAACATCCCCGCCTACGCTACCGCCCCCGCCCTGCTCTACGTCGCCTGTCTGATGGCGCGGGGGCTGACGGAGGTGGATTGGGAGGATGTGACGGAATATGCGCCGGCGGTGGTGACGGCGCTGGCCATGCCGCTGACCTATTCGATCGCCCACGGGATCGGATTCGGCCTGATCACCTATGCGGGCGTGAAGATCGTCTCGGGACGACCGAAGGACCTGCATCCGGCGGTGGCGATCCTGGCCCTTTTATTCCTGGTGAAATTCGCCGTCATATGAGCCTGAAAAGAGAGAAAAGCTATAAAGACATAATGACATAGCATTCACTGCTTACAAATTGGATCGAACCCTGCCCCTAAGCGGGCATTTCGCCGCATAATTCAGCAAAAAGGGTATCGACGGGCCCGGATCGATCTTCTATAGTCCGTCACGAAAAAGAAAAAACCGCGCCGGAGACCGGCGCGGCCTGAGTTTAGGGAGGAATCGCCACCAGGCGTCAATCGAGAGGGGATAACCCCTCCCAACGCCAGGAATCTTGGTACGCTGTATCAGCGAAGGCAAGCCCAGAATCTGGCTTGCCTTCTTTTTTTGTGCGTTTTTTGGACTTTCTGCCCACGTGGTGGGCAGATGCACGGCGCGCAGCAGGATTCTGCCTGTTTCTTAATCGCCATATCCGGCAAATCCGGCCCTCCTGGCCACCATCCACGGCGGGTCCAGCGATTCGAGGCGTCGGAAGGCCTCGCAGGTGGGCCGGTGGGCGCCCGGCAGATAGCCGATGCTCATCAGGAACTCGCCGACGATCTCCCCGCCGGTGAAGCGGAAGGTCCGCTTGAACAGTTTCAGCCAGTCCGGCTTCGACAGCGGGTGGTGGGCCGCCAGCCACGCCGCGAACCCGCCATGGCTGTCCCGCATCCCCTGGATGACACGCGCGTTGACGATCGCCGCCTCGATCTTCAGCCGGTTGCGGATGATGCCCGGATCGGCCATCAGGCGGGCGACGTCCGCCTCCCCGTACGCCGCCACCGTGTCGACCACGAAGCCGTCATAGGCGGCCTGGAACGCGGCGCGCTTCTTCAGCACGGTCAGCCAGGAAAGCCCCGCCTGGTTGATCTCCAGGATCAGACGCTCGAACAGGGCCGCCTCGTCCGTGACGGGCACGCCGTACTCGGTGTCGTGGTAGGGCCCGTGCCAGGGATGGCCAGGTGCGGCGTCGCAGTAGGTCAGGGTCAAGCGGCCAGCCTCAAGCGGCCGGGCGGACGATCGACCGCCAATCCAGCAGGCCCGTGGCGAACAGGCTCCACATGGCGCCCACCAGGATGGCGGAGATGATGGTCGTCCACAGGAACTTCTTTTTCAGCATCGGCACGGCCGGCGCCCCCGGCTGATGCCCCGGCTCCGGCGTCTCCACCGGGCGCACGCCGAAGGGCAGGACGGCGAACAGCACGACCCACCAGACGGTGAAGTAGATGGCGGCGAGGGTCAGCCAGCTCATGTCACGCCTGCTCCAGCTCGACCAGCGTGCCCATGAAGTCCTTCGGATGCAGGAACAGCACGGGCTTGTCGTGGGCGCCGATCTTCGGCTCGCCGTCTCCCAGCACGCGCATCCCCTGCTCCTTCAGCCGGTCGCGCGCGGCCAGGATGTCGTCCACCTCGTAGCAGACATGGTGGATGCCGCCCGACGCGTTGTTGGCCAGGAACTTGGCAATTGGGCTGTCCGCCCCCAGCGGATGCAGCAGCTCGATCTTCGTGTTCGGCAGCTCGACGAACACGGTGGTCACGCCGTGCGCCGGCAGGTCGACGGGGGCGCTGACGGTAGCGCCCAGCGTGTCCCGGTAAACGGCCGACGCTGCGGCCAGATCAGGCACGACGATGGCGACATGGTTCAAGCGGCCGATCATGCGAACTTCCCCCGCCTCAGATCCTGATCAGATGCACCTCGGTGATCGGCTTGCGGCCCTGGCTGGAACCGAAGGCCCGCCGCACCGCGAGCCGCGCCGCTTCGCGGACGATCTGGTCGTCCTGGCGCTGCGCCCGGGGCAGTTTTTCCACCGCGCCGCGGACGATGTCCACCAGTTCCGGCAACTCGTCCTCCATCTCGTCGGCCTCGTACAATCCCATCGCCGACACCTGCGGATCGGCCAGCAGATCGCCCTTCGGCCCCAGGACCAGCGTCACCACCGCCGCCCCGCTCTGGGACATGCGGACGCGGGAGCGCATGGCCCCGTTGCCCAGCGGCACGATGCGCTTGCCATCCACGCACAGCCGCCCGGTGCTGACATAGCCCTCCACCCGCGCCTTGCCGGGGCCGATGCGGATGACCATGCCGTCCTCCGGCACGATGGCCTCGGGCACCTGGCAGTCGCGGGCGAGCTGCGCGTTGGCCTGGAGATGGCGCTGCTCGCCATGGACCGGAATGGCGACGTTGGGCCGCACCCACTGGTACATGCTGACCAGCTCGTCCCGCGCCGGATGGCCGGAGACATGGACGAAGGCGTCGTCCGCCGTCACCACCTCCACCCCCCGGCGGATCAGCCCGTTCTGCACCCGCGCGATGGCCTTCTCGTTGCCGGGGATCTCGCGGGCGGAGAAGATGACCACGTCCCCCTTCTCCAGCGCGATCTCCGGATGATCGCCCTCGGCGATCCGGGACAGGGCTGCGCGCGGCTCCCCCTGGCTGCCGGTGCAGATCAGCACCAGCTTCTCCTTCGGGATGAAGCCGGCATCCTTCTCCGTCACGAAGGGCGGCAGGTCGGTCAGATAGCCGTTGGCCCGCGCCGCCCCGTCGATGCGCCACAGCGACCGGCCGACCAGGGCCACATCCCGCCCGTTGGCCTGGGCGGCCACGGCGATCGAATGCAGCCGCGCCACGTTGGTGGCGAAGCAGCCGATGGCGATGCGGTTCCGGTAGCGGCCGAACAGCTGGATCAGGCTGTCCCGCACCGCCGCCTCCGAGCCCGACACCCCGGGCACCAGCGCGTTGGTGCTGTCGCAGACCAGCGCGTCCACCCCGGCCTCGCCCAGGGCCCGCAGGGCGGCCTCGTCGGCCACGGTGCCGATGATGGGGTCGGGGTCCAGCTTCCAGTCACCGCTGTGCAGCACCGTTCCCGCCGGTGTCCGGATGACCAGGGCGCCCGGTTCCGGGATGGAATGGGTGACGGTGATCAGCTCCAGGTCGAAGGGCCCGACCTTGAAGCGGCCCGCCGGCGGGATCTCGATCAGCTTCACCTGCCCCTGCAAGCCCCGCTCGATCAGCTTGGCCCGCAGCACGGCGGCGGCGAAGGGCGTGCAGTAGACCGGGCAGCCCAGGTCCTCCCACAGATACGGGATGGCGCCCAGATGGTCCTCATGGGCGTGGGTGACGACGATCCCCACAAGGTCCTGGACCCGCTCCTCGACGAAGGCCGGGTCGGGCAGGATGATCTCCACGCCCGGCGTCGTCTCGTCGGCGAAGCTGACGCCTAGATCGACGATCAGCCATTTGCCGCCATAGCCGTAGACGTTCAGGTTCATCCCGATCTCGCCCGCACCGCCCAGCGGGACGAAGTACAGGGCCTCGGGATCGAATTCCTCACCGTCCAGGGAAAGATCGTTCGCCATATCTGATATTTACCTGGCGGTGTTGCGTTGATGGATAAGCAGCAGCCCGCGCAGCGTCAGGTCGCCGTCGATCGCGTCCACCAGCTCGTTCTCCTGGGTGAACAGGCGCACCAGGCCGCCGGTGCCGATCACGGTCACCTTGGGATCGCCGGTAGGCGACAGCTCCGCCTTGATGCGGGTCAGGATGCCTTCGATCATCCCGGTGTAGCCCCAGTACATGCCGGACTGCATGGCGCCGACGGTGCCCTTCCCGATGGCGCGGGCCGGCTTCACGATATCGACCTTGGGCAACTGCGCCGCCACCCTGTGCAGCGCGTCCAGCGACAGGTTGGGTCCCGGCGCGATCACGCCGCCGGCGAAGGCGCCGTCCGCGTCCACCACGTCGAAGGTCGTGCCGGTGCCGATGTCGATCACCACCAGGGGGGCCGGGTAAGCCGCCACGGCGGCCACGGCGTTCACCAGCCGGTCGGCACCCGCCTCGCGCGGGTTGTCGATCCGGATCTCGATGCCGAGGTCCACATCCGGATCGCCGATCCGCAGCGGCGTGCAGCCGAAATGGTCCTGGCACAGCTTGATCAGCGTGCCCGTCTGGGCCGGCACCACGGATGACAGGATCGCCGCGTCGATGTCCCCGGGCGTCAGCCCCTTCATCGCCATGAGGGCGACCAGCCAGACGGCATATTCGTCGGAGGTGCGGCGCCCCTCGGTGGAGATGCGCCATTGGCCGCGCTTCTCCGTCCCGTCGAAGACGGCAAAGACGACGTTGGTGTTGCCCGCGTCGATGGCCAGAAGCATGTCCCGCCTTTCAGCCGAAGAAGACGTCCCCGGCGGTCACCCGGCGCGGGCCCGACGGCGTTTCGACCACCAGCCCACCCTCACCGTCCAGGTCGACGAACAGACCTGTGAACGTCTCATCCGAAAGCCGCACCGTCACCGGCCCGCCGAACCCCCGCGCCGCGTTCAGCCATGCGGCCCTGATCGGGGCGAAGCCCTGGCCGGTCCAGCGCGCGTACCACGCCGCGAACGCGGTCAGGAACCGCTCCAGCACCCGTTCGACCGGCACCGGGGCCCCGGCGGCGTGGAGCGACGTCGCGGCATACTCCATGTCCCGCGGATAATGGGCCACATTGACGCCGACGCCCAGCACCAGCCAGTCCACCGCCCCGTCGGCGGCCCGTTCCGATTCCAGCAGGATGCCCGACACCTTCGCCCCGTCGACCAGCACGTCGTTCGGCCATTTAAGGCGGACATTGCCGGGGACAAGCGCGCTGACCGCGTCCGCCACGGCCACGGCCGCGACGAAGGAGACGAGGGCCGCCTGCGCGGGCGGCACCGGCGGGCGCAG
>JAJUIU010000025.1 GCA_029267445.1 Rhodospirillaceae bacterium
GCCCCCGCACTGGGGGCGCCGCTGACCCAGGCCCTGGCGGGCGGAGGCGCCCCCGGCGTCGGCTCCTGCCCGACCAAACCCAACCTCGCGACCGGCGCCTGCGCGGGCTTCACCGAGCAGAACTACCGATCCAAGGCGCTGGAAGGCGGGGGCGACAGCCAGCTCCAGACCATGTGCGGGCAGGCGTTCGAGTACTACGTCGCCTACAAGCGGGCGATCGCCCAGGGCTACAGCGAGGCCGACGCCAACAAGACCTACTTCGCCCATGAGCAGTCGGCCAAGGTCGCGGCCGGTTTCCTGCGCAGCCACGGGGCCCGGTGAGCCCCCGGTCCGGCCCCGACCGCGCCTGCGAAAATACCCGGACACGCGTGTTGCCAATCCGGGCGGTCTTTGCTAGAACCCGCGCCTGCCTGCGGTGAGGCATGCCCCGATAGCTCAGCGGTAGAGCAACCGCTTCGTAAGCGGTAGGCCGTTGGTTCAAATCCGACTCGGGGCACCACCGTCCTTTCTCCGATCATCCGACTTTCACACGCGGCGGGCACGGCGCACGCGCGAGGCCTTCGCGTGCGTCACGGTGCCGTCCGTGGATGGACGATCACGTCGCCGACACGCCTTTCGTGGCCTCGCCGCATGCACGGCGCACCCTGGCGCGCATTGACGCGCGATCACTAGTATGTTAGTTGTGGTGTCTGGCGAAATCGCCTCATCAGGATGGCCAGAATGGTCAGCATCAATAACTCGGGCCTCGTGCTCGACCTGTTCCGCCCGGTGCCTCCGGGCGCGGCGGACACTCCCGCCAAGGCCCCGAATGGGCGCGCCCCCGACCCTCTCGAGAAGACGCGGCAGCTGCGGGAAACGGTGAACGGCACGACCGCCGCGACCGGCGTGCGCATGTTCCGCGGCGAGCCGCTGACCGAACCCGACAAGCCTGTATACATCGACCCGGCGACCGGCCGCGAGGAGCCCGTGGAGGCGACTGCCGATGGAATTCGGGTCTCAATGGAACAACATATGCAATATTTTAAGTCTGGCGTTCGCACCTTGAACAATACTCGAGAGTGGCTAACCAGGTCGGAGCTGCGGGCGCAACTTTCCGAGAGCGACATAGCCGCTTACGAGAAACTCCTGCCGCGCCTCGAAGAGCTTCACAAGAATGGGGTGAAATTCTTCCAAGACTTTTTCCGCGCAGAGGGTACGATCGTGACCGAGACGCCGGACCGTCGTCTTTCTGTCGGCAGCTTCACGCTGAACTATGTCGGCGATGGCTACCGCGTCAGCGTCAGCTCCAGCGGTGCCAGCACTGTCGTGATCGGCTCACGTTCCGAAACGACCGGGGGGTTGAACCTGCGCGTCTAGTGGCTTTGCCCTCGGCCCCGCAATCCTTTCCGCCCCTCACACCTCCCAGTCGAACCGGCCCAGCATCTCCTGGCGGCGGATGGCGCGGCGCTCGGCCCAGTTGGCGAGCCAGTAGAACACGGCCGCCGCCACGCAGAGCGACGGGCTGACGATCAGCCAGACCTCCGTCGCCAGAAGCAGCGGCATGAACAGGGCCGCCAGCAGGGACAGCACCATCAGGCTGCGCAGACGGCCGGCCCAGGTCCGCATGGGGTGCGCTCCGATCCATTCGTGAGGGCGTCGCCGGACGGGGTAGCCCGGCACCGCTGCGATGCCACAGTCCGGCGGGCGGTTCAAGCGGTCCCGCCATGCCGGACCGGTATCATGGACCGCTAATCAAACTTTTACCTCTTTCGATTGAGGTAAGGCGATCACGACCATGTCCGAGTGCGGTCCAGCACCGCCACCCGATCCCGATGACCGCCACAGCCCTCGACCGCAACGACAGCAGTACCCGCCGCGTCCGCATCGCCGCGGCGGCATTGGCGCTGGCGTTCGCGGCGGCAGTCGGCATCGGGCTGCACGCGTGGTCGGAACGGCGGATGCTGATCGAGCAGGCGACGCGGGACGTCGAGCGGATCGTCGAGGTGCTCCGGGTGGACGCCGACCGGACCTACCGCGCCGCCATGGCGGCGGTCCAGGCGGTCGACAGCCACATCAGCCTTAACGACCATCCGCGCGCCAGGGAGGAGGCCCACGCCGCCTCGATGACGATGCAGGCCACCCTGGGCGCCGACTTTTCCGTCCGGCTCATCGGGCCCGACGGGCTGGCCCAGGATTGGCCGCCGGGCACCCTGGCGGGCCCCGTGTCCCTGGCCGACCGCGATTACGTGGCGGCCATCCTGGGCGGCCATGCGGGCTGGTTCGTGGGCAGACCGGGCGTCAGCCGCATCACCGGCGCGCGCTTCCTGCCCGTGGCGCGGAAGGCGTCGGCGAATGCGCACGGGGTCGCCGTCGTGTCGGCGGCCATCACCCTGGACAGGACGCTGAACCTCTACGAGGGGATCCGGCCGGGGCCGAACGCCGCCGTCGGCCTGTTCCGCACCGACGGCACCCTGCTCGTGCGGGCGCCCTTCGACGAGGGAATGCTCGGGCGCAGATACTCCGGCCCGCTGTTCGAGGCGCTCGCGCGGTCACCGAACGGGCTGTTCGACGCGGTGGTGCAGACCGACGGCCTCCGCCGGATCACCGCCTACCGCAGCCTGGACGGGTTGCCGCTCGTGGTGGCCGTCGGCTTCGCGGTCCAGGATGTGCTGCGGACCTGGTACCGGCTGCTGGCCGTCTATGTCGGGGCCTTCGTGATCTTCGCGGGTCTCGTCGCCCTGTTCGCCGTCCACATCGACCGGGCCGCCGGCCGGGAGGCCGGATACATCGCCGACCTCGTCCGCTCCCGTGACCGCGCGGAGGAGGCGAACGCCGCGAAGTCCCGCTTCCTCGCCAACATGAGCCACGAGCTGCGCACGCCGCTCAACGCGATCATGGGCTTCTCGGAGATCATCCGCGACCGCATCTTCGGCGCCGACATCGACCGCTATGCCGCCTACGCGGGCGACATCCACCGCAGCGCCGGGCACCTGCTGGCCCTGGTGAACGACATCCTGGACCTCGCCCGTGTGGAATCCGGCAAGCTCGAACTCCGGTTCGAGATGCTGAACCTCCAGGCGCTGGTGGCCGACGCGCTGGCGGTCGCCGCCCCGGTCGCGGCGGAGCGCCACATCCGGCTGGAATCGGACGTCCCGGCTGGCCTCGTGATCAGCGCGGACCGCCGGGCCATGCGGCAGATGCTGCTGAATCTGCTGGCGAACGCCATCCGCTACGGCCCGGCCAACGCCCGCGTCGCGGTCGGCGCCCGCATCGGAGCGGACATCGCCCTCTATGTCCGCGACGCGGGAGGCGGGGTGCCGGTTGAGGTGCGCCAGCAGCTGGACCGGCCGCTCGACAGCGGGCGGGACCCCCTGGTCAGCGGAGCCGGGGGTGCGGGCCTCGGCCTGCCCATCGTGCAGGCGCTGGCCCGCGCGCATGGCGGCCGTCTGGAGTTCGCGGCCGGGCCCGCCGGCGGCGAAGTGGGCATCGTCCTGCCGCGCCAGTCCCTCCGCCAGGTGGCCTGACGGCAATCCACGACCATCCGCGGGATTGGCGGGCGGCACCGGAGGGCCTACCTTCAGCCTGGGCTTCCAAGAAGGAGACGGGCGATGAGCTGGCAGCCGGCGGACGACCCCTGGGCGGAGGCGGGCACCTGCCCGTCCCTGCAGACCATCATCGTGCCCCGGGCGCGCGACCTGGGCGGGTTCGAGGTGCGCCGCGCCCTTCCCAGCGCCAAGCGGCAGATGATCGGCCCGTTCATCTTCTGGGACCAGATGGGGCCGGCCGTGTTCAAGCCCGGCATGGGTGTGGATGTGCGCCCCCACCCGCATATCGGGCTCGCCACCATCACCTATCTGTTCGACGGGGAGATCATGCACCGCGACAGCCTGGGCACGGTTCAGGCGATCCGCCCCGGCGAGATCAACCTGATGACGGCCGGCCGCGGCATCGTGCATTCCGAGCGCACGGCGCTGGAGGTGCGGGACCATGAGAACCCGCTGTTCGGCATCCAGTCCTGGATCGCCCTGCCCAAGGCGCAGGAGGAGCGCGACCCCGGCTTCCTGCACCTGGGCACGGCGGACCTGCCGGTGATCGAGGCGGACGGCGCCGTGGTCCGCGTCGTCGCCGGGGAGATGTACGGCGCCAGGTCCCCCTTCCCCATGGCCAGCGCCATGTTCTACGTCGACGCCCAGCTCGATGCGGGGGCGTCCTTGCCGCTGCCGGCGACCTACGAGGAACGCGCGGTCTATATCGCCAAGGGCCGCATCCGCGTGGCGGTCGACAGCTTCGAGGCGGGACAGCTGCTCGTGTTCGGGCCGCGCGACGAGATCACCCTGCGGGCGGAGGAGCCGTCGCGCATCCTGCTGCTGGGCGGGGAGCCGATGGACGGCCCTCGGCACATCTGGTGGAACTTCGTCTCCAGCTCCCAGGACCGGATCGAGCAGGCCAAGGCCGACTGGAAGGCCGGCCGCTTCCCGGCGGTGCCGTCGGAGCACGAGTTCATCCCCCTGCCGGAATGAGCGATGCCACCGGTGGGGCGGCCGGGGGTGGCGTGATTGACCATGGGCGCGACGGGGTGATACCTCCAACGCCAGACCAGCCCCGTCCCCGCTCCGCCGAACGGAACCCCGCCGTCCCATGCCCGACGCCCTGACCGAACAGACCGCCCCCGTCGGCCGCCCTCTGGCCGAGCCGCCCGCCCAGGCGCTGGAGGTCCACGATCTCCGCAAGACCTACGCGGCCAAGGGGAAGGCGGGCCCGAAGGAGGCGCTGAAGGGCGTCAGCCTGACCATCCCGCGCGGGTCGATCTACGGCCTGCTGGGCCCCAACGGTGCTGGCAAGAGCACCTTCATCAACATCCTGGCCGGGTTGGTGAACAAGACCAGCGGCACGGCCAGGGTCTGGGGCATCGACATCGACACCGACCCGCGTGCCGCCCGCGCGGCCATCGGCGTGGTCCCGCAGGAACTCAACCTCGACCCCTTCTTCACCCCGCGCGAGCTGCTGGACCTTCAGGCCGGCCTCTATGGCGTGCCGAAGCGGGAACGGCAGACGGAGCGGCTGCTCCAGGCGGTCGGCCTCGCCGACAAGGCCGACGCCTACGCCCGCACCTTGTCGGGCGGCATGCGCCGGCGCCTTATGGTGGCGAAGGCCATGGTGCACGCCCCGCCCGTGCTGGTGCTGGACGAGCCGACGGCCGGCGTCGACGTCGATCTGCGCCAGTCCCTCTGGGCCCATGTGCGCGAGCTGAACCGGGCCGGGACAACCGTGGTCCTGACCACGCACTACCTTGAGGAGGCGGAGGAGCTCTGCGACACCATCGCCATCATCAACCATGGTCAGCTCGTCGCCTGCGACAGCACGCAGTCGCTGGTCCGGCGGCTGGACCAGAAGGAGCTGGTGGTGACCCTGGACCACGACCAGGACGCGGTGCCCGGCGCTCTCGCGCATCTTGACGCCCGGCTGGAGAACCCGCGCAAGCTGGTGATCCGCTATAAGCCGAGCGCCACCCGGGTGGGCGACCTGCTGGGCGCCATCTCGGCGGCCGGGGTCGGCATCGCCGACCTGTCCACGATCGAGTCCGACCTGGAGGATCTGTTCCTCCAGCTCACAAGGGCGCCGCAGCCAGCCTCCGCGTCGGCGAAGGCCAATGACGACGAGTACCGCTGACCGACCCCACCGCCGCCTTGCGCGGACGCTCGCCCTCTGTCTGGCGCTGCTCGCCGGCGCCTGCGCGCCCACCCTGCAGCCCATGGGCCCGCGCACGGGCCCGCCCGCCATCACGCAGGACGCCTTCCGCGCCGCCGACGGCACGATGCTGCCGCTGAAACGCTGGCTGCCGGACGGGCGGCCCACGGCGGTCATCCTGGCCCTGCACGGCTTCAACGACTATTCCAACGCCTTCGACGCCGCCGGGCGCTACTGGGCGGCGCGGGGTGTCGCCACATACGCCTACGACCAGCGCGGTTTCGGTCGCACGGACCGGCGGGGCATCTGGCCGGGGACGGAGACGATGGTCGCCGACCTGCTGGACGCGACGGCGGCACTGAGTGCGCTGCACCCGGACACGCCGTTGTATCTGCTGGGCGAAAGCATGGGCGGTGCGGTTCTGATGGCGGCGCTGGCCGGGCGCGACCTGCCGCCGGGCGTGGCCGGGGCGATCCTGTCGGCCCCTGCGGTGTGGAGCCGGGACACCATGCCCTTCTACCAGCGTTGGGCCCTGTTCGCGGCGACCTGGACCGTGCCCTGGATGGAACTGAAGCCGCCGCGCAACCTGAACATCCGGCCCAGCGACAACATCGAGATGCTGCGGGCGCTGGGCCGCGATCCGCTGGTGATCAAGGCCACGCGCGTCGACGCCGTGCGCGGCCTGACGAACCTGATGGACCTCGCCATGGAGAGCGCGGACGATTTCGCCGTGCCGTCCCTCATCCTCTACGGCGCCAACGAGCAGGTGATCCCGAAGGTCCCGCGGGAGAAGGCGATGGCCCGCTTCCCCGACCCGCCCGCGCCGGACGCCGGGCCCCGCCTCGCCCTCTACGACGATGGCTGGCACATGCTGCTGCGCGACCTCCAGGCGGAGGTGGTCTGGCGCGACGTGCTGGCCTGGATCGGCGACAGAGCGGCACCGTTACCCAGCGGCGCCGATGGCCATGCGGCGGTGGCCGAGCTGCGGAATGGCGGAGGGCCGGAATGAAGCCGACGAAGCTGTTCGTGGACCTGGACGGCGTCCTGGCAGACTTCGACCGGGGGGTGGAGATCGTCACCGGGCGCCGCCCGGACCAGCTCTCCACCAGGGAGATGTGGCGGGCGCTGTCCCGCGAGCCCGACTTCTTCGGCGCGCTGGAGCTGATGGTCGACGCCAAGGAGCTTTGGGCCCATTGCAGGCCCCATCGACCGGTGATCCTGACCGGCCTCCCGATCGGCACCTGGGCCGCCCCGCAGAAACGGCGCTGGGTCGCCAACATGCTGGGCGAGGATGTGGAGGTGATCACCTGCATGAGCCGGGACAAGCCGGACTGGTCCGCCCCCGGCCACGTCCTCGTCGACGACCGCGAGAAGACGAAGGAGGGTTGGGAGGCCAGGGGAGGCACCTTCATCCTGCACCGCACGGCCGCAGCGTCCATCGCCGCGCTGAAGGCCCTCGGCTTCACATGATGTCGCCGCCGCATCGCCTGTGACATTTCCGCCCGGCGGATGGAATTCGCGGCGAATGTTATAGGTTCAGGCCAACGAGGCACTGCAACGCAACCGTCCGGGTGAACCGGGCGCCGTATCGAGACGATGACGACGACAACGAACACCGCGGCGAAGCCGGTCACGGCGCCCGTCGACACCGCCATGCCGGCCTGGCTCGAGGCCGAGCTGCGGAGCGACCATGCCGGGGAGACCGGCGCCATCCAGATATACCGGGGCATCCTGGCGGTCACGACCGACCCTGAACTCCGCGATTTCGCCGGCCGCCATCTGCTGACCGAGGAAAGCCATCTGGAGCAGATATCGGCCATCCTGCCGCCGGCCCGACGGTCGCGCCTGCTGCCGATCTGGCGGGTCGCGGGGTTCTTGACCGGGGCCCTGCCCGCGCTGTTCGGCGCCCGCGCGGTGCACATGACCATCGACGCGGTGGAGACCTTCGTCGACCACCATTACCAGCAGCAGATCGACCGGCTGCGCGCCGAAGGCGGGGACCCGGCGCTGCTGTCGCTGCTGCTCTCCTGCCAGGAGGACGAGGTGGAGCACCGCAACGAGGCGCGCGGCCTGCACGCCGGCCGGGTCGGCCTGATCGGGCGGGCCTGGATCTGGGTGGTCGGCGCCGGCTCCAAGGCGGCGGTGGCGGCGGCCAAACGGATCTAGCGCACCCGGCTGGACATCCGGCTCCAGGCATAGCGTCCCGCCAGCACGGCCAGCAGCGCCAGCACGATCAGGAACAGGACCACCACCAGCACGCCGCCCAGGACGGCGGACAGCGTGTCCCAGAACCCGATCTGCGCGATCAGGATCACGATCAGCAGGAAAATCAGCAGGGGCATCGGTGGTCCTTTCTCCACGCCGGGGAGCGCCCATTCGGAACGGGTATCGGACCACCAACAGGTGCGGGCCGGAATCGGTCAGCGCCGCAGCTTCGGAATCGCGTGCGCCGGAACCTCCCGCCACGCGCCGGGCGCCAGACCCTGGAGCGTCCAGTCGCCGACGGACCAGCGGATCAGCCGCAGCGTGGGGAAACCGACGGCCGCCGTCATCCGCCGCACCTGCCGGTTCCGCCCCTCCCGCAGGGTGAGGCGCAGCCAGCTTGTCGGGATCGCCTTGCGGAAGCGCACCGGCGGGTCGCGCGGCCACAGGCCCTGCGGCTCGTCCATCGCGTCGGCCCCGGCCGGCAGGGTGGGCCCGTCGTTCAGGGTCACGCCGCGCCGAAGCCGCTCCAGCGCCTCGTCCGTCGGCACGCCCTCCACCTGCACCCAATAGACCTTTGGCGTCTTGTGGCGGGGGTCCGCGAGGCGCGCCGTCAGAGCGCCGTCGTCGGTCAGCACGACAAGCCCCTCGCTGTCGCGGTCCAGGCGCCCGGCCGGATAGACGCCGGGCACCGGCACGAAGTCCTTCAGGGTGGGCCGGCCCGCCTCGTCCGTGAACTGGCAGAGCACGTCGTAGGGCTTGTTGAGCAGGATGACGCGGCTCATGGCGTCCGGGCGCGGCGCAGCTCGTGGATCACGATGGCGGCCGTGGCGCTGACGTTCAGGGACTGGACCCAGCCCGAGCCCGGGATCGTCGCTACCGCTGCGCAGGCCCTCATCGTGGCTTCCGGCAGCCCGTGCTCCTCGTTGCCCAGGACCACCGCGACCGGCTTCGGTCCGGCGACGAGATCGTCCAGCGGCCGGGTGCCGCCCAGGGCCGTCGCGATGGTGCGGTAGGCCTCGCCCAGCCTGCGAAGCTGGGCCGCGAAACCGTCGGACCGGTACAGGGCCACATGCTCGAACCCGCCCTCGGCAACCCGGTAGGCCGCCTCGGAGGGCAGGGCTTGGCCCGGATGGTCCGACAGCACGATCCGGGGCAGTCCGAAGAACGCGGCCGTGCGGACGATGGCGCCCAGATTGTGTGGATTCCCGATCCCATCCAGCAGCAACAGCGGCTGGCCATCCCCGGCCCAGGCGACCGCCGCCGCCGGATCGAACGGCAGCACCGGTCGCGGCTTGGCGATGGCGACCACCCCGCCATGCATGGCCGAGCCGGCGATCTTCTCAAGCTCCTCGGCTGGCACCAGCCGGTAGGGCTTGCGGGTCTGGGCCAGCAGGGCGCAGGCGTCGCCCAGCGCGGCCTTGGTCCGGTCGTCGAAGAACAGCCGTTCGACCCGGCCGGGATCCTGCGCGAACAGCGCCGTCACCGCCGGCAGCCCGGCGATGCGGAACGGCTTTTCCGCCGGGGGCCGGGGCTGGCGCGGCGCGGAGGTCGGAAGCTTGCCCGCCGGGCGACGGTGCGGATGGCTGGGGCGCTGTGGCTTCGGCATGATCCGCCCGTTCTACCCGCTTTCCGCCAAGAAGAAACCCCGCCCGGTTTCCCCGGGCGGGGTTTCGCTTCGTCAGGCTTGGCCCGTCATTCGCCACCGGGCACCGGGCGCGGCTGCGGTTGGCCGTGGGGTGCCGGCTTCGGCGCGTCGGGATCGCGCCCCAGCCAGTGCGATACCCGCTTGATGAACCGCCAGAGCCGGCCGAACAGGCCGCCGATGTCGCGGATCGCCAGCAGGAGCGCCGGCACCATGACCAGCACCAGCGCCGTCGCGGTGGCAAGGCCGAACACCAGGCTGATCGCCATCGGGATCAGGAACGCGGCCTGGAGGTTCGTCTCGAACAGCAGCGGCAGCAGGCCGCCGATGGTCGTGAGCGAGGTCAGCAGCACCGGGCGCAGCCGCTCCCGGCTGGCGCCCACCACCGCCGTCTCCAGGTCCTCGCCCTCCTCGTCCATGCGGTGGCGCACAGTGTCGACGAGAAGGATGGCGTCGTTCACCAGGATGCCGGCCAGTCCCATGATGGCGATGTAGGACAGCATCGTCATGGAGTAGCCCATCACCCAGTGCCCGAAGATGGCCCCGGCGACGCCGAACGGGATGATCGCCATCACTGCGATGGGCCGTCCGTAGCTGCCCATGATCCAGGCGAGGATCAGGTAGATGGCGGCCAGCGCCGTAAGGATGCCGCTGAAGAAGTCGGCGAAGAACTCCTCCTGTTGCCGCTGTCCGTCGTCGAGAACCTTCTCGACGCCGTACTTCTCGAGGATGCGGGGCAGTTCGGTCTTCTCGATCTCGCGCCGGATCTCGTTGGCGTTGGCCACCCGCAGGTCGACCTGCGCGAACACCGAGACGATCCGCCGTCCATCGTCGCGGAAGATGCGGGCCAGGCCCGGCCGCTCGTGCAGTTCCACCACCTCGGCCAACGGAACCTGCTGACCCGTGGGCGAGCGGAGATGGAGGTCACGCAGCGCCTCCTCCGACTGGTCGGCGGCCGGAAGGCGGACGCGGACGGTGATCTCCTCGTCGCCGCGGGCGAACCGCTTGGCGATGGCGCCGTCCAGGGCCGCGCGAAGCTGCCGGCCGACGCTTTCCGTGGTGAAGCCCAGGGCCTCGCCGCGCGGCGTCACCGTCATCACCAGCTCCGGCTTGCCCAGCGGCAGGTTGTCCTGGATGCCGCTGACGCCGTCGTAGGTCGCCATGACGGCCTGCAGTTCCATGGAGGCCTGCTTCAGCCGGTACGGATCGTCATGCGTCAGGCGCCAGCCGAGGCCTGGGCCGGTGAACCCGACCTCTTCCTGCGAGAAGATGATCTGATCGATGCCGGGCAGCAGCACCGTCTCCTTCTCCCACATCTTCACGATGTCGGGCAGGCGGTGCTCTCGCTTGTCGGCCGGGATGAGCTCCACTTGCATCGCGCCGATGAAGTCACCGACCTGGTCGACGATGCGGCCGCCATAGGTGGAGCCAAGCTGGCCGAAGGTGATCTTGACCAGCCCGCCCCGCTCGTATCCCAACTCCTCCTCGACCCGGTAGATCGCCTCCTCGGCAAGGTCGAGCTGCTCCGCCACCGTCTCCCGCGGGGTGCCTGGGGAGAACAGCACGTTCAGCTGCAGCCACTGGCCCTCGGGATTGGGCATGAAGGTGAAGGGCACGCGACCGCCGCTCTGCAGGCCCATGGCCAGCAGCATGATCGCCATGGCGGACGCGAGCGTGGCGTAGCGCCAGCGGGTCGAGAAGGCCACGAAACGCGCGAACCGGCCGTCACGGAAGCCCTGGAAGGTGCGCTCGAACCACAGGCGGAAGCGGGACGACTTGCCACTGTCCTTGGCCAGGGCGCTCTTCAGGTGCGATGGCAGGATGAGGAAGCACTCGACCAGGCTGGCGATCAGCACGGCGATCGCCACCATCGGGATCGGCTCGATGAAGCCGCCCGTCTGGCCGCTCATCAGCAGCATGGGAGAGAAGGCGGCGACCGTCGTCAGGGTCGCGGCGGTCACCGGCCAGAACATCTGCCGGCCACCGAGTTCGGCCGCCCGTTCCGGGCTGTAGCCCTTCTCGTGCAGGCTCTGCGCCCGTTCCGCCACGACGATCGCGTCGTCGACGATGATGCCCAGCACCATGATCAGGGCGAACAGGCTGATCATGTTGATGGTCTGCCCGAACCACAGCATCAGGGCGAAGGTCGCCGCCAGGGCGATCGGGATCCCCACGGCGACCCACAGCGTGATGCGCGGGCGCAGGAACAGCCACAGCGTGGCGACGACGAGGACAAGACCGCCAAGGCCATTGCTGATCAGCAGCCAGATGCGGTCGCCGAGATAGTCGGAGATGCGCTGATAGACCTCGATCTTGATGGAGGGGGGCAACTCGGCCCGCACCTGCTCAAGATACGCGTCCACCGCCTCGGTCATCGCCAGGATGTCGCCGCCGGTGTTGGTCCGCAGCGCGTTCAGGACGATGGCGGGGTTGCCCGTGCGTCGGCCGCTGACGGACCCTTCCTCATAGGTTTCGCGCACGGTGGCGATGTCGCCGAGCGTCAAGCGCTTGCCGGTCTCGTCGATCTTCAGGGTCAGCCCTGCCACTCCTTGGGCGTCCTCCTGCTGGCCAAGGCTGCGGACCTGCTTCTCGATCCCGCCGGTCAGGCTGCCGGACGGCACATCCTGGGAAGCCTGGGCGAGCCGCTGGGAGATGTCCGTCAGGGTCATGTCCAGCCGACGCAGCTCGTCCGCCGGCACCTCGACCCAGATCTCAGTATCGCGCAGGCCGCGCATCGACACCTGGCTCACGCCGCGCGCCAGCAAGCCGTCACGCATCTGCTTAGCGAAACTGCGCAGGGCCGCCTCCGGCACGTCACCGGACAGCACGATCGACATGATCAGGTCGGTGTTCTCGGCGAGCCGGATGAGCGGCTCCTCCGCCCCCTGCGGCAGGGTGGTGATCGAGGCGACGGCGCTTTCGACTTCGGAGAGCGCCTTGGACATGTCCGTGTCGCGCTCGAAGTTGATGAAGATCTCGGCGATGCCTTCCCGGGCCCGGGCGCCAACGCTGTCCACCCCGTTCAGGAAGCGCACTTCGGGTTCGATCGCCTCGATGATGCTGCGATCGACGTCGTCGGCGCTGGCACCCGGCCAGGTGATGACGATGCTGATGTTCCGGAACTCGACGTCCGGATCCATCTGGGTGTTGAGGCGGAGTCCCGCCATGATGCCGCCGATTAGCATCAGCAGCATCAGGATGTTGGCGGCGACCCGGTGCTTGACGAAGGTGCGGATGAGACTGCCACCCATGGCTCAGCCCTCCTGCTTCGGCTCGGCCGCCGGGGCCGGTTCCGTCGGGGCGCCGCGGAAGCCGACCTTCAGGCCGGGCGCGATCTCCTGGAAGCGGGTGGTGACCACGCGGTCGCCCGGTTCCAGCCCCTTGCCGACATAGATGGCGCCGTTGTCGCGGGCGACCACCTCCACAGTACGGGACTGGAGACGGTCCTCGGGCCCGACGACATAGACGGTGTCTTCGCCATGCAGGGCCGTCGGCGGCAACTGGACGACGGCGGTGTAGGACCGGTCCGGCACGACGACGTCGACGAAGGCGCCGGGGCGGAGCGGGGCTTCGATGAAGTTGCCTTCAAGCCGGACATAGAGGGTCACGCCGCCGGCCGCCGTGGTGATGCGGTCGACCACGCGCTCCACCCGCGCGGGATAGGTCAGCTCGGTGTTACCGAGGCGCCAGACGACCCGAGCCGGACGGCCGACGATCCCCTCGCCGTCCGATACCAGACGGCCATAGGCGTCGGTCGGCAGGTTGACGGCGGCCTCCAGACCCTCGGCACCGGACAGCACGGCGACACGGTCGGCCTGGGACACGCGCATGCCCTCCTCGGCGTTGACGCGGCCGACGAAGGCGTCGAAGGGGGCCCGCAGCTCGGTGCGCGCCAGGTCGGTCTGCGCCTTGGTGAGCTTGGCCTCCAGCTGGGCGATCTGGGCTTCCTGCTGACGCACCCGGGCCTCTTCAACCCGCTGGGCGTTCTCCGCCTCCTCGAACCGGGGGGCCGGGATGGTGCCTTTCTTGAACAACTCGGCCGCGCGGGCCGCGTCGCGCTGGCGCACCTGCAGGTTGGCGCGCAGCTCGTCCAGCCGGGCGCGGGCCTGGTCCAGGGAGGCTTCGGTCTCGGCGACGATCAGCTCGTAGTCGAGCGGTTCGATCACCATCAGCGGGTCGCCGGCCTTGACCACGCCGCCATCCTTGAGTGCGGGGGACACCGACTTGACAGTGCCGCCCACCAGGGGCCGCAGCTCGGCCGTCCGACCGGCGTCGACGGCGCCCAGCAGGCGGATTTCCGGACGGTGGTCCGACCGGGCGGCGGTCACCGTGTCGACGGTCCACACCCGCTCGGGCCGGGCCTCGCGCGTGACTTCCGGTTTGGTGGCGATCAGCGTCGCCATGCCGAGGATGCCGAGGAGGATGATGCCGATGGCGACCAGCCCGCGCCGCCAACGCTTGAGCTGGCGGCCGACCCAGCCGAAACCGGGCCGGGGCATGTTGGCGCCCGGCATGCGTCGACGGTCCGGCGTCGCGACCGCCGGGTCGACCGGTGTTGCCACGGTCTGCGCCGCCTCGCGGCGGAAGCTTGTATCCAAGGTGTCCATCCCCACTCCTGCCCCTTCAGGGTCGTCCGTGTCGGGCGTCCGCGCCGGGGGCAGCCGCGCCCCCTGTTACGCCCAGTTCCTGGCCCCGTAAAGCAGGCGCTGTGCCAAACGATCGGAAGCACGGCCGGAGCGAGCGTTTCCGCGCCTGACGGCCGGGCAGCGGTGAGTTACCCCGAAAGGGTGGATAGTGATTGCGGCTATTCGGTGGCGGGACCCGCCATCCCCGATGGCGGGTTCGGCCACCGTGTTCAGAGGTCCCGCCGCATCCGTCGCGCGGTGCAGAGCTGCCGCACCACTGCCCGGGGACATGAAAAAGGGGCGGCCCGGAGGCCGCCCCTCAAGGTCATGCGAATATGATCTTGGTTAGAACTCGTACCGCACGCCCAGCCGCATCTGCCAGATGGAGCGGCGGGCGGCGATCAGCTGCTGATCCTCCACCGGGTTCTGGCGGATGTTGCTGTAGACGTACTGGCCGGTGACCGGGTCGAACACGGCGTCCACGATCGGCACGCTGTAGGAGAAGCCCACCGCTTCCTGACGGCCCCACGAAGAGTTGATGAAGTTCAGGAAGTTGCGGATGTCGAACTCCACCTTGCCCTTGTGGCCCTCGAGGAAGCCCGGGATCTCCTGCGACAGCTTGAGGTCCACGGTGTGCACCCAGGGGCTCTGGAAGGCGTTGCGCGGCGCCGTCTCGCCGGCCCAGCGGTCGAGGCCGGTGCCCTGCAGGACCGGAAGCAGAGCGTTGTAGCTGGCGCCGCCCGTGTAGCGCACCCGCGGGTCGGTCGGACCGGACGGGACGTAGAACAGCTGGCGATCCTGGCCGCGGGCCGTCAGGCCCGGCTGCACGCGCTGCAGGCCGGCCGGGACGGTGCCCGGATCGTCGTAGCGGAAGCTGTACGGACGACCCGAACGATGCTCGCCGAACAGGCTGACGGTCGTCTCGAAGTCGCCGAAGAACGCTTCGCTCCAGGCCGTGGCCCAGGTGAAGCGGTGCCTGATCTCGTAGTTCGAGGTGGCGAGGTCCGGATTGTTGATGTCGTCCGTGACCTGCTCTTCGAAGTTCGAGGACGCGGTGGAGCTGGTGCCCGGGTTGACGTCCTTCGCGTCGGTGTAAGCGTAACCGGCGTAGGCGTCGAAGTCACCGAAGTTGGTTTCCCAGGTCTTGTTGGCGCTGAAGGCCAGGACCAGGGAGTAGCCGCGGTCGGTGGTCCCGAGGATCAGGTCCTGGGCCGAAGCGGTACGGGTGTCGCCCTGGGCGGCGCCGCGCTGGCCATAGCGGGGACGGCCGTCGGCGGTGGTGCCGATCTGGAGCAGGCGGGCGTCACGCCACACCACCGCGCTTTCCACCGCGGAGTAGACGATCTCGGCCGTCAGCTCCAGGTCGTTGCCGGAACCGTCGATGTCGAAGCTCTGGTCGAGGGCCAGGCTGTAGCGCCAGGTGGACGGGATGTCGAAATCCGGATCCAGGGCGTTCACCGGACCGTCACCGCGGGCCGCGGCGAGCTGCTGCTGGAGCAGCGCCGGGACCGTGCTCAGGTTCGCGTTGTCGAGAACCGCGAGCTGGGCCGGGGTGGCGGTGGCGCGGTTGATCGCCGTGGAGACGTAGATCACGCCGTCGTTGGAGTAGCTGTTGGACACCCAGACGTTCGGGGTGCCGCCGCCGAAGAGGCCGACGCCGCCGCGGATGGTCGTGCGATCGGCGACGTTCCAGTTGAAGCCGAAACGCGGCTGCAGCAGGTCGCGGCCGTCCAGCGTCTCGGTGTTGGTGAAACCGTAGCGCCGGATGAAGTTGGCGTTTTCACGCGGACGGTCGTCGCTGCTGAACCAGTCGTAGCGCAGGCCGGCCTGGATCGTCAGATCCTCGGTGACGTCCCACTCGTCCTGGAAGTAGACGCTGTCGATCGAGTAGCCGAAGCTGGCCGCCGCGTCGTTCGAATTGTTGGTGAACGCGTTGCGGTAGTCCACCGCGCTGGCGCGGCGGGCCTGGAAGTCCTCGATGCTCGCGAACTGCCACTGGGCGAGGCTGAACGCCACGAAGGCGTTGAAGATCTCGAGATCCTGGCGCTCCCACCCGAAGGTGAAGGTGTGATCGCCCCAGAGGTACTGCCCCTTCACCTTGAACTGGTCGAGATCGTTGGTCAGCGAGTTCAGGTGACGGAAGCGGTCCGGACCGATGGTCACGCCGCCGGTACCGCCGAGCTGGCCCGGGATGCTGATGTGCGCCTCGGCGAAGGAGCGGCCGCCCAGCGGATCCTGGAAGCGCTCGTTCTCCTTGCGGGCGTACTTCAGCTCGGTCGAGAAATTGCTCGTCCAGTCGGAGAAGACCTGGATCGAGTACGCGTTCGCGAGGTTGTCCTCGGTCGTGTAGAAGTTCGACGGGGCCGCGACGCCGTTGGAGGCGCCGCCGAAGGCCGCCGACGTCTGCGTGACGTCGGAGGTCTCGGCGCGCTGGTAGGTCACCGTGGCGCGGTGGTCGTCGGTGATGTTCCAGTCGAGCTTGGCCAGCCACTTCTCGTCCAGCACCGGGTAGCCGCCCGTGAAGGCGCCCGGATCGTAGCCGTAGACGGACTGGGAGATGTTGCGGATGCGGTCGTAGTTGGCCTGGGTGACGCGCGGGGTCTGGTTGAGGCAGGTGTTGCCGGCGGGGCAGCGGACCAGGATCTCGTCGGTCTCGAACTTCTCGTAGGACAGGAAGAAGAAGAGCGTGTCCTTGATGATCGGGCCGCCCAGCGTACCGCCGTAGCTCTCCTCCTTGAACTCGTCGACGGTCACCGTCCGGCCGCGCGTCTCGTCGCCGACCAGGTCGTTGTCCGTGTAGTAGTAGAAGGCGGAGCCCGAGAACTCGTTGGTGCCGGACTTGGTGACGACGTTGATCGTGCCGCCCTGGAAGCCCGCGTACTCCACGCTGAACGGCGCCGTCAGGATCTGCAGCTGCTCGACCGCGTCGAGGGAGATCGGGGAGCGCTGGGTCGCGTAGCCGGTATCGTTCAGGCCGAAGTCGTCGTTCTGGCGGACGCCGTCGACGGTCAGGCTGTTGAAGCGGCTGTTGGTGCCGGCGATGGAGATCGGGTCGACGCCGCGGTTGTCGAGGGTGTCGATGAACACCTTCGGATCGAACCGGGCGATGTCCTTGAGGTCGTTCGTGATCGTCGGGGCGCGGCGGAGGATCTCCTCGCCGAAGGAAACGCCGGAACCGGTCTGCAGGCCAGCGGTGCGCTCGCCGGTGACGATGATCTCTTCCACCGCCTGGCCGGCCTGGCGGCCTTCGAGGACGAGGTCGAGGGCGAAGGTCTCACCCAGCGTGACGAAGATGCCCTCGACCGCCTGGGTCGGAATGTTGGGGCCGCTGAAGCGGACGGTGTAGGGACCGCCGACGCGCAGGCCGGCGGCGCTGAAGCGGCCTTCGGCGTTCACGGTCGCGGTGGAGCGGGTGCCCGAGGGGGTGTGGACGACTTCGACCTGCACGCCGGTGGCGGGCTCGCCCTGCTGGGTCAGGATCAGACCCGTCATGGACGAGGTGGTCTGCTGAGCGATGGCCGGGACCGCCCAGGAGGAAGCGACCGCCAGCGCCAGCGCGCCGGTGCCGAGCTTCAAAACGTTCAGGTGCCGCCGCAGAGCCGCGGCAGCCTTCGTGTTCCGATTGGACATAGAGAGAGCCCCCAAAGAGAGAGTGCCGGTCGTGAACTCGGGTCGCTAAAAAGCAAATCGATGTTTCGTTTTCTCGCGAATTTCGTTACAGATTTATGACAAAGGGCGTAGCCGCATAGCGTTATGTCCCCATCCGCACGGTTTCATCCGAACGTGTTGCGGAGGCGCTACACCACATATCCGGAACGGCTAATCAAGCATCGCGTCCTTCGCAGGCGCGAAGCCTGGAAACCCGCCGAAAGCGCGCAAAAGGCCGATAGTTCGGAGGATAAATCGTTTGTCCTTGCCGCGCCGCACCCAGGCCCGAGCAAGGCGACCGCGGGGCGGCGATTCGCGGTTCGGCCGTCAAAGAAGGCCGTCGCTCTTGAAGCTGACGTGGCGCCCCTTGCCGATGATGATGTGGTCATGGACCGTGACCCCCAGCGCGTTCGCGGCGGCGACGATCTGTTTGGTCATGTCGATGTCGGCGCGGCTCGGCTGCGGATCGCCGGACGGGTGGTTGTGGACGAGAATCAGGGCGCTGGCGTGCAGCTCCAGCGCCCGCTTGACGACCTCACGCGGATAGACGGGCGTGTGATCCACTGTGCCGCGTTGCTGCACCTCGTCGGCGATCAGGGTGTTCTTGCGATCGAGGAACAGGATGCGGAACTGCTCCGTCGGCTCGTGGGCCATCGCGGCGGTGCAGTAATCCATCACCTTGGTCCAGGAGCCGAGGACCGGCTTTCCCAGGATGTCCTGCCGCGCCATGCGCAGGGCGATCGCGGCATTGACCTTCAGGGCGACGACGGCCGCCTCCTTCACCATCTTGTGGCGGGTCAGCGACTCCGCCGGGGCGTTGAGCACGCCCCAGAGCGAGCCGAACTCCGCCAGCAGTGCCTTGGCCAGCGGCTTCACGTCCTTCTGCGGGATGGCCTGGAACAGCAGCAACTCGAGCAGCTCGTAATCCTGCAGGGCGGCCGCACCGGCGTCCCGGAAACGCGCCCGCAGGCGCTCCCGGTGGCCGTGATAATGCTTCTCCTCCGCCGGGCGCGCCGTGGGATCGGCCGCCGCGACTTCCGCAGTCACGTTGAGTTTCCGTTCCCGCGTACGACCGGGCATGGATCACGCCTCTCACCGCCACCTACTCTAGTAGTGTAGCAGGGGCGTGACGCAACTGCCATATCGCGATCTTGCCGCGCATCGGCAATGGCGGATTCCAGAATCGCCTCGCGAAGCGGGAGCCGGCTCGCGGTGGAACGCACGGAAGGGGCGGATTTCCGCGGCCCGCACCATCCATCGCCGCAGGCACGCCGCTTGCTTCGATGGCGGGGCCGACCGCAGCCATGACCATCACCGCAGCGCCATGCAGGCCCCGACGACCGACGACCCCGCTTTCCCGCCTCCACCGCCTCGCCGGCACTCCAATGAGCACACCGGGGAGCACACCCGGGAGGCAGAGGCGTTGCCATGCACACACCCGCTGTCCGCCGCGCGCCTGGAGACCCTTGCCCTGGCGCATGGGCAGGACCGCCTGGAACGGGCGCTGGGGCGGTTCGCCACGTGCCTTGAGGAGGATGGAGACGCGCTGTTGCGCGCCGTCGCCCTTGACGCCGTCACGGAGATCCGGCGCTGCGCCATGCTGCTGGAGGGGCCGGCGATGGAAATGGGGGGCCGGCCACTGGCACGACTGTGCAAGGATCTCAAGGAGGATCCCACCTCGGCGGCGGCCCGCGCCGGCATATGGCGGCTGCCGGCCGTGCTGGGCGAGACCCTGTGGGCCGTTCGCGCCGTCGCGAAGGGTGCCCTCCGGTCCGGTCAGGCGGCCGAGGCCGCCTTGGACAGGTCGTAGGGCGGCTTGTGCAGCCCGGCCGGTGACAGGGTGAAAATCTCGCATCCATCCCGGGTCACGCCGATGGAATGCTCGAACTGGGCCGAAAGGCTCTTGTCCCGGGTCACCGCCGTCCAACCGTCGGACAACACCTTCACGTCATACCGGCCGGCGTTGATCATCGGCTCGATGGTGAAGAACATGCCTTCGCGCAGCACCGCACCCCGCCCCGGCTGCCCGAAGTGCAGGACGCTGGGGGCCGCATGGAAGACCTGCCCCAGCCCGTGGCCGCAGAAGTCCCGCACCACGCTGAACCGGTGGGCCTCGGCATAGGTCTGGATGGCGTGGCCGACATCGCCGAGCGTGGCCCCCGGCTTCACGGCCGCGATGCCGCGCATCATCGCCTCGTACGTCACGTCGACCAGCTTGCGCGCCTTAACGCTTGTCGTCCCGCAGACGTACATCCGGCTGGTGTCGCCGTACCAGCCGTCCAGGATCACGGTCACGTCGATGTTCAGGATGTCCCCGTCGGCGAGGCGCTTCGGACCCGGGATGCCATGGCAGACCACATGGTTGATCGAGATGCAGGAGGACTTGGTATAGCCCTTGTACCCCAGGGTCGCGGGCACACCGCCATGATCGATCATGAAGTCGTGGCAGAGCCTGTCGAGATGCTCCGTCGTCACGCCGGGCACGACGTGCGGCGCGATCATGTCCAGCGTCGCCGCCGCCAGCCGCCCGGCCCGGCGCATGCCGTCGAAGGCTTCCGCACCGTGGATGGTGATCTCACGGTCGTCGGGCGGCGGTTCGGCAAGCTCGGTACGGGTCATCGCGTTGGAAATCCGGGGCGGGCGCTGGTCGTCGGGTCGAGCGCGTAACCTACACGACCAAGCACGCGCCGCAACCTTGTTCGCGCCCGCATATGGCGGTGTGGGCCGGGCTGAACCACCCGGCGTCACGCATTGGCGCCCTGCGGCGGGGACAGGGCGAGCGGGCGACCGACCGCGATCCCGTCCAGCCCGACGCGGCAAGCGCGGATCTCCACCTCCACGCCGGCTGCGATCGCGCGGGCGAGGCCGGCGGCATAGGCGGGGTCGATGTCGGCGGCGGGGCTGAAAACATCGCAGTCATCCCGCTGGACGATGAACAGCATGACCGCCCGGTGCCCGTCGCGCACCATGGCGGCCAGCTCCTCCAGGTGCTTCGCACCCCGGCTGGTGACGCAGTCCGGGAACTCCGCGAGGCCCGGCGTGCGCATCAGGTGGACGTTCTTGACCTCCACATAGGCCAGGCCGCGCACCGGGTCCTCCAGCAGCAGGTCCACCCGGCTGTTGACGCCGTACTTCACCTCCCGCCGCAGGCCGGCATAGCCCGCCAGCGACGGGATCAGGCCGGCGCGGATCGCCTCCTCCGCCAGCCGGTTGGGCCAGCCGGTGTTCATGCCCACCAGCGTGCCGTCCGCCTCCACGATCTCCAGTGTGTGGGGCAGCTTGCGGTCGGGGTTCGGCGACAGCGACAGCCAGCAGCGGCTGCCCGGTGCGTCCAGGCCCATCATGCTGCCGGGGTTGGGGCAGTGGGCGGTGACGGTCATGCCGTCCGGCATCACCACGTCGGCCAGGAAGCGCTTGTAGCGGCGCACCAGCGTGGCCGGGATCAGGGGAGTGGGGAAACGCATGGTGCCGGGCACGCTAGCGCCGTGCCGGTGCTGGGTCTATACCGTTCCCAGGTCCCCGGCATGCCCGAGCGCCCCGTATGAGCGATACCGCCACCGAACCGACCCCTACCGCCGCCGTCCTGATCATCGGCAACGAGATACTGTCCGGTCGGACCCAGGACACCAACCTGTCCTTCATCGCGAAATTCCTGGGCGGCATCGGCGTGCGGCTGCGGGAGGCGCGGGTGGTGCCGGACGTGGAGGCGGAGATCGTGGCGGCGATCAACGCCCTGCGCGACCGCTACACATACGTCTTCACCACGGGCGGGATCGGGCCGACCCACGACGACATCACGGCCGAATGCGTGGCGAAGGCCTTCGGCGTGGCCCTGATCCAGAACCCGGAGGCGCGGCGCCGGCTGGAGGACCACTACAAGGGCACCGACATGTTGAACGCCGCCCGGCTGCGCATGGCGAACACGCCGGAGGGGGCGACGCTGATCGACAACCCGGTGTCGAGCGCGCCGGGGTTCCAGATCGGCAACGTCTTCGTCATGGCCGGCGTGCCGATGATCATGCAGGCGATGCTGCGGGGCTTGCAGAACCGACTGGCCGGCGGCGCCCCGGTGCTGGCGCGCACGGTGATCTCCGGCATTCCGGAGGGCACCCTGGCGGAGGGGCTGGGCGCCATCCAGACGGCTTATGGGGAGGCGGTGGACATCGGCAGCTACCCGTTCTTCCGCCAGGGAAAGATCAGCACCAGCCTGGTGTTGCGCGGAACCGACGCCGCCCTGCTGGACAAGGCGGCGGCGGATGTCGCCGACCTTGTCCGCCGCAACGGCGGCGAACCCGAGGTGAGGGACGGATACGGTGGCTGAGGTGCGGGAGGATCAGTAAGGGCGGCGGTCGACCAGCCGGAGGATGCCCTTCACCACCACCCAGACATTGTAGATCCACATGATCGCGAGGATGCCGAAGCCGATCAGGATCGGCGTCGTGATCCAGCCGATCGCATACCCGATGAACAGGATGATGCCCGAGCGGATCACCGCCCGGAAATGGCTCTCATAGATGGTGCCCCGGGAGTCGCCCAGCTTGACAAGCGCCAGGATGAAACCGATCGGCCCGGTCACCCAGGCCGTCAGCAGGCCGACCGCGTAGGTCACCCAGGCGATGAGGCCCAGGGTGTGGAGGCGCTCCTCCCGGACGGTGACGTAGGCGTGGTCGTAGCTCATGGTTCGTCGTGTCCTTTCCGGTGCGGCGGGGGCGGCCGCCGGATTGACCCTTCATCAGGTGGGGATGCCGGGACCCGATTCAACGGCGGCTCAACGTCGGCCGACCGTCTCAACAGCCGCCGGCCGAACCGGGTCCCGAACGTCCCTCACCGGTCGCCGAGCTGGCGGATCAGGGCGAGCGCCTCGGCCGGGGGCTGACGCTCCAGCCGGCGGTAGACCCGCCCGTCGATGGTGCGCTCCATCAGCTTATGGTTCACCAGCTCCCGGCGCAGCAGGGCGTAGTCGCCGAAATCGTGCTGCGCCGTGATCATGGCGTTCACCTCCCGCTCGGTGAAGTCCCGGCGCGCCGGGATGCGCGACCAGATCACCCACAGGCAGGGCACCTGGTGGCTGTACTTGGACGGCCAGCGCGCCATGCGTCCCTCCGGCCCGAAATAGGCCAAAAGGCGGCGCAGTTTGACGAAGTCGACCGGGGCGGCGGGTGCCGCCGGCCGCTCGATCCTGGCGCGGGCCAGGAGCTGCGCCCGGTAATGCTGGAAATTGCCGAAACCGGCCGCGCGGGCCAGCATGTTCAGCATCTCCACATGGCCGGGCGGTACGGTGCGCTCCGCGAGCTGGGATTTCAGCGCGCGGGCGAGCGCGGAGATGTCCTCCGCATGGTAGGGCAGGATCTCTCTGGACATGGCTTATCCCCAAGGTCGCGCCGACCCGCGGGACTGCGGGGATCGTGGTCGCCCTTCCGACGCGGCACGGGATAAGGTGTCGGTCGAGATGATGGGATCGGGGGTAAGGCCCCGAACGGCAGGTTTAGCGCCCGGTCACCCGGGTGGCGACGCCTCGGTGGTCTGCCGACCGTGGCCGGGACCATAGCGGAAGCGGACGGGGAAGGGAAGCGGGGCGGCTAGAACGGGCCAAAGGCGTTGTAGATCAGGCCCAGCACGGCGAAGGCCGCAAGCCAGATGACGATGTTGCGCAACATGCCTTCCCTGGGCATGCGGCGCAGGCCGGGATAGAGGATCGCCAGCACCATCAGGCTCGCGACCAGGCTCAGCCATTGGGACTCGGTCATGTGGCGGATATGGCCCGCGCTCCCGGCGGGCGCAAGTCCGGCCGACCGCCGCGCGCAAGGGTGGCGGCGCTTGCGCGGCAACCCCCCTCCGGCTAGGGTCTGGTCGGCCGCAGCCTACGGCGCGCCCGCTTGGCGGAATTGGTAGACGCCAGGGACTTAAAATCCCTTGTCCGCAAGGACGTGCCGGTTCGAGTCCGGCAGCGGGCACCACGTCCTTTCTGCCCCGCTCAGGCCGCCGCCCCGCTTGCCGCGGGCGCATAGTCTGGAACGACCTCCCCGACGACCCCCGTGGCCGCTTCCGGCAGGTCGACCCAGAACAGCGTGCCGCCGCCTGGAACGGGCGCGAAGGCGATGTCCCCGCCCATCTGCAAGGCGAGCCGACGGCTGATGGCGAGGCCGAGGCCGGTTCCGGGGATGCCGGTCGCTTCACGGCCCAGGCGGTTGCTGGGCTCGAACACTTCCGCCTCGCGACCGGGCGGTATGCCCAGTCCGGTGTCGCGGACGGACAGGCGCACACGGTTGCCCAGGCGCTCGGCCGACACAAGCACCTCCCCGTCCGGGCGGTTGTACTTGATGGCGTTCGTCAGCAGGTTCGCGGCGATCTGGCCGAGGCGGCGTGGATCGGACACCACCACCAGATCGTCCGGCATCGCGACCCGCAGGGCGACGCCCGCCGCCGCGGCCTGGGGCGCCAGCGTCGCCGCCAGATCCTCAACCAACGGCGCCAGCCGGACCGGCCGTAGCTCGATCCGCAGTCGTCCGGATTCGATGTCGCCGAGGTCGAACAGGTCGTCGATCAGGGCGAGCAGGCTGGTGGCCGACAGGACGACGTCCCGCAGATACTCCTGCTGCTTCGGCGTCAGCGGTCCCGCCATCCCCATTTCCAGCATCTGCCCGAAGCCGAGGATCGCGTTGAGCGGCGTGCGGAGTTCGTGGCTCATCGAGGAGAGGAAGCCGCTCTTGCTGCGGTTGGCGCGCTCGGCCTGCCAGCGCGCCTCGCGCAACAACTCCTCCCGGCTGGAGACGTTGCTCGCCGTGTCGGCCAGCGCGCGGGCCAGCGTCCGGATCTCCTCCGCGCCCTCGACAAGCTCGGGCCGGGGCGGACGCCCGTCCCGGATGTCCGCCGCCATCTCCTCCAGCCGGCTCAGCCCCCGCAGGGCAAGCCGGTCGAGCAGGAACCAGAGGGCACCCAGAGCGCCGGCCAGAACGACGACAAGGCTGGCCAAACCGCGCAGGAACCCCTGCACCGCCTGTTGGACCACGAGATCGTGGCGGTAGGACACGGCGAGCAGCCCGCCCCCCGGAATCGGCGTGAAGGCGCCGACACGTCGCCAGCCGTCGTCCGCCATCATGTCGTACAGCGCCTCCCCGTCCGGTAGATCGATCCGCACCTCGGGATCGGTGTTCAGCCGGCGGCCGGCCCAGCTCTCCCCCTCGGGATGGCGGAGCAACACCAGTCCGTCGCCGTCCATGGCGGTCATCGCCAGCCCGTTCGTGTCCTCCATCAGCTCGGTGGCGATGCTTGCGAGGTATGGGAGTTCGATGCCCGGCAATGCGACGGCCCGCACCGTTCCATCCCCATCCACCTTGGGATAGGCGACGACAATGACCGGCTTGCCCGTTGTGCGGCCAACGATGTAGCCGCTGATGACGGGTTCGCGCGTGGCGACCGCCCGTCGGAAGTATTCGCGATCGCCCATGCTCACCGACGGCGGCGGGTCGGCGCTTGAGCAGTAGATCGTGCCGTCCGGCCGGGCAATGTGAAGGGTGCCGGTGGCCGTCGCGGCGGCGGCCAGCGCGGCCACCCGTTCCTGACAGGCAGGGCCGGGCGCCATCGCCTCCTCCAGGGAGAGGGCGAACCGGGCGGTCAGCGTCGCCTCGTGCACGATCTGCTGGAAGCGCAGGTCGGCGGCGCGCGCCATGTCCAGCGCATGCTCCTGCGCGTGCCGCACCGCCGTCGCCTTCTCGGTTTGCAGACGGGCGACGGCGAGGGTCACCAAGGGGACCAAAGCGAGCAGCCAGACGAGCGCCAGACGGGCGCGCAGGCCACGCGGCAGGACGCTTTCGAGGACGCCGACGAACCGGCCACGGATCACCAGGATGGCGAGCGGCAGGACGGTCAGCATGCTGATCACGTCGCCGAACACCCAGCGCCGCCATGCCGTGCCCTGGTCCGCCCCGAAGGTGTGCGCGACGATGATGGACGCCATCATGCCCGAGATCGCCGCCGCCGGGACGACCGCCAGCCCGGCGGCGCCCATCAGGCGCCAGCTCAGATGCGTGACGGCGCCGCCCGCGGCCCAGCGCAGCGCCATTGCGCACAACGTCACCTCGACAAGGTTCGCCGCGTTGATGCCGATCGAGAACCAGAAGGCGTCGCCGTAGAGGATGTTGGCGAGCGTGGCGGCGACATAGGAAAGCACACCCGCCGGAACCATCAGCCGCGTCGCGCAACAGACGAGAACGGCCACCGCGACGGCGTTGGCAGGCCAGAACCAGGCGAGCGACGCCTCAGGACGGGTCAGCAGAAGGGTCGCGGTGACGATCGCGAACTGAAGCAAAGCGAAAGCGAAGGCCCCTTCCAGGCCCCACCTGCCCTCCTCCCGCACTTGAGCGCCGGTCGCGTCCATGACGTCCGCCCCGATGGACATCGGATTCATTAGCACCCGGTGTTCTTTCATGTCCATGAGGAGGATAGCGTCGCCAATCTTAATAAATGATTGTGGAGTCCGCCGGCGGATCGGGCCGGTTGTCCGCCGGCGCGTATGGCCCTAGTTTCTGCGGGCCCCCCGCCCCGCCGTCCCAGTCTCGCCGCGCATGACCAGACCCCTCCGCTTCCTCGCCGGCCCGGACGCCATGGCCCGCATCCGCCGCGACGGCTTCCACGACGACCTGTTTGACGTGGTCGCCGGCGCCAGCGGCGGCGCCAAGTGGCTGTCCCTGACCCGACTGGACCAGGCGATCTTCGGATCCTGGTTCCGGGACCGGACCCGGCCGCTGCACATGGTCGGCAGTTCCATCGGCGCCTGGCGGTTCGCGTGCGTGGCCCGGCGCGACCCGGTGGCCGCCTGCCGCCGGTTCGAGGACCATTACCTGAACTACGAGGTGGAGGCCCCGGTCACGCCCGCCGTGCTGACCCAGCACTGCCGCGTCATGCTGGACGTGATCCTGGGCGAGACCGGGGCGGAGGAGGTGCTGTCCCACCCCGCCATGCGGCTTGAGATCATCGCCGTCCGGGGGCGGGGCCCGGCGGGCCGGAACCACCCGCTGTCTCTCGGCATCGGTCTGGCCGCGGCGGCGGTGGCGAACGCGGCCAGCCGCCGGACGCTCGCCCTGTTCTTCGAGCGGACCCTGATCCATGACGCCCGGTCACGGCCCGCCTTCGACTGCGCCGGCGGGTTCCCGACACAGCCGGTGCCCCTGAGCAAGGCCAACCTGATCCCGGCGCTGCTGGCGACGGCGGCCGTGCCCTTCCTGTTCGAGGCGGTGCCGCAGCTGGAGGGTGCCCGGCCGGGCCTCTATCTCGACGGCGGGATCATGGACTACCACCTGGACCTGCCGTTCGAGCCGCCGGGGCTGGTGCTGTATCCCCATTTCAGCGACCGGGTGGTCCCCGGCTGGTTCGACAAGGCGCTGCGCTGGCGCCGGCCGAGCCCGCGCAACATGGCGCGCACCGTGCTGCTGTGCCCGTCGGCGGCGTTCCTGGCGAGCCTGCCGTACGGCAAGATCCCCGACCGTGGCGACTTCAAGCGCATGCCCACCGCCGAGCGCCAGCGGTACTGGAAGACGGCGGTGGCGGAGACCCAGCGCCTCGCCGACGTCTGGGCGGAGGCGGTCGCAACGGACCGGGTGCCGGATCTGCTGGAACCCATGCCCGTCTGAGGCTCAGCCCACGATCTTGCGCCAGGCGATGACGAGGATGGCGAGCGGGGCGACGTAGCGCACCAGCGCCAGCCAGAGCCCATGGACGGCGCCCGGCGGCAGGCCGAGTTCCAGCCGGCCGGCTTCCCGGCCGAGCACCCAGCCGGCGAAGACGGCGATCAGGGTGGCGCCGAGCGGGATCATCAGGTTGGCCGTGATCCAGTCGATCAGATCGAACAGGGTCCGCCCGTCGCCCAGCGGCTGCACGTCGGACCAGATGTTGAACGAGAACACCGTCAGCAGCCCGAACAGCCAGGCGAAGGCGCCCAGGCCCACGGTCAGACGGACCCGGCCGAGGCGGGTGCGGTCGTCCAGGGCCGCCACCGCCGGTTCCAGGAGGGCGACGGACGAGGTCAGCGCCGCGACCACGATCAGGACGAAGAAGACCGTTCCGAACAGGCTGCCGAACGGCATCCCGCCGAACGCCACCGGCAGGGTGACGAAGACGAGCCCGGGCCCCTCCGCCGGGTCCAGGTCATGGGCGAAGACGATGGGGAAGATGGCGAGCCCCGCCGTCAGGGCGCAGAGCGTGTCGGCCCCCGCGATCACCACGGCCGTGCGGGGGATCGACACGTCCTCCGGCAGGTAGGCGCCGTAGGCCAGCATGGCGCCCAGACCGAGGGACAGGGAGAAGAAGGCCTGCCCCGCCGCCGCGATCACAAGCTCCGGCGTCACCTTGGAGAAGTCCGGCGTGAACAGGTAGCCGGCGGCGCGGGCGAAGTCGCCGGCGACGGCGGCGTAGCCGACCAGGACCAGCAACATGAGGAACAGCAGCGGCATCAGCCAGGTGACCGCCACCTCGATCCCGGAGCGCACGCCGCGCATGACGATCAGCACCGTCGCCAGGAGGAAGGCGCTGTGCCAGAGGAACAGGCCGGCGGGATCGGCCAGCAGGGCGCCAAACGCCTCGGCCGAGCGCGCCGCGTCGGCCCCGGCGAAGGTGCCGGAGGCGAGCTTGGGCACGTAGGCGAGCGCCCAGCCCGCCACGACGCTGTAGAAGCTGAGGATGAGGACGGCGGCGACCACGCCGACGACGCCGACCAGCCCCCAGGCGGGCGTGCCGCCGAAGCGGCGGCCGAGCGAGGCCATGGCGGTGATCGGGCCCTTGCGGGCCATGCGGCCCAGCATCAGCTCGCTCATCAGCACCGGCACGCCGACCAGAAGCACGCAGCCGAGATAGACCAGGACGAAGGCGCTGCCGCCGCCGGTGCCGGCCATGTAGGGGAACTTCCAGATGTTCCCCAGGCCGACCGCCGAGCCCACCGCCGCCAGGATGAAGGCGAGGCGCGAAGACCACATCGGCGGTGCCGCCCGCACGGCCCCGTCACCGGCGCCCGCGCGGTCCAGTCCACCTTCCGCTCCAACCATGTCCGAACGCTCCCCACACACTGTCCGACCCGTTCCATGCGGGCCGGCATGCTTGTCCGCGCGGACCATGGGGAAAAGGGCGCATCCGGGCAACCCGGCGGGACGAATGGCGGACCGGCGGTGGCCGCAGGCCAAGTGCCGACAGTGGCGATCAGGCCGGATGCGCCGCCGGCGGCGGCGGGCAGACCTTGGGCAGGCTGGGACGGGGGTTGATGGCGCGGCGCCAGAACGGCAGGGCGCGGTACCACGCGGCCCCTTCGCGCAGGGCCTGCCGCCCCTGCAGCGACAGGGTGAAGCGGTGGCCCGCGCCATCGGTGTCGGAGAGCCAGCCGTGGGCGAACAGATCGTCCTGGATCAGGGCGATGAACGGGACGCCGGCGAGATAGACGCCGTAGGAGGTTTCGCCGCCGCGATAGAGAAGGTGGCCCTTGGCGAGCGACACCAGCGCGTCGAGAAGAATGAACCGGGGATCCATGCGTGACAGTCCTCTGCTGTGTCCGTTCGGCACGCTCCTCCCCTTCTCCACATCCATGATGGAACCATGGAATTCTTTATGTTGCAATGCAGCAAAATGCGGACGGGTTACCCCGTCCGCACCTTGTCACGGAGGTGGCCGTTCAGCGCCCGGTCCGCCGGGACAGGTTGTCCCGCGAGGGGAACTGCCGCTCCTCCCCCTGGTCGGTGAGGCCGGGGGTATCCCCCAGGTTCTCGGCGGAGAGCAGCGGCTCCACCGGCTGGGTCCGCTGGGCCTCGTCATCGCCGCCGTGCGACGGGTTCCTCTCCAGCGTTCCGCGCATGCCGTCCTGCTGGGCGACCAGTTCGGACGCCATGTCCCAATGCTCCCGCTCGCGCCCCTCGGGCCGTCCTTCCTCCTCCCAGATGCGGTGGGCGCGCTCGCGGATGCGCTCCTCGAGCCGATGCTCACCTTCCGCCCGCTCCTCCGGCGAGCGGTGCGCCGCCTCATATCCCGCGCCACCGATGCGCGATCCGTCCTGCTGCCGACCTTCGGCCATCGTCAACTCCCGCTGCGAACCGCCGGCCGCCATCGACCGGGCGAACTGCAACAGGCGGCGGGCCGACCTGTCACGAGCGCGTGAGCCGGACCAGCGGGGGTTGAGCCGGCTGGACTCGGGCCCATCTTTCGGGGTAGAACGGGCCAGCTTCCGCGAGAGACCGCCATGACCAGCGCCATCGGATCCAGTTTCGGAGCGACCTTCGCCTCGCCCGGCATCGCGCCGCCGCGCGGCGGGACGCAGCCGGAGGTCGCCAACGAGGAGCTGCGCCGGACGACGCAGACCGGCCCCGCCCCCGCCCGTCCGGACCAGCCCCCGCCGTTCGAGCCGAACGCCGTGCAGGAGTCCTCCGCGGCCGAGGAGACCCGTCCGACCTTCTCCGCCACCGCCCGTGAGCCGGGCACGGCCCCGGCCGTGGCGCAGCCGACCGAGCAGCAGGTGGAACAGGCCCGCAGCGCCGGCCAGACCCGGGGCAGCTTCCTCGACATCCGGGCCTGAGCCCACAGCCGGTCGGCCCCGGCCCCAGGACTGGGCGCGTTCCGCCGGGACGCGCCCTTTTTGATTCCCCCGCCGTCCATCGACCGTCCGATCCACCGCCATGAGCCCGGCGCGGAGCGGGGTCACAGAATCGTCCCAAGTCGCTGCTGGAACCTTCCCGACTAATCGACGTTCCCACCGCCGAACCCGCGCCTGACGGGCGCGGTCTTTGTCGGATGTCTTCATCCGTCGAAATCGGGAAGGATTTGTCATGCAGAAGCGCAAAACTTGGAACAAGCTGGCGCTTGCCGGTCTTCTTCTTGCCGGCTTCGGAATCTCCGCCTGCAACACCGTGGAAGGTGCCGGCGAGGACATCCAGGCCGGTGGCAAGGCCATCGAGAAGACTGCCGAAGACGTGAAGAACTGACGTCGCTTCACGGGCGCGCGGCCAGGGGCACCGCATGGCTTGCCCCCGGCCGCCGTCCGTTCCAGACTGCCGGCCATGACCCAAGTCGACACCGGCTCCCCGCGGACACCGCGCGGCCCCCGCCTCCGCACCGTGCCGCCCGGCGAGGACCGGGAGCGGCTGGTCTGCCCCGACTGCGACTACATCGTCTATGAGAACCCGAAGATCGTCGTGGGTTCCGTCGTCGCCGCCGATGACGGGCGCATCCTGCTGTGCCGCCGGGCGATCGATCCGCGCAAGGGCTACTGGACCCTTCCCGCCGGATACATGGAACTGAACGAGACCACGGCCGACGGCGCCATCCGCGAGGCCTGGGAAGAGGCGCGGGCCCGGATCGAGATCGACTGCCTGCTGGCCGTCTACAACATCCCCCGCATCAGCCAAGTGCAGATGATCTACCGTGCGCGCCTGGCCGCACCGGAGATCGCGGCCGGACCCGAAAGCCTGGAGGTCCGCCTGTTCGCCTGGGACGACATCCCCTGGGACGAGCTGGCCTTCCCGAGCGTGGTCTGGGCGCTGAACGAATGGCGGGACCGGCGCGGCCGGAGCGACTTCGCCCCCGGCGGCGAACCGGTCCAGGGGCTTTGATCCTCCATCACGGACGGTTCCATCATGAGACGATCCCACGACATCCCGGCCGGCACGGTGCAGCGGCTGACCATCCACAGCCGGGCCCTGAAGGGCAACCCGCTGGGCGACGCGACCCTGCGGGCCGTGGACGTCTGGACGCCCCACGGACATGACGGCCGGGGCCTGCCGCTGCTGGTCGACCTGGTGGGATACACCGGCAGCGGCCTGTCCCACACGAACTGGAAGAACTTCGAGGAGAACGTGCCGGAGCGGCTGGACCGGCTGACGGCCGAGGGCAGGCTGCGCCCGTGCGTCGTCGCGTTTCCCGACTGCTTCACCCGGATGGGCGGGAACCAGTACGTCAATTCCGCCGGGATCGGCCGCTGGATGGACTTCATCTGCGACGAGATGGTGCCGGCGGTGGAGGCGCATGCCGGCTGCGGCGGGACCGGGCGGCGCGGCGTGTTCGGCAAGAGCTCCGGCGGGTACGGGGCCATCGCCCACGCCATGCTGAAGGCGGACGTCTGGGCGGCGGCGGCCTGCCTGTCGGGCGACATGGGCTTCGATTGGTGCTTCCTGCCCGAGTTCCCGTCGGTACTGCGGGCCCTGTCCAAGCACGACATGTCGATCGACCGGTTCATGAAGGCCTTCCTGTCGGCCCGCAAGGTGGACGGCAAGGACACGCACATCCTGATGATGCTGTGCATGGCCGCCACATACGACCCCGACCTGTCGGTGCCCTGGTCCGTGCGCCTGCCGGTGACGCTGGACACCTGCGAGATCATCCCGGAGCGCTGGGCCAACTGGATGGCCTGGGACCCGCTGGAAATGGCGCCGCGGCACGCCGACGCCCTGAAGAGCCTGAAGGCCCTGTGGATCGAGTGCGGCGACCGCGACCAGTACAACCTGGTCTACGGCGCCCGCCGGATGCACGCCATCCTGGGCCGGCTGGGCGTGCCGCACCGGTACGAGGAGTTCCCCGACGACCACAGCGGCATCGACTACCGCATGGACGAGTGCCTGCCGTTCCTGGTGGACGCGCTGGGCTGAGGGCCGGTGCGGTCTTCTCGCCCTTCAACAAGCTGAGGGTGAGGGGGACCTGCCGTTCCGGCCTCTCTAAGGTGACATCAAAGGTGACAAAGGTGACATCTAAGGTGACTAAGGTGACATCTAAGGTGACATCTAAGGTGACATGGAATCCCAGCGATTCCAGTCACTTACGCGCTTTAAGGTGACAAAGGTGACATGAACATCGCATTCGCCGTCCGATGCGTTGGGGAACGGGCGCGCGACGTGGAGGGGGCAAGGCCCCCTTGCGGCGGTTTTCTTCACATGTTCAAGACCCGGCGGCGGAACCGCGTGGCCGGCAGAGTAGCCTGGGATAGGATTATTTTCCAGGCCATTCAGGCCGCCGCGTGCGACGACAGCAGCGGGTCCAGGCCGAACTCGTGGGCCAGGAAATCGATCATCGCCCGGACCTTGGGCGAGAGCAGGCGGCGGGACGGGTAGACCGCGTTGATCGGCAGGGGCTTGGGTTCGAAGTCCCGCAGCAGCTCCACCAGGCCGAGCGGGGCGTAGCCGCCGGGGAAATGCCAGGTGGGCAGCACGCCGATGCCGAGCCCGGCGACCACCCCCTCCCGCACCCCTTCGGAGTTGTTGACGCTGAAGGGGCCGGCGACGCGGACGGCGATCGGCCCGTCGGGGCCGGAGAATTCCCACCGGTCGCCGGTGGCGAGGCGGGTATAGACGACGCAGGCATGGTCCGCGAGGTCCTCCGGACGCGACGGCGGGGTCCGGCCGGCGAGATAGGCCTTGGAGGCGAGCGTCACGCGCCGGGTGGTGCCTATGCGACGGGCCACGAGGCCGGGATCGGCGACGGCGCCGACGCGGATGGCGAGATCCACCCCCTCCTCCACCAGGTCGGCGAAACCGTCGTTCATCGACAGGTCGACCCGCACGGCGGGAAAGCGCGCCTGGAACCGGGGCAGGCGGGGCACGATGTGCAGCCGGCCGAACACCACCGGACAGGCCAGCCGCAGCGTGCCCACGGGGGCCGCGCGCTGACGGCCGACCGCCCCCTCAGCCTCAGCCACGGCGTCCAGGACGGCGCGGGCGCGCTCGTAGAAGATCCGGCCGTCGTCGGTGACTGTCAGCGATCGCGTGGTGCGGCGGAGGAGCAGCGCGCCCAGCCGCTCCTCCAGTTCGGCGATCTGGCGCGACACGGTGGGCTGGGACGTCCCCAGCTCCCGCGCCACGGCCGAGAAGCTGCCGGTTTCGACCACCCTGGCGAAAGCACGATAGAGCGCGAGCGTATCCGTCATTCATACATGATACGGATAAATCCTGTGCGGACAAGGCGACTTATCGACATCAAGCGAATGGGTGACAGTCCGCTCCGGAACGACGGCATCCCGCCGCACCACCGGAAGAGACCGAGGAGACATCCTATGACCGCCTTCACCCTGCACACCGTCGAGACCGCGCCCGATGCGGCGAAGGACCAGCTGGCCGCCATCGAGAAGGGCTGGAAGTTCATCCCGAACCTGCACCGCACCCTGGCCGAAAGCCCGGTGACCCTGAAGGCCTACGACACGCTGTTCGACCTCGTGTCCAAGTCCAGCTTCACCCCGGCCGAACAGCAGGTGGCCTATCTCGCCATCAACGTGCTGAACGAGTGCGAGTACTGCACGTCCGGCCATTCGGTGCTGGCGAAGATGAGCGGCGTGGACGCCGCCACCATCGAGGCCCTGCGCGAGGGCAAGCCGCTGGCCGACGCCCGGTTGCAGGCGCTGCGCGGCTTCGCCGAAGCGGTGGTGCGGGAGCGCGGGTTCGTCGGCGACGCGGCGGTGGACGCCTTCCTGGCCGCCGGCTTCACCAAGGCGCAGGTGCTGGAGGTGGTGCTGATCGTGGCGACCAAGACCATCAGCAACTACACCAACCACATCACCCATACGCCGCTGGACGATTTCATGGGCCAGACCCGCTGGGTCGCCCCCCGCAACCGCGCGACGGCCTGAGCCGCCGCCCCTCCCCCTTGGGACAGGAGACCGACCATGACCGACCTTCAGACCGAACTGGACAGCTTCCGGGCCGCATGGAGCGGGCGGGTGAGCGCCGAGGTGGCGGGCACCATCGCCGCCGACATCGAGGCCCTGCGCGCCTCCGGCATCCTGGACCGGGCGGCCCGCCCCGGCGACCGGCTGCCCGCCCTGACGCTGCCGGGTGCCGACGGCGCGCCGGTGGACATCGGCGCGCTGGCGGCGGCCGGACCGCTGGTGGTCACCTTCTACCGGGGCGGCTGGTGCCCCTACTGCAACATCGAGCTGCGCGCCTACCAGCAGCGGCTGGGCGCCTTCAAGGCGTTGGGCGCCACGCTGGTGGCGGTCAGCCCGGAGAAGCCTGACGACAGCCTGGACACGGCGCAGAAGAACGGGTTGGCCTTCCCCGTGCTGTCGGACGCGAAGGGCCGGCTGGCCGACGCGCTGGGCATCCGCTTCCGCCTGACCCCGGAGATCGTGGCCCTCTACCGCCGGTTCGGCCACGACCTGCCGACCCGCAACGGCGACGGGGAATGGGCGCTGCCGATGCCGGCCACCTTCGTGGTGGCGCGGGGCGGGACGATCCTGGCGGCCTTCGTCGACCCGGACTACCGCCGGCGCATGGACCCGGAGGACGCGCTCGCGGCACTGGTGGAGGCGACGGCCAAGGCCGCCTGACGGCGTCAGAACGCGTCCCGGCGCTGGTAGCTTTCCAGGCCCTCCAGGAACTGGCTGGCCTCCTCCGTCGCTTCGCGGGGGAGGCCGTCGTCCATGTGGAACCAGGGCACCTGGCTTTCGATGCCGTAATGGATGACCGGCGGCACGGCGGCGGGATCGTCCAGTGAGCCCAAGGTGAAGCAGATCCAGTCGCTGTCGTCGTAGGCGAAGCTGAGCGGCGTGCCGCAGGCCGGACAGAAGCCCCGCGTGGCCTTGCTGGAGGAGCGGAAGAAGGACGGGGCGCCGGTCCAGGCGACACTGTCCTTCCGCACCGGCACCAGTGTCGCGAAGATGTTCCCCACGGCCCGCTGGCACATGCGGCAGTGGCAGTAATGCACGTACCGGGGCGCCATGCCGGCCCGGTAGCGCACCGCCCCGCACTGGCAGCCGCCGGAGATCCCCGTGACCGTCCCCGTATCCTCCGCCATGACCGACCTCCCGACCCGTTGAAGGCAGGTTAGCAGGGATCGGCGCGCCATCGTACCGGGTTTGTTCTTTTGCGATGGATCAGTGTGGCTGATCCATCCGCATGCCAATCACTCACATGGTGCGGAAGCCGGAGGCATTTCGAGGAGCAAGACCGATGCGCGACGCCCTGAAGGCCGGAACCGCCTATTTCGCCGTGATGTTCGGGATCGGCTTCGCGCTGGGCACGGTGCGGGTGCTGCTGCTGGAGGGGCGGATGGGCGCCCTGGCGGCGAGTGCGGTGGAAATCCCGGTGATGCTGGCCCTGTCCTGGGTGGTGTGCGACCGGCTGCGGCGGCGCTGGCTGCCGGATGCGCCCGTGACAGAGCGCGCCGTCATGGGGGCCAGCGCCTTCGCCCTGCTGATCGCGGCGGAGACGGCGCTGGGCGTCGGCATGCTGGGCCGGACGATCGGCCAGCAGTTCGCCACATACGGCACGGCGGCGGGGGCTCTGGGGCTGGCCGCACAGCTCGTCTTCGCGGCGTTCCCCGTCATCCAGGGGCGGCGTCCACCTTCGCTTACGCGAACTCCCGCACGTCGGTGAGGCGGCCGGTGAAGGCGGCGGCGGCGGCCATGGCGGGGCTCATCAGGTGGGTGCGCCCGCCGGGGCCCTGGCGGCCCTCGAAGTTGCGGTTGGACGTGCTGGCGCAGCGCTCCCCCGGCTTCAGCTTGTCGTCGTTCATGGCGAGGCACATGGAGCAGCCGGGCTCCCGCCAGTCGAAGCCCGCCTGGCGGAAGAGCACGTGCAGCCCCTCCTCCTCCGCCTGGTGCTTCACCAGGCCCGAGCCGGGGACGATCATGGCGTAGACATTGTCCGACACCTTGCGGCCGGACTTCAGCGCCTTCTCCACCACCGTGGCGACGGCGCGCAGATCCTCGATCCGGCTGTTGGTGCAGCTGCCGATGAAGACCTTGTCCACCGCCACGTCGCTGAGCGGCATTCCCGGCGTCAGGCCCATGTACTGGAGCGCGCGTTCCACCGCGCGGCGCTTGTTCTCGTCCGCGATCGCCGCCGGGTCGGGCACGCGGCCGTCGATGGGGGCGACGTCCTGCGGGCTGGTGCCCCAGGTGACCTGCGGCGGGATGTCGGCGGCGTTCATCACCACCTCCCGGTCGTAGCGCGCACCGGGGTCGCTGGGCAGGGTGCGCCAGTGGGCGACCGCCGCCTCCCACGCCGCACCCTTGGGCGCCCGGGCCCGGCCCATCAGGTAGCGGAAGGTGGTCTCGTCCGGGGCGATCAGGCCGGCGCGGGCCCCCGCCTCGATCGACATGTTGCAGACCGTCATGCGGCCTTCCATGGACAGCGCCCGCATGGCGCTGCCGGCATACTCGATGACATGGCCGGTACCGCCGGCGGTGCCGATGCGGCCGATCACGGCGAGGGTCATGTCCTTCGCCGTCACGCCGACGGGAAGCTCCCCCTCCACCGCGATGCGCATGTTCTTGGACGGCTTCATCAGCAGCGTCTGGGTGGCGAGCACATGCTCCACGTCCGACGTGCCGATGCCGAAGGCCAAGGCTCCGAAAGCACCATGCGTGCTGGTGTGGCTGTCGCCGCAGACGATGGTCATGCCCGGCTGGGTCACCCCCTGCTCCGGCCCCACCACATGGACGATGCCCTGGCGGATGTCCGCCATGTCGAAGTACTCGACCCCGAACTCCGCCGTGTTGATGGCGAGCTGCTCCACCTGGATGCGGCTCTCCTCGTTCCTGATGCCGGCGAGGCGGTCAGCGCTGGTGGGCACGTTGTGGTCGGCCACGGCCAGCGTCTTCTTCGGCTGGCGGACCTTGCGCCCGGCCGCGCGCAGCCCCTCGAACGCCTGGGGCGAGGTGACCTCGTGCACGAGGTGCAGGTCGATATAGAGGACGCAGGTGCCGTCCTCCTGCCGGTGCACGACGTGGCTGTCCCAGATCTTGTCGTAGAGGGTGCGCGGTGCGGACATGGCGGTTTCGCTGACGTGATGCCGATCGGAAAGGTTACTCTTGGAACGAAACGCCGGGTATTCCCGTCATTTTGTTTCAAGAACCGGGAAGATAGCGGCAGCGCACCACGGGAACAAGCCCACCGGCCACGTCGGGGCGCGACCCTCCCCCGCGTGCGGCGCAACACGGCCTCCGTGCTATCCTCCGCATCCAGAGGAGATTTCGGAATGTCACACGCCGACACCTGTCCCGCCGTCGCCATCGTGACATACGTGCCGAAGCGGCGGCCGGGGGACGCGGCGCAGCTCCGGGCCATGCTGGAGGCGGCGGCACCGGTGTACCGGGCGGCACCGGGACTGATCCGCAAGTACTTCCTGGACGGCGACGATGGGGTCCGGGCCGGCGGCGTCTATCTCTGGGAGAGCCGGGCGGCGGGCGAGGCCTTCTTCGCCGGGCCCTGGCGGGAGCGGCTGGCGGCGGCGGCCGACGATGTGCGGATCGACTGGTTCACGGCCCCGCTGATCGTGGAGGGCGCCGCGGCCGGTCAGGCGACCTGACGGGACACCGAATTCGCGATCGTGTCCGGCGGGGCGAACAGGGTGATGGCGCCGATGACGAAACCCTGGTCGGCCGGGAAGCGCTGCTCCAGTTCCTTGCGGAAGCCCGCCTCGTCCGGGGCCGGGCCGGCATAGATGCGCTCCTGCGCCGTGCCGTCGCCGCCGCCGTCGGGGAAGCCGGCGCCGGCCGTGACCGGGGCCATGTAGATGGGCAGCCCGCCCTCGGACCGGCGGGACAGGGCGAAGATGCGGGTGGGCGGGCGCGCCTCCATCTCCTTCAGCTCGGCCTGCGCCGTCTCCAGCGACAGCTCGAGCTCCTTCACCGTGTCGTCGGCCCCCTTCTTCAGCGCCTCGTTCCGCTCCCGGATCTTCTTGCGCTCCTCCAGCTCCGTCCGCTGCTCCAGCAGGTCGCGTGACACCTTGGCGAAGGCGCGCTTGCCCTCGTTCAGCGCCACGTTGGCAAGGATGGCGAAGACGGCGGCGGCGACGATCAGCACCACGCCGAAGATGGCGATCAGGTCGCTAGCCTCCATGCGACCGCTCCTCGATCAGGGCGGAGCGGCGGAAGCCGGCGCGGGGGTCGAAGGTGATGGCGATCTGGCGCGACGCGGTTTCCGCGTCCGCCGCCCAGACCTCCACGAAGTTGCGGAAGTTCCAGAAGCGGTTGTCGTGGACGGGCCGCACCTCCTGATGCGCGGGGGCGGGACCGCGGAACAGCTCGAACACGTAGCAGCGCCGGTCGTCGCCGGGGCGGCCCATCTGCTGCACCACGGCGAAGCGGCCCTTGGACAGCTCCGCCGTCCGGCGCTTGGCCATGGCGATGTCCCGGCGCAGACGCTCGATCTTCGGGCGGGCGGCCTCGTAAGCCTCCTCGAACTCGTCGGCGTCGCGGCGCGTGCGCTCCACCTCCTGGCGGGTCTTGTCGGCCTCCCGCCGGGTCTGCATGACCCGCGCCTCGTAGACGATGCCGACGCCATAGCGCCAGCAGGCGGCGGCGAGGAACAGCACCAGGCCGAAGAGCATCAGGTTTTCGGCGGCGCTTTCGCTCATGCGGGCCTGCGGATGGAAATCATCGGATACGCATAATGAAGGAATCCAGAGACGTCAGGCATTGTCAACAGCGGTTGACTGTCCTCGCGGTAATTCGATGTCGGAGCGCGCGCCAATTCTTCTGTTAACAGAGAAACACCGAAGATAAACGCGGCTTTGCTTTCAGGGCACACGCCCGTATCCAGGTTTGAATCGCGGACTTGTCGGTGTCGGCGCCCTGGAAAGCGGGGGTCGCGCGCACGACATCTGCGGCCATGGACCGAATCTCCGCCATGAAGGCCTTCGTGCGCGTGGTCGACACCGGCAGCCTCTCGGAGGCCGCACGGCAGCTGGGCCTGTCCAAATCGGCCGTGGGCAAGCAGGTGGGCGCGCTGGAGTCGCTGGTGGGACGGCCGCTGCTGCACCGGTCCACCCGTGCCGTCCGACCGTCGCAAGAGGGCGAGGCCCTGCTGGAGCGCTGCCGCCGGCTGGTGCAGGAGGTGGAGGCGCTGGGCAGCGGGGCGGCGGCGGATCCGGGCCTGCTGGCGGGCCATCTGCGCCTGTCCGCCCCGGCAAGCTTCGCCGCCCTGTTCCTGGCGGACGCCCTGACCGGCTTCCTGGCGCGGCATCCGGCGGTGACCCTGGAGCTGCTGACCAACGACCGGATCGTGGACCCGGTGCGGGAGGGCTTCGACCTGGTCTTCCACGGACAGGATGAGCCGAAGCCCAGCCTGATCGCCCGCGCGGTCTGCCCCCTGCGGCGGGTGGTGTGCGCCGCACCGGCGCATGTGGCGCTGCACGGCGCGCCGGAGAGCCCGGCCGCCCTGGCAGCGCATCCGGCCATCCAGTACAGCCTGATGCCCACCGGTACGGCCTGGGTGCTGGAGAACGGCGGCCGGCGGGAGACGGTGCGGGTGCGCCCGCACCTGTCCAGCGACAGCGGGGCGGTGATGCTGCGCGCCGCACTGGCGGGAACCGGCGTGGCCCTGTTGCCGACCCTGCTGGCGGCCGAGGCGCTGAAGGAGGGGCGGCTGGTCCGCCTGCTGCCGGGGTGGGAGGCGGAGCGGCTGGCCATCCACGCGGTCTATCCGACAACCCACCGGGGCAACCCGCGCATCCGGGCGCTGCTGGACTTCCTGGCGACCCGGCTGGACCCGCTGCCGCCCTGGGACCGCGACATCCCGTAGCCCGGCCGCGATTGTCGCCTGCGGGTGAACATTGTGTCCACCGGCGCGCGGCTGGCGCGGGCGTCATGGCGTCCCGATCTGACGGGGCGACACGAACCGAACCGGGAGCCATCCCATGTCGCTGCGCAACACCCCATACCGCTACGGCCGTGTGGCCCAGGCCCTGCACTGGACCGTGGCCGCCCTGTTCCTGCTGGCCTTCGTCAGCGTCTATGTCCGCCAGTACCTGACCACCGACGACACCACGCCCAACTGGGTGGCCTTGCAGGCGCACCTGTCGCTGGGCCTCAGCGTCATCCTGTTCGCGGCATTGCGCCTGTGGTGGAAGCTGGCGAACGAGGCCCCGGCGAACCCGCCGGGCACCTGGTGGGAGCATCTGGCCGCCCACGCCGCGCACTGGACGCTGTACCTGCTGATGTTCGCCATGCCGATCACGGGATACCTCGGCACCGGCGTGGACACGGATTTCCTCGGCCTGTTCACCATACCGAAGTTCGAGGACACGGCCATCCACGCCGTGGTGGTGCAGGGCTGGCTGGGCCTGACGCCGGAGGCGTTCGAAGAGCCGGTGGACTGGCTGCACAAGCAGCTGGGCGAGGTGTTCGTCCTGCTGCTGGTGGGGCTGCACGTGGCGGCAGCACTCTACCACCACTATGTCCGCAAGGACGACGTGCTGACCCGCATGCTGCCGGAGCGGCGCGAGGCCGCCCCCGCCCCGGCCGTGGCGGCGGAGTGACGGCGATGGCGATCGGCACCCTGGCCCGCCGCCACCTGCCGCTGGTCCTGGCCGTGGCGCTGGTGGCGGGCGGGGCGGCCCTGGTGGGCACCGCCCGCGCGGCGGCACCATCAATGGCGGAAGACATGGTGGCCATTCCCGGCGGGACCTACACGCTGGGCAGCGACCGGGGTGCCCGCGACGCCCGGCCGGCCCACACGGTGACCCTGGCCCCCTTCGCCATCGACCGGACGGAGGTGACGGCCGCCGCCTTCGCAGCCTTCCTGAACGGGCTGGACGTGCGCGTGCTGGCCGACGCCCCCGCCGGGGCCGTGCGGCGGGACCAGCTGGCGGGGCCGGACGCCCGCCTGCTGTTCGAGGGGCGGGAGGGGGAGCAGCAGCGTCCCTTGATCGCGCTGGACGACGAGCATTCGCTGATCGGCCTCAAGGGCGGCCGGTTCGTCGCGGCCGAGGGCTTCGCCAACCATCCGGTGCCGGAGGTGACATGGGACGGGGCGGTGGCCTTCTGCGCCGCGCGAGGGGCGCGCCTGCCGACCGAGGCGGAGTGGGAGGCGGCGGCGCGCGGCCGGGAGGGCCGCACCTACCCCTGGGGCGAGGCAAGGCCGGACGCCACCCGCGCCGTGATCGGCCGCCGCTCCGGCGAGACGGAGCCGGTGGGCAGCCGCCCGGCCGGGGCCACGCCCGAGGGGCTGCTGGACATGGCCGGGAACCTGCAGGAATGGACCAGCACCCTCTACCGCCCCTACCCCTACGACCCGGCGGACGGGCGCGAGACGCCGGGCGTGGCGGGGGAGCGGGTGACGCGCGGCGGTGACCATGTCTATGACGACGGCCCCGCCACCCTGACCGGCTTCCACCGCACCGGCTTCAGCCGCGCCCCCGACCGAGGCCACCGCCAGATCGGGTTCCGCTGCGCGCGGTGAGGGAGCCGGGGTCCGGCACGCAGGGCCGGGGCGTCAGGCCCAGACCTCCACCGACTGGGCCGTCACCATTCGGCGCTCGAACGATTGGCTCTTCACCTGGGCCACGGGCGGAACGGACAGGTCGCCCTTGCGGTCCACGGTGAAGTTCGTCTCCTGGGTCCAGCCGGTCTCCACGACCGAGTGCCTGACCGTCATCCGGAAGCCGTAGGCGTTCTCCGGAATCTCCGACATGATGGACGCGCCGCTGGAATAGACGCTGGAGACATAGAACTTCTGCGGCGGGAACAGCTCCCGGTTCGCCAGGACGAAGTTGACCGTGGCCAAGTGGACCGCCTGCTCCGAGTTGGGCATGCGTGACTCCGCATGCTTCAGGGCCTTGCGCCAGGCCCTCATCAGCATGGCCTTGTCGAGGATCGGATCGCCCGACAGGGGGCCCACCCGGAACTCGGCCAGCTCGGTCCCCCAGATGGGGCCGACCTTCGCCATGCCCAAAGGCTCAATCGAGGTCTCCAGCTTCCGGTATTCCCCGCGGGAATCCTCGATCACCGTCGTCCGGCGCAGATCCCCCTCGAACCGGTCGATCTGAATCTCCTGGAAGTCGCGCAGGTTGCGATGCGCGCTCGGCCCGCCATAGCCGCCGGCGATGGCATCGGAGAAACGGCGCGTGGTCACGATCGCCTCCGGGTTGTCCAGCGGGCCGAAGGCGGTGACGGATCGGGTGTTCACGCTCAGCCTCCGGCCCTGGGCGATGTCGCCGAAGAAGACCACGTCGTCCGGACGGGTGATCAGGACGGAGTGGCCGTCCGTCGGCGGCGGCCCGCCCGGATCCGCAGCAAGGGGGACGCCAAGCGCCCCGGCCACATCGGCGATGGACAGGCGGGGCCGGGGCGTGGACCCGTCGGTGGGGGCCGCCGACGTGTCCTTGTCGATCAGGATGCCGTTGAGCACCCCGTTGCCGTACCGGCCCCAGAGGATGGTGTCGCCCTCCTCGAACAGGGACCGGTTGGCCGAGACGAGGCGCGCGAAGGCGGTCAGATGCTCCGCTTCGTTGATCGGCCCGCCCCCCACCCGCTGCGACGCGATGAAGGATTCCAGCTTTTCCCGAAGCTTCGGCAGGTCGGCGTCCAGGTCGCCCGTCGGGGCGTCGATGGCCAGCCTGGCCGCGACCGCCCGCATGCCGAGGGTGGCATCTTCCAGACGCTCGGCGCCGCCGTAGTCCAGCTCGGACGGGGCCGCCAGACGCGCGTAGCGATAGACCGCAGGGGTTGCCGTGGTGACCGAGGACCAGGTGCGGGTCGGCTCGATGGTGACGGACTGGCTGAGGGTGACGCGGCTGGCGGAGGCCGCGATGGCGCCGAACAGGTCGGCGTTGCGGCCACCGGCGAAGCTGCCGATGCCCGACGTGGCGAACGAACCCGACACGAACATCATTTTTGATCTCCATGGCATTTTGCCAATCGGAGAGATGGTACGACGTCCGACGCGTTCGCGCAACCTGAGATGATCATCCGGAGTGCGCCGGTTTGAGCCGCGCGCGGCGAGGGCCGGGGCGAAGGCCCTCCCTACTCCCGCGGCAGGCGGGTTTCCGGGGTGGGCGGGGCGAGGTCCTCGTAGAGGGCGCGGGCCTCGGGCGCCGGGCCGCGGCGGCTGGCCAGGGCCAGCACCTTGATGACGCGGATGTGCGGCCCCAGCGGGAAGGTCAGCACGTCGCCCGGCTTCACCTTGTGGTGGGCCTTGGTGATCGGCTGGCCGGCGCAGCGGATGCTGCCCGAGGCGGCGAGCTTGGCGGCAAGGCTGCGGGTCTTCAGGAAGCGGGCGTACCAGAGCCACTTGTCCAGCCGCAGCCGCCCCGCCGCCAGATCGGCGGCGTCGGCGGGATCGGGGGCGGACAGGTCGTCGGCGGCCATGCGGCCTCAGCGCTGCCCCAGGAGATCGCGCAGCTTGGCGAAGGGGTGGTCGGGATCGACCTCCTTCGATTTCTGCGGGCCTGCGCTGAACACCTTGGGCGCCCTGTCGTCCCGGAAGCGGTCGTCACGGAAACGGTCGTCACGGCGGGGGCCCCGGCGGTCGTCCCGGCGATCCTCGCGGCGCTGTCCCTCGGTGCGCGGGCCCTCGGGGCGCGGGCCTTCCTGACGGGGGCCCTGGTGGCGCGGTCCCTCCGGCCGCTTGGCCTGCGCGCCCTCGGGGCGGCGGCCTTCGGGACGCGGCTGGCCCTCGGCACCCGGCTGGGCCGCCACGCCCTCCGGCCGGCGGTCCGCGAGGGGGCGCACGGCCTCGTCTTCGTCCACAACCACCCGAGC
>JAJUIU010000157.1 GCA_029267445.1 Rhodospirillaceae bacterium
CCCTTGCGCGGCGTCAGCGTGGCGACGCACAGCATCACCGGCACCCCCCCGCCGCTTCCGGCCGCCTGGGGCGCGCGGTCGGTTCCCGGCGGCACGATGCCGACCAGTGCTGCCGGCACACCCAGCGCCGTCACGTCGCGCGCCGTGGCCCGGCTGTTGGCGATGACGCGCCGGAACTGCGGCAGGGCCGCCCGCTCCAGCCGTTCCAGCGCCCCCGCCTGTTCCGCCGTCAGCCCCGCCTCCAGGTGCAGCGGATGGTGGACCAGCGCCACCAGCCGCAGCCGGTGCCGCTCCACCCACAGGGCGTGGGCCACGCCCGGCAGGGCCAGCCCGTCCATCAGGGCCACGGCGTCGTCGGGGATGCGGTCGATCGCCTTCTCCGCCGCCCGGCGGGTGGCGTCGTCGGCCAGCGGAAAGCTTCCGGGCAGCTCGTGCACCGTCACCTCCTCGCCCCGCCAGCACAGCCCGTCGGCCAGCCGCCGCAGATAGCCGTAGCCGCCGGTCGCCTGCCGGATCGGTCCGGGGCAGAGGATATGGATGGCGCGGCGGCCCGTCAGGCTCACGTCAGCGGACCCTCGAAGCTGGCCCAGGCGACATGGGATTCCTTCAGGCCGACCTTGAGGGAGACCAGCGCCTTGCCGTCATCGCCCAGGGCGCCCGCCGCGATACGGGCCTTCAGCCGCCGGTGGATCTCGCCCGCCAGGAATTCCGTCGTGGTGTTGCGGCCGCGGAAATCCGGCTCCTCGTCGAGGTTCCGGTAGTTCAGCGGCCCCAGCACCTCCTTCAGCAGCCGGGCGGCGAGGCCGATATCCACCACCAGCCCGTCCGGCGACAGGGCCGGCCGGCGGAACTCCGCGTCGACCACGAAGGTGGCGCCGTGCAGCGCCTGGGCGGGGCCGAACACCTCGCCCACGAAGCTGTGCGCCACCATGATGTGGTCCCGGACGGTCAGGCTGTACATCGGCTCCCTCTTCCGCGCGAATCCCCGGTCAGTACCGCACGAGATGGCACAGCACCCGGCTTTCCGCCAAGTGCGGCATGCGGTCCGGCAGGTCGGCGAAGGGGGTCTCCCCGTCGATCAGCGCGTCCATCGCCTCCACCTCCAGCAGCCTGAGGGCGAGGTCCAGCCTGTCGGCATGGCTCCAGCGCGGGCGCTGGACGGCCGCCACCTGCCCCACCTGGCTGGAGATCAGGCGCAGGCGCCTGGGGTGGAAGCCGAGGCCCAGCGGTGCCGCCACCGGCCGCGTGCCGTACCACGACGCCTCCACCACCGTCGCCTCCTGCCCGGCGAGGGCCAGTGCCGTTGCCAGCCCCGCCTCCGTCCCGCTGGCATGGATGACGAGGTCGCGGTCGCCCGTCGCCGTCTCCGGGGTCGCGAAGGCGAGGCCCAGGCGGGCGGCCGTGGCCCGCCGGGTGGGGTCGACATCGATCAGCTGCACCGTCGCCCCCGGCATCCGCCGGGCCAGGAACGCGACCAGGCAGCCGACCACGCCGCCGCCCACCACCGCCACGCGCTGCCCCACCGTGGCGCCCGCGTCCCACAGGATGTTGACGGCCGTTTCCATGTTCGCCGCCAGGGCCGCCCGCTCGGTCGGCACCGTCTCGGGCACCGGGCGGCACGATGTCGCGGGCACCACCAGCCGGTCCTGGTGCGGATGCAGCACGAACACGCGGCGGCCCACCAGGGCGGGCGGCCCCGCCTCCACCTGCCCCACAAGGCAGTAGCCGTACTTGACCGGCCCCGGCGGCTCCCCCGCCTGGAACGGGCAGCGCATGGCCTCCTTCAGCTCGTTCGGCACAAGTCCCCGGAAAACAAGGCTTTCCGTGCCCCGGCTGATGCCGCTGACCAGGGCGCGCACGACCGCGTCGCCGGGGCCGGGTTCCGGCAGCGCCTCCGCGCGGATGGCGCCCCGCCCCGGTTCCTCCACCCAGAAGGCGCGGGCTTCGACCATGGTCCGATCCATCGATCCTTGTCCCTTCAGCCTCTCTGGTTTGACACTTCCGCGACGGTTTGGCGATAGTCCGGAAGGTCGGGCGCCCTTGTCATCGGGGCGTCACACACAAGATTGGGCCGGACCACAGTCGAACGGCCATGCGCTTCGCAACCTCCCCCGCCACCGCCGCACCCGATGGACGCCTGCGCCGCGAGCTCGCCGCGGCGCTGCTGGCGGCCGCCGCCGTGGCGGCCACGGCGGCCGTGGGGCTGACCCTGGCGCTGGACCTGGGTGCCGTCTATCTGGCGGGTGCGGCGGCCGCCTTCGCGGCCGTGGCCTGGAACGCCCTGCGCGGCCTGCGCGACCATGCCCACCGCCGCTGGGGCGACGCCAACCGGGTGACCTTGGGCCGGGGCGTGCTGGTGGCGCTGGTCGCCGGGGCGCTGGCCCTTCCAGCACCGGACGCCGCCGCCCTCTGGCTGTTCTCTGTGATGGCGGTCACCGCCCTGCTGCTGGATGGGGTGGATGGTTGGATCGCCCGCCGCCAGGACGTGGCCAGCGACTACGGCGCCCGGTTCGACATGGGGTTGGACACGCTGTTCACCCTAGTCCTCGCCCTGCTGCTCTGGCGCTGGGGCGAGGTGGGGCCGTGGGCGCTGCTGATCGGCCTGCTGCGCTACCTGTTCGTCGCGGCCGGCTGGCTGTGGCCGGCGCTGACCGCGCCGCTGCCCTTCAGCCAGCGCCGGCGGGTGGCCTGCGCGGTGTCGGTCGGGGTACTGGCCGTCGGGCTTACCCCGATCGTGGCGCCGCCGCTGACCGGCCTTGCGGTGGGCGCGGCCCTTGGGCTTTTGCTTTTCTCATTCGCGGTCGATACCGTCTGGCTGGCGCGCCGGAGCAGGAGATCGGCCCGGACCCGGAACGAAACGCAGGCATGACACTGGAACTGTCCCCCGCCGACCTGAACCGACCCCTGGACCACGCCGCCCAGCGGGCGGTGGACCGCGCCATGTCGGATCTGCGCCGGGGCGAGCCGGTGGTCGTCGCCGGTGCCGACGGGCGGGCCGTGCTGGCTCTGGCGGCGGAGGCCGTGACCGCATCCAGCCTCGCCGCCCTGGCCCAGCTCGCCGGCACGCAGCCGCATCTGGCCGTCACCGGGCGGCGCGCCCGCGCCCTCGGCTTCGAGCTCGAGGCGGCGGCGACCGTGGTGCTGACCGCCCCCGGCGGACTGACGGCCGATCTCGCCCGCGACCTCGCCGATCCCAGCCACCGCGATCCCTTCGCGGCCAAGGACGCGCAGCCCCCGCGCGACCGCGCCCGCCGCGCCGTCGCCACCGC
>JAJUIU010000160.1 GCA_029267445.1 Rhodospirillaceae bacterium
GAGAAGGCCAAGCGCCTGGTGGAGCACAAGCGCGACGTGGTGATCCTGCTGGACAGCATCACGCGCCTGGGTCGCGCCTACAACACGGTCGTCCCCTCCTCCGGCAAGGTGCTGACCGGCGGTGTCGACGCCAACGCCCTGCAGCGGCCCAAGCGCTTCTTCGGTGCCGCCCGCAACATCGAGGAGGGCGGCAGCCTGACCATCATCGCCACGGCGCTGATCGACACCGGCAGCCGCATGGACGAGGTCATCTTCGAGGAGTTCAAGGGCACCGGTAACAGCGAAATCGTGCTGGACCGCAAGCTCAGCGACAAGCGCGTCTTCCCGGCGATCGACATCCAGAAGTCCGGCACCCGCAAGGAGGAGCTGCTGGTCGACAAGGGTGCGATGGCCAAGATGTGGATCCTGCGCCGCATCCTGAACCCCATGGGCGCCCAGGACGCGGTGGAGTTCCTGATCGACAAGCTGAAGACGGCGAAGACCAACAACGACTTCTTCGACAGCATGAACCAGTAATCCCGGCGACGGGATCGAGGCCAAGGGGCCGGTGGCCGTCCGCGCGACGGCCCCGGCCCTTTCTCGTTCCGGCATTCGCCTTTCATGGTGCTGGGGAACCTCTCCCCGTCTTTCCGGTTGGGCATGCGATCCATACCGCACCAAGCCGCCCGCCCACCGCCGGAGGACATGCCCATGCCGCGCCATCCGTTCCCCACCGTCCGCGCCGGCGCCGTCGCGGCCGTGCTCGCCCTGTCGCTGGCCGCCTGCTCCTCCACGCCTGACGCCCCGCCGCCCGAACTGCCGGCGGCCCGTGCCGCCATCGAGCAGGCGGCCCCCGACGTGCTGAACCGCTACGCCGCCGTGGAGATGCGGGAGGCGCGCGAGCGGCTGACGGCGGCGGAGGCCGCGTGGCGCGACGAGCGCTATGAGGAGGCGCGCCGCGCCGCCGCCGAATCCCTGGCCACCGTGCGGCTCGCCCGGGCCAGGGCCGACGCCGCCCAGGCCGAGGAGGCGCGCGAGGATGTGGCGCGCACGATCCAGACGCTGGAGAGCGAGGTCGGACTGACCGCCCCGGCGACGGCCCCGCCCGTCTCCACGTCACCGGCGGAAACCCAGGCGCCGTCTTCCCAGGCCCCATCCTCCGCCCCGTCCGCCTCCACGACACCGCCCGCCGGCGGCCGCTGATCCGCCCCGTCCGCCTTCCGGGAGAGAACGCCATGATCCGCACGTCCCTGCTCCGCTCCGCCGCCGCCGGCTCCGTCCTCCTGCTGGCCGCCTGCGGCTCCGCGCCCGAAAGCTTCGCGCCGCTCGCCAGTCTGGAGGACCGCTTCGTCCAGGCCCGCCAGGATCAGGTGCCGGCCCGGGCGCCGGTCGCCTTCCAGGACGCCGAGCGCACGCTGGAGCGGGCGCAGCAGCGCCTGGGCGACGCGGAGGAGCCGGAGATCGCCCACCTGACCCGGCTGGCGGAAACCCGCCTCGACACCGCCGTCGCCGAGGCCCGCGCCGCCCGCCTGCGGGAGGAGCGCCAGCAGCTCGTCGCCCAGCGCGAGCGCATCCTGCTGGGTGCGAGGGAGGATCAGCTCGCCCTCGCCCGCCGCGTGGCTGAGGAGGACCGCGACCGCATCCAGCAGCTCGAACAGCAGCTCTCCGAATACGAGCAGCGACGGACCGAGGAAGGCACCGTCCTGACGCTGCGGGAGATCAACTTCGATCTCGACTCCGCCAACCTCGCCCCCGGCGATCAGCAGCGGCTGCAGCCGCTGGCGGATTTCCTGCGCGAGAATCCCGACCGCGCCATCGTCATCGAGGGCCATACCGACGCCAGCGGGCCGGACGACTACAACCTCGCCCTCTCCCGCGACCGGGCCGACGCCGTGCGCAACTTCCTCGTCTCGCGCGGCGTCGACGCGGGCCGGATCACCACGCGCGGCATGGGCGAGCAGTTCCCCGTCGCCAACAACGAAACGCCGGCCGGCCGGCTGCAGAACCGCCGGATCGAAGTCACGATCGAGGATCCGGCGGGCGGCCAGGCCGGCGGACAGGCCGGTGCCGGCTGAGGCGTCGGGCGACCGGACGCATCGCTACCGGCTCCCGCTTCGTCATGCTATAGCTGTATGACGAAAGGGATAACGCCACCGGACCGATGCGCCTGCTGATCGCCGACGACCACGACCTCCTGCGCGACGCGCTCCGCTCCCACCTGGAGCGCGCCCTTCCGGGAACGGAGGTGCTTGGCGCCGGCACGGTGGACGCCGCCCTCGGCATGCTGGCGGCCCGGCCCGACATCGACCTGCTGCTGCTCGACCTCCGGATGCCCGGAATGAACGGGCTCGACGGGCTGTCGCGCATCCGGGACGCCCACCCGACCGTGAAGATCGCCCTCATGTCCGGGGAGGCCGGGCCGGCCGACATCCGCGCCGCCCTGGCCCGGGGCGCGTTGGGCTTCCTGCCCAAGACCCTGCCGGGGGAAGCCATGGTGGACGCCGTCCGCCGCCTGTCCGCCGGCGAGGGCTTCGTGCCGGACGGCGCGGCGGCGCCGCCCTCCGACATCGGCCTCACCCGGCGCGAGCGCGAAGTGCTGGATTTCCTGCTGAAGGGCCTCTCCAACAAGGAGATCGCCCGCCTGCTCGACCTGGAGGAGGTGACGGTGAAGCTCCATGTGCGGGGCCTCTGCCGCAAGCTGGACGCGAAGAACCGGACCCAGGCGGCCATGCGGGCGGTGGAGCTTGGCCTTGCCCGCTGAGGATGGCGGCCTTCCGCGCGGGTTGCGGCACGATCTGCTGAACGCGCTGAACGCCGTCCGCGGCTATGCGGAGCTGCTGGTCGCGGACCTGCCGCCCGGTCAGAACCGCGACTGGGCCGCCCGCGTGCTGGCCGCCGCGGCGGAGGCGGTCGAGCTCGCCGAACGCCTGCC
>JAJUIU010000020.1 GCA_029267445.1 Rhodospirillaceae bacterium
GCCGCCTGCTGCTGTCCACCCTGCTGCTGCCCGCCCTGCTGGGGCCGCGGCTGCGCCGGCGCCGCGGCGGGCGGCTGCGCCGGGCGCGGCTGCTGGGCCTGGGGTTGGGCCTGTGGTTGGGCCTGCGGTTGGATCGTGCCTGCGGCGGCACCCGACTGTCCGGGCTGCACCGTTCCGGGCAGGATCAGCCCGCCGCCCGAGGGCTGCGGCTGCTGGGCGCCGGCGGCCGGCTGGTTCTGGGAGGACTGGGCGGACGCGGACGCCGCCAGGGCGATGGCGGTGCCGGCCAGCAGCAGGCACGCGATGGGACGCGACAGGGTACGGACCACGGAAACAAAACCCTTCTCGAGATTGGGCGGGCGGAACCTAGGCCACGCCACAACTGTGCGCAAGGCCCAAAGGTTGCGGGTGGGGGGCGTCCATTGGGCGACGGGACGGAGGCGATTTCATGACGGCCGTCCGTCCAGCCCCGTCCGGCATCCGCGTCATCCTCTGCCGGTCGGTGCCGTCCAAAGACCATTTTCCTAAAATTTTAGGGGTTTGTTGCCGATAACCTTTTGAATCGGTGGGATAAATTTGAGTTTTCCACTGGATTTCCGTCAACCGCCCAAGTATAACGGATTAACACTAACGTCGTAGCTCCGCCATGCGTATCGCCGCGACCTTGTCCCTCCTGGCGCTCCTCTCCGCCCCGATGCTGGCGGAGGAGAAACTCGCGCCGGATGATGTCGGGCGGTTCATCGACGCGGCGCGGGAGGTGGTGTCGGTCCAGCCGATCCCGCCGGGGGTGCCGCCGGCCCGCCATCTGACGGATGTGCCGGTGGCGGAGCGGGTGGCGGAGCGGCACGGTTTCACCGACCGCCGCTGGCGCCAGCTGGCCGAACGCGTGTTGACGGCCCACCATGTGGAGCGGCTGGTCGACCAGCCCGCACCCGAGCGGCGGCGCGCGGGCCAGCCGCAGCCGACCAACGTCAGCTCCGGCGACCTGCGCCAGCGGGCGCTGGTCGCCAGCACGACGCGGGAGGACATCAACGCGCTGGTGGCCCAGACGGCCGCCGACCGCGAGGTCATCCGCCCCTTCCGCGACAAGCTCGACGCCCTCGTCGACAGCCGCTAGGCATTCCTCCCAAGCTCAAGGCAGCGCGCGATCCAGATCGTCGATCAGGTCGTCCGCCGCCTCGATCCCGCACGAGAGGCGCAGCATGTCGGGCGGGCAGGGGCTGTCCGGACCTTCCACCGACGCGCGATGCTCGACCAGGCTCTCGACCCCGCCGATGGAGGTCGCCCGGGTCCAGACCTTCAGCCGTGCGGCCGTGTCGATCGCGGCCTGGGCGCCCGCGTTGATGCGCAGGGACAGCATGGCGCCGAAGCCGCCCGTCATCTGCCGTGCCGCGATCCCATGGCCGGGATGGCCGGGCAGTCCGGGATACAGCACCGTCACGCGCGGATCGGCGGCGAAGTGCCGGGCGATCGCCATGGCGTTGGCGCAGCCGCGCTCCAGCCGGACGGCGAGGGTGCGCATGCCGCGCAGCAGCAGCCACGCCTCGAACGGGCCCGGCATGCCGCCCTGGGCGGCCCGGATCGCCCTGACCCGCTCCCAGGCCGGCAATGCTGTGTCCCGCACGGCCAGCACGCCCATCAGCACGTCGCTGTGGCCGTTCAGATATTTGGTGGCCGAATGCATGACCACGTCGGCGCCGAAGTCGATCGGCCGGGTCAGCAACGGGGTGGGCACGGTGTTGTCCACCGCGAACAGCGCCCCCGCCTCCCGCGCCAGACGGGCCGTCGCGGCCAGATCGGTGACATCCCAGGTCGGGTTCGCCGGTGTCTCGGCCCAGACGATCCGTGTTTTGCCCGGTCGGATCGCGGCGGCGGTGGCGCCCGTGTCCGTCATGTCGACGAAATCGACGCTCCAGCCCCACTGCGCAGCGTGCGCGCGCAGCCAGTGGCGCAGGCCCCAGTACATCACCTTCGGGGCCACCACATGGTCGCCGGGGGACAGCGTCTGGAACAGCGTGGTCGCGGCCGTCATGCCGCTGGCGAACAGCAGCGCCTCCGCCGCACCCTCCAGGTCGGCCAGCAGGCGCTCCGCCGGGTCGAAGGTGGGGTTGAAGGGCCGGGCATAGCTGTAGCCGGCGGGATATGTGAGATCGCCGCCGCGCAGGAAGGTCGTCGCCGGATGGATGCCGGGCACCACGCCGTGGCTCGCGGCGTCGTGGGCGCCGAGCGCGCGGGCGAGCCGGGTGGCCGGGTCGAGAAGGCGGTCCGTGTCGGTCATGCGGCGGGTCCGGTCAATGGGATGCGTGCGGTGAGCCGGAACGGGCCCGCCCGATCCGGCTGGTGGTAAAGGGCGATGTCCCGCACCGGCAGCGGCAGGGATGCGAACGGCCCGAACAGCGACTCCAGCGCCGCGTCCACGAGATGCGCGTCCGGCCCTTCCAGGCGGTCCGTCAAGGTCATGTGGAACTGGAACTCGTCCAGGACATGGGGATAACCCCAGCGGTCGAGCATGGCCGACTGCCGGGGGGACAGGGGCGTGGCCCGGCGCTTGGCCAGCTCCTCAGCCGTCGGCGGTGCCCGGAACGGGTCCAGCTCGGTCACGCAGGCGGCCGCCAGCGCCTCCATGGCGGGACACGGTGCCGTCAGGGTCAGCGCCCGGAACCCGCCGATCGTCGCCGGCCGCACCGGCGGTGCGGCGAACGGCGCCACCCGCGCCGCCAGCGTCCGGACCGCCGCCGCCAGCGCCTCCGGCCCGCGCCCGTCGGCAAGCGCGAAGGGCGGCTTCAGGGTGGCGTGGAACCCGTAATGGGCGGCGGTCGCGGTGATCGCGTGTATGGCCTCCGGGTCCAGGCCGCAGGCCGGCCGCACGAGGGCGCGCCCCGTTTCCGGATCGCGGCCCAGCCAGGCGCAGCCCAGATGCCACAGCGGTTGGGCGGCCGGCGGCGCGTAATAGACCGCCCAGCGTCCCGCCAAGCCTTCGGTGGACACCATCAGGCGACCCGGCGACCCGCGCGCCAGACCGCGCGCACCACGGGGCCGTGGTCCGTCACGCGAACGCGCACCAGGTCGGCCCGCTGCCCGGGGGCGATCTCGCCGCGATCCGTCAGGCCGATGGCGCGGGCGGGCGTCCGGGTCACGGTCCCGATGGCTGCTGGAAGGCCGATGCCGGTCTCATCCGCCAGCTTCAGCGCCGCCGGCAGCAGGCTGACCGGCATGTAGTCGGAGGACAGCATGTCCAGCAGCCCCTCCCGCCCAAGCTCCAGCGCCGAGACGTTGCCGGAGTGGGAGCCGCCGCGCACCACGTTGGGAGCGCCCATCACCGTCTGCATGCCGTGGGAATGCGCGGCGCGGGCGGCCTCCAGCGTCGTCGGGAACTCGCTGATGGTCATGCCCAAGCGCTCGGCCTCGACCACATGGGCTTCTGTCTCGTCGTCGTGGCTGGCCACGGGGATGCCCAGCTCCAGGCAGCGCGCCGTGATCGTCACCCGGTGTCGCGCGGCGTTCGCGGCCTGGCGCTCGAAGCTGATGGCCACGGCCTTGCGGATGTCGTCGTCCGCCTGCCCGTAGCCGCGCTGGTTGGCGATGTACTTGTCCAGGTCGCTGAACTGCCGCTGGCCGGGTGTGTGGTCCATGACGGAGACGAGCCGGACCAGCGGATCGGCGCCGTAGGTCTCGAACGCCTCGCCCAATGTGGGGTCCGGCAGCTCGCAGCGCAGATGCAGGAAATGGTCGGCCCGCAGGTGCCCCTCGTCGGCGAGCGCGTGCAGGGCGGGGATGAAGCTGTCCGCGATGTCCTTCCAGTCGCGCCCCGGCACCTCCCCGATGCAGAGCGCGTCCAGCACGGTGGTGATGCCCGCCGCCGCCACCTGGCTGTCATGGGCGAGCAGCGCGGAAGCGGCGGGCCAGCGCACGCCGGGTCGCGGCGCCAGGTGCTTCTCGACATTGTCGGTGTGGATCTCGACCAGACCGGGGATCAGCAGGTCGCTGTCCAGATCGACGGCGCCGGCCGCGTCCGACCGGCCCTCGTCCACGGCCGCGACAAGTCCGTCGCGGACGACGAGGCTGCCCTTCATCTCCCGATCCGCGAGCACGATGCGGGCGTTGGTCAGGACAAGGCTGTCGGAAAGCGGCACTGACACGGCTCCACCCGTTCACCCTCGGGATTCGAGGGTCGGCACCTTAGCGCGGTGCCCGCCGGGATGCGAGGGGTCGATGACCTGCCTCCGACGGGAGCCGGACTTGCCCGCTGGTGGGCGTTTCCACCCGCCCGAACGGGGAACCAGGCCTCCACCGAGCTTCTTCAAAGTAGCTTCCGGTCCTGAGCGGAACCTCCCGCCAGTGCTGCCGTTGAGCAGTCGTTCCGGGTCGCAATCGATCCGACAAAGCAGACCCGCCAATGTCATCCGGGGCCTCGTGTCGAGGTGGGCGGACGGGGACGGACGATCCCGTGTGCCCGCCAGTCCAGGCGCAGTCTCCGGGCACCGCCTTCACAGGGGAATCCATGCCGAGGACTGTACTGATCACCGGAGGCGCCGGGTTCATCGGGTCGCACCTTGGCGATGACCTGCTCGCCGCCGGCCATCGCGTGCGGGTCCTTGATTGCCTGTCGCCCCAGGTGCATCCGGATGGCAAGCGCCCCGCCTACCTCGACCGCGATGTCGAACTGCTGGTCGGCGATGTGCGCGACCGCGACGCCGTGCGCCGGTCGCTCGATGGCGTGGACGCCGTGTATCACTTCGCCGCGATGGTCGGTGTCGGCCAGAGCATGTACCAGGTCGCCGACTATACGGGCGTGAACGACCTGGGCACCGCCGTGCTGCTGGAGGCGCTGGCCGAACGCCCCGTGGAGAACCTCGTCGTCGCCTCCAGCATGAGCGTCTACGGCGAGGGGCTTTACCGCGCCGTCGACGGGGGGCTGGTCCCCGGACGCGAGCGGGGGCGCGAACAGCTGGCCCAGGCGCACTGGGAACTGCGCGACGCCGACGGGGGGGCCCTGGCGCCGGTCGCCACGCCGGAATTCAAGCAGCCGTCGCTCGCGTCCATCTACGCGCTGGGCAAGTACGTGCAGGAACGGCAGGCGCTGCTGATCGGCGGCGCCTACGGCATTCCCACCGTCGCGCTACGCTTCTTCAACGTCTACGGCACGCGCCAGGCGCTGTCGAACCCGTACACCGGGGTGCTCGCGATCTTCGCCGCCCGGCTGCTGAACGGGAAGCCGCCGATGATCTTCGAGGACGGGCGTCAGATGCGCGACTTCGTCCATGTGAAGGACGTGGCCCGCGCCTGCCGCCTCGCCATGGAGCGGCCGGCGGCGGCCGGCGAGGTTCTGAACATCGGCAGCGGCCAGGCGATCGCCATCCGCGATCTGGCCGACAGGCTGGCCGCCGTCATGGGACGCGACGACATCGCGCCGGAGGTGACGCAGCGCTACCGCGTCGGCGACATCCGCCACTGCTTCGCCGATATCGGCAAGGCCCGCGCCGTCCTCGGATTCGCGCCGAAGGTGCGGCTGGAGGACGGGCTGGAGGAGCTGGCCGACTGGCTGTCGGGCCAGATCGCCGTCGACCGCGTGGAGCAGGCGGCCCGCGAACTCGCCGCCCGGGGGCTGACGGTATGAGGGATGGCCGGCTTCATGGCGCCGATGCGCGCACCCGGCCCGTTCTGATCACGGGCGGTGCGGGCTTCATCGGCACGAACCTGGCGGACCGGCTGCTGCGCGATGGCGGGCGCGTGATCGTCTATGACGACCTCAGCCGCCCGGGCGTGGAGCGCAACGTGGCCTGGCTCACGGCGGTCCATGGCGACCGGGTGGAGGTGATCCGCGCCGACCTGCTGAAGGGGGAGTCTCTGGCGCCGGCGGTGGCGCGGGCCGGTTGCGTGTTCCACTTCGCCGCACAGGTGGCGGTGACCACCAGCCTCGCCGACCCCGCCCGCGACTTCGCCGTGAACGCCGCCGGCACGATCCGCCTGCTGGAGGCCGTGCGGGCCTGTCCCGAACCACCGCCGCTCGTCTTCAGTTCCACCAACAAGGTCTATGGCGATCTGGCCGACCTCGCTCTGGTGGAGGAGGCGGACCGCTACCGGCCGCAGGACCCGCGCGATGGCCTTGGCGTGCCGGAGACGCGGGGCATCGATCTGCACAGCCCCTACGGCTGCTCCAAGGGGGCGGCCGACCAGTACGTCCTGGATTACGCCCGCAGCTACGGCCTGGACACCTGCGTGTTCCGGATGAGCTGCATCTACGGCCCCCACCAGTTCGGGACCGAGGATCAGGGCTGGGTGGCGCACTTCCTGATCGCGGCGCTCGAGGACAGGCCGATCACCCTCTTCGGCACCGGCAAGCAGGTGCGCGACATCCTGTTCGTGGACGATCTGGTCCAGGCCTTCCTGCTGGCGCGGCGGAACATGCAGACCCTGCGCGGGCAGGCCTTCAACATCGGCGGCGGGCCATCGAACGCCGTCAGCCTGCTGGAGGTGATCGACCTGATCGCGGCACAGGAGGGTCGGATGCCGCGCCTGCTGACGGGACCTTGGCGGACCGGCGACCAGCCCTGGTACGTCTCCGACACGCGCCGCTTCTCCGGCCTCACCGGCTGGCGGCCGGCGGTCACCGCAGCCGACGGGATCGGCCGGCTGCATCGCTGGCTGCGCGAGGGTCGGGGCCAGGACGCCGCACCCCAGGCGGTCCCACAGGCGGTCCCCCGGCCGGCCACGGCGGCCGTGCGCTGATGGGGGCGGGAACCATGCGCGTCGCCCTCGTCAACCCGAACTGGTCCTTCGCCGGGTCGATCTATTTCGGCTGCCGCGAGCCGCACCTGCCGCTGGAGTACGGCTACGCCAAGGCCCTGCTGGAGCGGGCGGGCCACACGGCCGTCATCCTGGACGCCCAGCTCATGGACCTCGACGGGGCGGGGCTTCTCGCGGCCGTGGCGGATTTCCGGCCCGACATGACGGTGGTGACCACGGCCCCCAGCTACCTCTTCTGGCGCTGCTGTCCCCCGGAACTGCGGGTGCCCCAGGAAACCGTCCGCCTGCTGCGGCCTGTCGGCGGCGTCATGGTCGGGGTCGGTCCGCACGGCTCGACCACGCCCCGCACGGCGCTCGCCAAGCTCGGCGTCGATGTCGTGGTCCAGGGCGAGTGCGAGGAGATCCTGGTCCGCCTCGCCGGGGGGGAGGATTGGGGGCGCATCCCCTCGCTCTGCCATGCGAGTGACGGGACCGTGCATGTCCAGGGCGGGCCCTACGCCGGCGCCTTCGCCGACCTGCCGGCGCTGGAATGGCCCGACGCCTGGATCGCCCGGCATTCCCATCACCACCACCGCTTCGACAAGGCCCCCACCGGCCCCGGTGCGGAGGTGGAGGCGAGCCGGGGCTGTCCCTATTCGTGCAGCTTCTGCGCGAAGGAGAACTTCCGCGACAAGTACCGCCGCCGCCCCGTGCCTGTGGTCATGGCTGAGATCGACCGGCTGATCGGGCAGGGGGTCGAGTATGTCTACTTCATCGACGAGATCTTCCTGCCGAACCGCCAGCTCCTGGACGCGCTGGCCGCGCGGCCCCTCACGTTCGGCGTGCAGACCCGCATCGATCTCTGGAAGCCCGACATGATCGAGGCGCTTGGCCGCGCCGGCTGCGTCTCGATCGAGGCCGGCGTGGAAAGTCTCACGCCGGAGGGGCGGCAGGCCCTGGACAAGGACTGCCGCATGTCGACGGAGGAGCTGACCGAGCGGCTGATCCTGGCCAAGCGGCACGTCGCCTTCGTCCAGGCCAATCTGATCGCGGCCGGCACGGACGATCCGGACGTCGTCAGCGCGTGGCGCAACCGGCTGCGGGACCATGGCGTGTGGGCGAACGAGCCGGTGCCGCTGTTCCCCTATCCCGGCTCCCCCGACTACCGGAAGCTCTGGGGCCTGCCGGACGATCATGCCTGGGAACGGGCCCTCGACCATTACCTCGACCACCACGTCGCGTTCTCCGACATCCAGGACGAGCGTCCGCGGCGGCTGCACGAGCTGGAGTCCCGGAATGGCTGACGCGCCCCGCCACATCCTGATGACGGCCGACGGCGTCGGCGGCGTGTGGGATTTCTCCCTGGCGCTGGCGCACGGGCTGGCGGAGCGCGGGACCCGGACGACGCTGGCCGTGTTCGGCGCACCGCTTCTCGACGATCAGCGGACCGCCGCCGCCGCCGTTCCCGACCTGGAGCTTGCCGAGAGTGTGGAGCCGCTTGAATGGATGCCGGAGGCTTGGCCGGACGCCATGGCGCGGTCCGGCCAGTGGCTGATGGATCTCGCGGCGCGGACGCGGCCGGACCTCGTCCACGTCAACGGTTATGCCCATGCGGCCCTGCCCTTCGGTGCGCCGGTGGTCTGTGCCGCCCATTCCGACGTGCGGTCCTGGTTCGCGGCCGTCCACGGCACCGAACCCCCGCCCGATTTCGACGCCTATGCGGCGGGGGTGGTCGCGGGACTGCGCCGCGCGGCGGTCGTGGTGGCGCCGACCCGGGCCACCCTCGCGGCCCTCGCCTACCGGTACGACGTGCCGTTCGAGGGGGCCGTGGTTCACAACGGCCTCGACCCGACCGGGTTCGCCTCCGGTACCAAGGAACCGCTCATCCTGTCCGTCGGCCGCGTCTGGGACGAGGCCAAGAACATGGCCCTGCTGGACCGGATCGCGCCGGGCCTGGGGGCCCATGTCGCGGTGGCGGGGACGACGCGGCATCCGGGCGGCACCGACCGGGCGCCCCGGCATGTCCAGGTGCTGGGCCGTCTGTCGCGCGCCGATCTGGCCGGCTGGTACGCGCGCGCCTCCATCTTCTGCCTGCCGGCGCGGTACGAGCCGTTCGGGCTCGCCGCGCTGGAGGCGGCGCTGTCCGGCTGCGCCCTGGTGCTCGGCGGCATTCCAAGCCTGCGGGAGGTCTGGGGCGACGCGGCCGTCTATGTCGATCCCGACGATGCCGACGGCCTCCGCCGCGCGATCAACGGCCTGTTCGCCGACGCCGGGCGGCGCGCCGACATGGCCCAGCGCGCCCGGCTCCGCGCGCGCCGCTACACCGCCGACGCGATGGCGGAGGGCTATCTGGCGGTCTATCGCGGCGCCCGGTCCCCGGCCCGGGTCGCGGCGGAGTAGGGCGTCATGCGTTTCGTCCTCTTCGTCCACTCCCTCGTCTCCGACTGGAACCACGGCAACGCGCATTTCCTGCGCGGCGTGGTCCGCGACCTGCTGGCGCGCGGGCATGAGGTCCGCGTCCATGAGCCCGCCGATGGCTGGAGCCTGACGAACCTGCTGGCGGAACCGGACGGCCCCACCGTGCTGGAGGAGATCGGGGCCGTGTTCCCCGAACTGTCCTCGACCGCCTACGGCCCGGACGGACCGGACCTCGACGCCGCGCTGGACGGGGCCGATGTCGTCCTGGTGCATGAATGGAACCCGCCCGAACTGGTGGCGCGGATCGGGCGGGCGCGGGCGGCGGGCGGCCGGTTCCGCCTGCTGTTCCACGACACCCATCACCGCAGCGTCACCCGGCCCGACGACATGGCCGCCTACGACCTGTCCGCCTATGACGGGGTGCTGGCCTTCGGGGCCGCCGTGGCGGAACGCTACCGCGCCATGGGCTGGTCCCGTGCAGTCTGGACCTGGCATGAGGCGGCCGACGCGCGCCTGTTCCGCCCGCTTCCGGAGACAGCGCCGGAGCGCGACCTCGTCTGGATCGGCAACTGGGGCGACGATGAGCGCACGGCGGAGCTGCACGAATTCCTGCTGGACCCCGTCAGGCGCCTGGGCCTCTCGGCCGACGTGCATGGCGTGCGCTATCCCGAAGCGGCCCGGCGGGCGCTGGCCGACGCCGGCATCCGCTACCGGGGCTGGCTGCCCAACCACCGCGTCCCGGAGATCTTCGCCCGCCACCGCGTGACGGTGCATGTGCCGCGCCGCCCCTATGTCCAGGCCCTGCCGGGCATTCCCACCATCCGCGTGTTCGAGGCGCTCGCCTGCGGGATTCCGCTCGTCTCCGCGCCCTGGGACGACGTGGAGGGCCTGTTCACGCCAGGGGAGGATTTCCTCCTCGCCCGCTCCGGCCGGGAGATGGCGGAAGCTTTGGGCTGCCTGCTTTCGGACCCGGCCGCCGCCGCCCGGCTGGCGCGCCAGGGGCGGGAGACCGTCTTGTCCCGGCACACATGCGCCCACCGGGTGGACCAGCTCCTCGGCATCTGTGCCGAACTCGGCGCGCCCGGCTCGTTCCTCGCCCTCGCGGAGGTGTCCTGACATGGCTCTTTCCAGCGGACTGTCCATCGCCTTCTTTGGGTCCAGCCTCGTCTCCGCCTATTGGAACGGGGCCGCCACCTACTACAGGGGCATCGTCAAGGCGCTGGCGGATCGGGGCCATCGGGTCACCTTTTACGAACCGGACGCCTATGACCGGCAGAAGCATCGGGACATGCCCGATCCCGACTGGGCGCGGGTTGTGGTCTACCCGGCCACGATCGACGGCGTGTCCCGGGCGCTGGACGCGGCGCGGGGGGCCGACGTGCTGGTGAAGGCCAGCGGTGTGGGCGTGTTCGACGAATGGCTGGAGGCGGCGATCCCATCCGCCCGTGCCGCCGACGCCGTCGCCATCTTCTGGGACGTGGACGCCCCGGCGACGCTGGACCGCATCATGCGGGACCCCGCCGATCCCTTCCGCCCGCTCATCTCCTCCTACGACGCGGTCTTCACCTATGGCGGCGGCCAGCCGGTGGTGGGTGCCTATGGCGACCTTGGCGCCCGCCTCTGCGTGCCCGTCTACAACGCGGTGGACCCGGCCACGCACTTCGCCGTCCCGTCCGATCCCCGGTTCGAGGCCGACCTCGCCTTCCTGGGCAACCGATTGCCGGACCGGGAGGCGCGGGTGGAGCGGTTCTTCCTGCACGCGGCGGCGATGATGCCGGACCGGCTCTGCCTGCTGGGCGGGGCGGGGTGGGCCGGCAAGCCGGTGCCGGACAATGTCCACTGTCTCGGGCACGTCTACACGGCCGACCACAACGCCTTCAACTGCACGCCGCTCGCCGTCCTCAACATCAGCAGGGAAAGCATGGCCTCGACCGGATACTCCCCGGCGACGCGGGTGTTCGAGGCGGCGGGGGCGGCGGCCTGCCTGATCACCGACGCCTGGACCGGCGTGGAGCTGTTCCTGGAACCGGATCGGGAAATCCTCGTCGCCGCCGACGGGGAGGAGGTTGCGGCCCATGTCGACGCGCTGACGCCGGAGCGGGCGCAGCAGATCGGGCGGGCCGCCCAGCGCCGCGTCCTGTCCGAGCACACCTACGCCCACAGGGCCCTGCAGGTGGAGGAACTGCTCACCGGGCGGGTGCGGCGACCCGTCGGGGCGGGGGCCAGGGCATGAGCGGTGGGCTCGACATCGTCATCCTCGGCCTCAGCATCACCTCCTCCTGGGGCAACGGCCACGCGACCACCTATCGCGGCCTCGTGCGGGAGCTGGCGGCGCGTGGCCACCGCGTCACCTTCCTGGAGCGTGACGCCCCCTGGTACCGGGCGCACCGGGACATGGCCGCGCCGGACGGCTGGACGCTCGCCCTCTATGGCGACCTCGCCGAACTGCGGGACACGCATGCCGACGTGGTGAAAGCGGCGGACGCCGTCATCGTCGGCTCCTACGTGCCGGAGGGGCGGGCCGTCGGCGACTGGGTGCAGGCGACCGCGACGGGGCTGCCGGTCTTCTACGACATCGACACGCCGGTCACGCTGGCGGGCCTCGCTGGCGGGGGGACTGAGTACCTCGACGCCGGCCAGATCGCCCGTTACGGCCTCTACCTCTCCTTCACCGGCGGGCCCACCCTGCGGCGCCTGGAGCGGGACTTCGGCTCCCCGATGGCGCGGGCGCTCTACTGCTCCGTCGATCCGGACGTGCATCGCCCCGTTGACATGGAAACGCGGTGGGCGCTGGGCTATCTCGGCACCTACAGCCCGGACCGACAGCCCACCCTGGACCGGCTTCTCTGCGCCGTCGCGGGCGGGATGCCCGGCGAACGCTTCGTCGTCGCAGGCCCGCAGTATCCGGCGGAGATCGTCTGGCCGGACAATGTGGACCGCATCCACCATGTCGGTCCGGAGTCGCATCCGGCCTTCTACAGCGGCCAGCGCTTCACCCTGAACGTCACCCGGGCGGACATGATCCGGGCCGGCTGGTCCCCCAGCGTCCGCCTGTTCGAAGCGGCGGCCTGCGCCGCCCCCATCATCAGCGACAGCTGGCCCGGCCTGGATGAGCTGTTCCGGCCGGGGCGCGAGATCCTCGTCGCGCGGGAGACGGCCGACGTGGTGGCGGCCCTGCGCGACCTGTCGCCGGAACAGGCGGCGGCCCTCGGCCGGCGGGCCAGGACGCGCATCCTGGCCGCGCACACGGCCGCGCACCGGGCGGCCGAGCTGGAGGAGCATCTGGTCGCGGCCCTGTCGCATCGCGCCGCCCGCCGCGCCCGCCGCGCCCTTCCGGCAGGCCGCGTCGCCATGTAGCGGGCGGCTGCGCCGGAAATCCAGGCGTCGGCCGCAGGCCACGCATGCGCGCGGCCGCGTGGTCAACGCCCGTCCCCGCCGCCACATGGAACGGCAAATGGGTGGACAGCACGGCTTTGGGCGGGTTACTCACCTGTTCGGTGCCGGACGAGGATTGGATGCTTGAGGACAAGGTGGGCGGCGCGCCCCAGCCGGAGCTGACGGGGCCGGATGCGCCCTTGCGGGAGGTCGCGGCACCGGCGCGCATTTCCTTCGCGGAGCGCCGGGCCCTGTTCAATCGCTATGTGAACATGCTGTTCGTGGACCACGCCGTCTTCCGGCTGGTCTACAGCAACATGCACCGCATCTCCCCGAAGATGTACCGCTCCAGCCAGCCCACGCCGGGCCACATCGCCCGGGCCGCGCGCATGGGCATCAAGACCATCATCAATCTCCGCGGCCGGCGCGAGGATTGCGGCTCCTGGGTACTGGAGGACCGCGCCTGCCGGGAGCATGGGGTGACCCTGGTCGACTTCCCGGTCAATTCCCGCGACGCGCCCAAGAAGCACAACCTCCATGCCGCGCGCGACATCTGGAACCGGATCGAGTATCCGGCCCTGATGCACTGCAAGGCGGGGTCCGACCGCGTCGGCTTCATGAGCGTGCTGTACCTGTTCGTGCACGAGGGCGTGCCGCTGGATCAGGCCATGAAGCAGCTCAGCCTGCGCTACGGCCATGTGCGGCAGGCCAAGACCGGCATCCTCGACCATTTCTACGAAAGCTATCTCGCCTACAACCGCGACACGCCGACCGACTTCTTCGCCTGGGTCGACGAGGTCTACGACCCGCCCAAGCTGAAGGCGGAGTTCATGTCCCAGTGGTGGGCCAACACCGTCACCGACGGCGTGCTCAAGCGCGAATAGGCCTCAGGCCGCGTATCCGGGCCACAGCTCCTGGACCGGTGCGGGCAGCATGTTCCGCACCTCCTCCACCTCGCCCACGCTGACATGGCGGGAGATGACCGTGAACACGGCCATCGACGCCAGCTCCGGATCCAGGTCCGGATGGGCGGAGAGCTTCTGGCTGACACCGGCCAGGAAGGCCTCCCGGCTGCGATAGCTCTCCGGCGTGCGGGCCGGGTTCCAGCTCTCGAAGAAGATGCCCCGCATCAGGGTGGGCAGCTGTGCGGCGAACTGTGCCGCCTCCTCCACCGTCAGCCGGTCGCGCAGCTGATGCAGGACCGCGCGCAGGGCGGCGTAGATCGCGGCGTCGTTCTGCGTTCCCATCTCCGCCTGCAGCTCCTTCAGCCAGATGTTTGTCTGCTGCACGGTGCGGGCGAACATGGCGGGCTGTGTCATGGCGGGCGCTCCATCGATGCGGAATCCGGCGGGGTCCCGGGCAACAGGTGCTGCCGGGCGTCGTCACCTGCGCATCAGGGATTGCACTCACCACATTGGCCGGGGTCCGCCACGGACGGTCGGTCGGGTCGCGTGCGGACCTCGCCATGCCCGCAGCTGGGGCAGGTCCAGCGCTCGCCCAGCGGTGCCGCCGTCGGCGTTCCGCACCAGCCGCAGGGCAGGCCTGGAACCGGGCCGTCGCCGCCGAACCCCGGCCGTCCGCAGGCGGGGCAGGGGGTCGCCAGCCGCTTTGCCAGCCGGGCGGCCAGCCTGCGGATCTCGCCCATGCGCACCGGGTTCAGGTGTGCCCGCATGTCGACTTCGATCCGCGCCGTTCCGTCCCCGCTGGCGGCGGCGGCGTCCCGGATCGCGGCCGCGACCGCGGCGGGCTCCGCGACGCCCTTCAAAAGCGGGCCGTCACCCAGGTTGGGCCGCACGATCACGGCCTGACGGGGAAAGCCGATGCGGCGCAGGAACGCACCCGCCGCGTCCAGGTCGCGGGCCGTCGTCTGGCCATGGGTGGTGCGCAGGCTGATGCGGCTCTCCACCACCCTCAGGCCGCTTTCCAGATCGACGAAGGCCAGCAGCTCCTGCCCGCAGGGCAGCCAGGGCAGGGACGGGTGGGGCCCGAAGCTGCCCTCGCTGGCGATGCCGATGGGCACCCTTGCCGTCTCCGCACCCCGGCGCGCCTTCAGCAGGACCGTCTCGCGCGGGGTCCCCGGCCGCTCCACCTCGCCCGTGAAGGTGCCGAGCATGTCCGTGTCGAAGGCGGCGACCGTGACCGACAGGCCGAGGCGGCGGGCGAGCGGCGGCGCGATCGCCCGCTCCTTCCCGTGCTTCGTTCCAAGGGCGGCCGTCCGCCCGCGATAAGGATGCATGCGCCCGCCTCCCGTCCGGCCCGAAGTGGGCTGGCCGGGCGTCGGCGTCAATGGTGCCGCCCGTCAGGCGTCCTCGGCCAGCCGGATGCCGGCCATGTGGCGGCGGGTGGCGGGCGGCAGGCCGGCGCGGTAGGTGGCGCGGATCATGTCGCCCGGCGTCAGCGCGCTCCCGCCCCGCAGCGATATGTGCCCGGCCGGCGGCGGCCCCTCGTAGCAGCCGATGGAAAGGTCGGACGCGCGCCCACGCGGATAGGGGGTGAGCGGGCTCGCCGTCCATTCCCAGGCGTCGCCGTAAAGCTGCCAGGGGCCGTCCTCGCCCGCCGCCACCGCCACGGCGGGATGGAGCCGGCCGTACTCCAGCAGGTTCCCGGTGCGGCGCCGGCCGTCGGCCACCACCTCCCATTCCGCCTCGGTCGGCAGCCGCTTTCCGGCCCATCGGGCGAAGGCGGCGGCCTCGTACCAGCTCACATGCGTGACCGGCTCCTCCCCGTCCACAAGCCGCGTGCCGGTCAGGGTGAAGTGGTGCCAGTCCCCACCCCGCTTGAACCAGTAGGCGGGGGCGGTCCAGCCCCCCGCGCGGACCGCCCTCCAACCGTCCGGCGTCCAGTGCGCCGGGGTCCGGTAGCCGCCATCCTCGATGAACTCGAAATATTCAGCGCAGGTGGTCAGCCGTGTGGCGAGGCGGAACGGCTCCAGATGGACCCTGTGCCGGGGCCCCTCGATGTCGAGGGCGAACCCGCCGCCGTCATGCCCGATGTCGCGCAGCCCGCCGTCATGCCCGAACCAGCCCAGCCCCGGTGCCGCCGACAGGGGTGCTAAGGTTCCCGGCTGGTAGGCGGGGCGCAGCGGGTTGCACCAGAACGCCTTCTTGATGTCCACGAGGATCAGTTCCTGATGCTTCTGCTCGTGGTGCAGCCCAAGCTCGATCCGCCGCGCCGCCGCCGGCCACTGCGCCGTCGGCAGCTCGTCGATCAGCCGCGTCACGGCCGCGTTGACATGGTCCCGCCAGCGCATCACGTCCTCGGCCGACGGCCGGGACAGCAGGCCGCGCATCACCTCGGGCAGGGGGTTGCCCGCCGGCTGGCGCGCCGCGCCGAACAGATGCCCGAAGCGGTCGTCGAAGGCGCGGTAGGCCGGGATGAAGCGCTCCAGCACGAACCGCTCCAGGAACCAGGAGGTATGCGCCAGATGCCATTTGGTCGGGCTGACCTCCGGCCCCGCCTGGACCAGCTGGTCCTCCGCCGTCAGCCGTGCCGCGAGCTGGCCCGTGACGCTGCGGATGCGCCTGAAGCGGGCCGACAGCAGGGGCCGCGTCTCGTCCTGGATCGCCGGAAGCTCGGGCGGGGCCGACACGGGCTCCGCGCCGATGGGGCGGCGGTCGTCGGGTCGGATGTTCGACATGGCCGCGGTCCTCGAGGGGCTAATCCGGTCGCGCCGCCATCCGGACGACGGCGGCGCTGTCCTCCCTCATTGAACGTCACCGCCAAGCCACGGTGCCAACACGGACATTAGCTAGCGCTTGCCTCAGTCGGGCTAAGACTTCCCCGGACGCGCCGATGCCGACGCGTCGCGTGCGCGTCGGCGCGCCGGGCTGTTGTGGTGCGTTGACCCTCCGCAGCCTTCCGAACGATCGAGATGCATCGACAGGTTTCGAACAGACGCGTCGCCCCGGCCGGTGTCGGTGCCGCAGCCCTCGCCGCCGGACTTCTGGCGGGCCTCTGGTCCGACAATCTGCGCCGCGCGCGGCAGGCTGAGGCCCGGCATCCGCCACCCGGACGGTTCGTCGAGGTGTCCGGGGGGCGCCTGCATGTGGTCGACGAGGGGGATGGGCCGCCGCTCGTCCTGCTGCACGGGGCCGCCTTCATGCATGGCGACATCCTGGACGGGGAGCTTGGCGACCGTCTGATGGAACGCTACCGCGTGCTGGCCTTCGACCGGCCGGGGCACGGGTTCAGCGACGAGTTCCCGTACCACATGGCGCCCGTGAATCAGGCCCGCCTGATCCGGGAGGCGCTGCGCCGCCTCGGCATTCAGCGGCCTATCCTGCTGGGCCATTCGCTCGGCGGCGCGGTGGCCCTGGCCTACGCGCTGGATTTCCCGGACGAGGTCGCGGGCGTGGTGTTGCTGGCCCCGCAGGCCTATCCGGAGGCAGAGGCCCAGACCGTCGGGCTCGGCCTGCTGGCCACGCTCCAGGCGGAACCGCTGACCAGCCGCACCGTCTGGCCCCCGGTCGCCCGCTTCCTGTTGCGCACCATGGTCAGGCAGGCCTTCGCGCCGCAACCGATCCCACGGGAGTTCATGCGCCGGGCGCCGTTCGGCCTGCTGACCCGTCCGATGCAGCTCCGCGCCAATGGGCTTGAACTGATGGTCGACATTCCGGCGATGGGCCTCCAGGCGCGCCGCTACGGCGACCTGCGGGTCCCCCTGACCGTCATCGTGGGCACGGCGGATCAGGTGCTCGATCCCGAAAAGCAGGGCGGGCGGCTCGCCGGCGCGGTTCCGGGGGCCACCCTGGTCCGCGTGCCGGGTGTCGGGCACATGCTGCACCATTTCACGCCCGATCCGATCGCCGGCGCGGTGCGCGACATCTGCGCCCGCGCCGGGATCGACGACTGCCCCTGCGACTGACGGATCAGTCCGCCGTGCCCGCCGGGGCCGGTGCCGGGGCCGCGTCGGCCGTGGACGCCTTGCCGTGCGGCAGGGCGTTCAGGGTGGAGACGAACAGCGCCGCGATATACGGGAACGACTGCACCACCAGCATCAGCGACCAGATGTATGCGTCGCGGTTGTTCCCGCCCTCGAACCAGGCCACGGCCCAGGCGGCGATCCACAGCCCGACCATCAGGGCGGCCTCCTCCCGCGCGTTCAGCAGGCCCTGGATCAGGGCCGGCTGATCCTCGCACTTGGGCGTGCGCACGAAGGGCCGGCCCTTGGTGAACAGCCCCTGCCAGACGGCGCGGCCCACCGTGTGGGTCAGCGCCATGCCGGCGATGGCGGCGCTGACCTTGTCGATGAAGCGGCACTCCACCCGCGCCTCGTAGAGCCAGAGGCCCACCAGCACCTTGAAGAAGAAGACGCTAAGCGTCGGGAACAGGAACACCGTCGGCGGGAATTCGAACCAGCGCGGCAGCGTCAGCAGCCCGATCGACCAGATGATGCCGCCGATGACGAAGGCCATGTGCGCGGCGTCGGCGAACCAGGGCAGCCAGCCGGTGACGAAATGGTACTTCTGCATGCCCGTCAGGCGCTTGCCCGAGGGCAGGAACTCCCGCCAGTGCCGCTTGATGATCTGCACCGCGCCGTAGGCCCAGCGGAACCGCTGGGTCTTGTAGCCGGCGAAGCTGTCGGGGACGAGGCCCTGGCCGAAGCTGTCCGGCATGTAGACGCTCTCGTACCCCTCCTCGAACAGGCGCAGGCCCAGCTCCGCGTCCTCGCAGATGCACCACTCCGCCCACCAGCCCACATCCTTCAGGACCTGGGTGCGGATCAGGGTCATGGTTCCGTGCTGGATGATGGCGTTGCGCTCGTTGCGCTGGACCATGCCGATCTTGAAGAAGCCCTGGTATTCCCAGTTGATCATCCGGTGGAACGGGTCGTGCTCCCATTCCCGGTAGTCCTGGGGCGACTGGACGAAGGCGACCTTCGGGTTCTTGAAGTACGGGATCGTGGCGCACAGCCAGTCCGGCGTGACCTGGTAGTCGCTGTCGATGACGGCCACCACCTCGGCGTCCGGGGCCGTCACGGCCAGCGCGAAGTTCAGGGCGCCGGCCTTGTATCCCGGCCATTTCGGCAGATGGAAGAAGCGGAAGTTCGGGCCCAGCTTGGCGCAGTGCTCCTCCAGCGGCTTCCACACCGCCTCGTCCTTGGTGTTGTTGTCGATCACCAGGACTTCGAAGTTCGGATAGCCCATGGCGGCCAGCCGGTTCAGCGTCTCGATCACCATGTGCGCCGGCTCGTTGTAGCAGGGCACATGGATGGAGACCTTGGGCGTGTAGCCCGACAGGTCGCCGCGTAGCGGCTGGAACCGGCGCTTGTAACGGGCGGTCCATACCACCTCGGTCAGCTCCAGCCCGTCGATCAGCATGACCGCCAGCAGGATCACCTGTGCCGTGATCAGGATGCCGAAGGCCACGGTGGACATGGTGCCCATGCCGGCCGTCATCGCCTCGGCCCAGGTCCAGACCAGCACGTTCGACACGGTCAGGATCAGGGCGCCATAGAACAGCTGCCCGCCCGGGCGCAGGTCGTTCCGCCGCAGCACGAACCAGAACATCGGCAGGAAGGCGAAGGCGGTCGCCACCGCGCACAGCACGCGCCAGGACGGCACCTCGAGCACGCCCCCCTGCATCGGGAACTTCAGGTTCCGCCCGGCGTCCCAGATGCCCCAGTTGGCTTCCACCGGCCCGCCCAGCACCCGCTTCCAGGGCTGGTCGAAGGCTTCCATGATGTAGAAGTCCCAGCGCTGCTCGCCGGCCAGATTCAGGAAGTTGCGGATGAAGGTCGCCTGGTTCACCAGGCTCGCCTCGGCCCCGCCGCGATAAGCACCGTCGGACGGCCAGCCCACCTCGCCGATCAGGATGTGCTTGCCGGGGTAGGCGGCCTTGATCCGGTTGTACTCGTTCAGGACCTGGTTCATGGCCTGCTCGATCGGCACCTTCTCCCAGTAGGGCAGCAGGTGGATCGTGATGAAGTCGACCGCCTCCGCCAGCTCCGGATGCTCCAGCCACACATAGGGCGGCTCGGCGGTGGAGACGGGCACGTTGACCTGGCGCTTCACGCGCTGGACATACTCGGCGAGCTGCGACGCCTCCAGGTCGCCGCGATACATGACCTCGTTGCCGACCATCACCCGCTTCACATTGCTGTTGGCGCGGGCGATGCGCACAAGGCTGACGATCTCCTGCTCGTTGGCGGCGGGATCCTGCGCCAGCCACGCGCCGGCGGTGACCAGCAGGCCGCGATCCGCCGCCAGTTCGGGAATCGCCTCCAGCCCGTTCAGGGCGGAATAGCTGCGGACCGACAGGACGTAGGGGGCCACCACGTCCAGGTCGCGCGCGATGTCGGCGCGTGACGGGTGCCGCCCCTCCGTCGGGTCCTGGTTGGGTCCATAGGGGTTGAAGGCGACACCGGCGATGGTGCCGGACCAGGGCCGCTCCAGCGTCGCCGGACGGTTGGAGAAGGCCCAGGCGCCGATGTTCCCCAGCACGAGCAGCAGGAGAACGCCCCAGGCCGTCCCTCGCATCCGCAGTATCTTGCGCATCGTCAGTCCTTCAGAGCCCCTTCAACCGGCGGGGCACCCGCCCCGGCCGCACCGACCCGCGCACGTGCGGCGCCCTTGGGGACGCCGTTCGAGCGATGACGAGACTGGTGGACGTTTTTGGTATTTTCGTGGAACTCCCGTGGCGATCTTACCCGGCGCCTCTCCCCGGAGCCACGGCAGCGATGCGGCTGGCGCATCGGTACCGGCCGGCACGTGGGTGAGCGGGGCGCGATCGGAAGACCCGCCACGCTACGAAAATAGGGATAATCCGTTTTGCGTAAAGCGGTACTTTGAAGCCTCAGCGCTGCAAAATCCGCAGTGCCCCGGCCGGTCTCCGGACCGCCCCCTTGAACGGTGCCGCGGCCCGGTCGGCCCGGTGACAAGTCTGTGACCCAGGGTAGAGGAAGATGATGAGCGCGGACGGCTTCGAACTGCACCCCCGGCTGGCGGCGGACACGCTGCCGGTGGCGGACCTTCCGCTCTGCCGGGCGCTGCTCATGGACAACCGGCTCTTCCCCTGGCTGATCCTGGTGCCGCGCCGCGCCGGGGCGGTCGAGATGCACCGGCTGCCGGCCGACGACCGCGCCCGGCTGATGGAGGAGATGACGCTGGCCGCCGCCGTGCTGGAGGCGGCCGTGGCGCCCGACAAGATGAACATCGGGGCGCTGGGCAACATGGTCCCGCAGCTTCATGTGCACGTGATCGCGCGGCGCCGGGACGATCCCGCATGGCCGGGTCCCGTCTGGGGCGCCGGCCATGCCGAGCCCTATGGCAGGGGGGAGGGGGAGGCGCTCGCCGCCCGGCTGGCCGCGGCGCTCACAGCGCCCTGATCCACTCCGCCAGCGGGCGCCAGACCTGCTCCTCCGCCCCGGCGCTGACGATCATGCCGATATGCCCCAGCGGCGGGCGCATGACCGTGGCGCCCGGAATGGCGTCGCCCAGTGCGGTCGCCGACGCGGGCGGCACGATCCGGTCCTTGGCCGGAACCATGACCAGGGTCGGCAGGTCCAGCCGCTCCGGCCGCACCGGTTCGTCGGCGACCGTCCACCGTCCGGCCGCCGTGTCGTTCCGGCCGTACCAGCCGCCAAGGCATTCCCGTGCCACGGCGGCGGGAAGTGTGACGCCGTCGTTCAGCCAGTCCTCCAGCGCCACGAACTCCTTCGCCGCCTCGCTGTCCGGGTCCAGGCCGGCGAAGCGGCTGAACTTCTTCAGGACCAGAAGCGGGTCCAGGCTGGCGAACAGGGCCTGGATGGCGTCCACGGGCAGTTCGCCCAGAAGCCGCATCGCCGGTTCCTGCACGCCCAGGGTCGCCGCCACGCGCGCCGCCCCCTCCGCGTCGTCCGCGTGGAAGTCCCAAGGTGTGGCCAGCAGGGCGAGGCCCCTGACCTCCTTCGCCTGCCGGAGCGCGCCCGCCAGGGCCAGATTGCCTCCCATGCAGTAGCCGGCCAGCACCGGCCGCTCGCCGGTCAGGTGCCTGACGGCGCCCAGTGCGCGCGACAGGCGTCCGGCGATGATGTCGGTCAGGGTGAAGCCCCGCTCGACCGGCCCCGGCGGCCCCCAGTCCAGCAGGAAGGGGCGCACACCCTGGCCCGCCAGCCAGCGCATCAGGCTCTTGCGCGCCGACAGGTCCAGGATGTAGCCGCGATTGACCAGCGACGGGATGAACAGCGTCGGCCGCCCGGCACCGCCATAGTCCAGCAGCCGGGCGCGCCCCTCACGCCAGACCGGCTCGGGGTCGTCGACATCGCGCCGGTAGGGATGGTGGCGGTAGCGTTCCAATCCGGTGAAAAGGCGGTCGATGCGCCGCCGCATCTCGCGGTCGACGGCGGCCGCCAGCTCATCGGCGGGGGCGGCGGCGATCTCCTTCCGGAGGCTCTCCGCCCGGTCCCGCAGCGCCGGCCGCCAGGGCAGCGAGCCGCTTCTCGAGAAGGGCAATGCGGTCGGCGAGCTCAGCAAGACGCTCAGGCTCGCTGTCAGATGCAGGCCCAGTGGCCTGGGACCCTGCCTCCGTTGGGGGACGGTCATGGGCGGTCGGTCCTGCTGTGAAGGCGCGCAGCCAGGGCGGCACGGCGGTGCCGGGCGGCGTCAGGAATGCCGGGAAGCTCATGGCGGACTGTCCCAGCGTGGTCAGCATCCGTGTGATGCTGTCGGCCATGTCCGGATCGGAGGCCACCGCCGTCCACTGGTCCTGCCAGAGATCCAGGTACCGGCGGGCGAGGTCGTCCAGCGGGGGCGGGTCTTCGGCGGGGTCTTTGTGTGGGGCCATGGCGCGCATCATAACCGTCCGGACGTGGCCATGCACCGCCTCTGGCGCTGCGGTATCCCATTTCGCCGCTGCGGCAGGAATGCTTGCGCTGCGGCAGTCCAATCGCGTACTTCTAATGTGGATTTGCCCTTCACGCCGGAACACCGTCCCCGATGGCCGACAAAGAAGACCAGAAGCAAGCTCCGGTCACGATCAAGAAGTATGCGAACCGCCGCCTCTACAACACGGCGACCAGCAGCTACGTGACGCTCGACCATCTCTGCCAGATGGTCAAGGAGGGCACGGATTTCGTCGTCTACGACGCCAAGACGGGCGACGACATCACCCGCTCCGTCCTCACCCAGATCATCGTGGAGGAGGAGTCGAAGGGGCAGAACCTGCTGCCGATCCCGTTCCTGCGGCAGCTGATCAGCTTCTACGGCGACAACATGCAGTGGCTGGTGCCCCGGTACCTCGAATACAGCATGCAGTCGTTCACCAAGAACCAGGAGAAGATGCGCGACTACTTCCAGACCGCCTTCGGGGGCATGTTCCCCTTCGGCACGCTGGAGGAGATGGGCAAGCAGAACATCGCGATGTTCGAACGCGCCATGCGCATGTTCGCCCCGTTCCCGCCGGGCGAGGCGCCCAAGCCGGACAGTCCGGCCGCCGAGTACAAGCGCGGGGCCGACGACAAGTTCTCCGAGCTGCAGAAGCGCCTGGACGAGCTCCAGGGCCAGCTTGAGAAGCTGACGCCCAAGAAGGGCGACTGATCCGCCGATCTTTCGGGTGACGGGACGGCTTGGCGGAGCGATCCGCCTGCCGCGCCGTTTCCGCGCCCATCCACCCCCGCGCGCGTCCCGGCCCGATACCCGCCGCGTAGGCTGGGGGCATGGTCACGCCTGTCCCGCCGCTGCCCGCACCGCCGGGCCTTCCGGGGCCCGCCGGGCGGGCGCCGCCGCCCGTGCCCCCGCCCCCGGTCGAGCCATGGCCGGCGCGGGTCGCCGCCGCCTATGGGGGGGAGGGTCAGGCGGACAGGGGCCGGATTCTCGATATAGCCGTCTGAGCCGCCTCGAGGGCGGTGCGCCGCGCAGCTTTCGGCTTCAATCCGGGCGCGGCGCTGGCTAATGTGCCGGTCCCGGACACCGCCGGGCGACGGGCCGCCAAGGTCCCGCGTGAACGATGACAGAGGGATGGACGCCATGGCGGGCAACCGTAGGATCGTGCTGGCCGCGCGCCCGGTCGGCATGCCGACACCGCAGGATTTCCGGCTGGAGACGGCGGACGTGCCCCGCCCCGGCGATGGGGAGGTGCTGCTACGCACCGTCTGGCTCTCCCTCGATCCCTACATGCGCGGCCGCATGAGTGCCGCCAAGAGCTACGCCAAGCCGGTGGAGATCGGGGAGGTGATGACCGGCGGCACGGTGTCGGAGGTTCTAGAGAGCAACAGCCCCGGCCTCGCCAAGGGGGACATGGTCGTCGGCATCGGCGGCTGGCAGGAATACGCGGTCCTGCCGGGCAGCGAGGTGCAGAAGATCGACCCGTCCGCCTTCCCGCCCAGCTACGCGCTGGGTGTGCTGGGCATGCCGGGCCTGACCGCCTATGTCGGCCTGCTGGACATCGGGCAGCCCAAGGCCGGGGAGACGGTGGTGGTCTCCGCCGCCGCCGGGGCCGTCGGCTCCATCGTCGGCCAGATCGCGAAGATCAAGGGCTGCCGCGCCGTCGGCATCGCCGGCGGGCCCGACAAGTGCGCCCATGTGCGCGACGCGCTGGGGTTCGACGCCTGCGTGGACTACAAGGCCCCGGACTTCCAGGCCCAGCTCAAGGCCGCCTGCCCGGACGGCATCGACGTCTATTTCGACAATGTCGGCGGCGATGTGGCCGACGCCTGCCTCGCCCTGATGAACACGCACGGGCGCATGCCGGTCTGCGGCCGGATCGCCAACTACAACGACACCGAGCTGCCGCCCGGCCCCAACAAGGTGCCCATGGTGATGGGCCTCGTGCTGGTGCGGCGCCTGAAGATCCAGGGCTTCATCATCTTCGACCACTGGCACCGGATGCCGGACTTCCACCGCGATGTCGGCGGCTGGCTGAAGGACGGGCGCATCCGCTGGCGGGAGGATGTGGTGGAGGGGCTGGAGAAGGCGCCCGACGCCTTCATCGGCCTGCTGAAGGGCCGGAACCTCGGCAAGCTGCTGGTCCGCGTCGGCGCGGACAAGGCCTGAGCGATAACCACGACCGACAAGCTGGACGACCGACAGGCAAGACGAACGACAAGCGCAGGGAAGGAACGACCGACCATGGCCGGACGCGTTGAAGGCAAGGTGATCCTCGTGACGGGGGCGGCGACGGGCATCGGCCTCGCCACCGCGAAGCTCCTGGTGGCCGAGGGCGCCACCGTGGTGATGACGGACCTGACGGCCGGCCGGCTGGAGACCGAGGCCGCAAGCCTCGGCGACAAGGCATCCTGGCATGTCCAGGATGTCCGCGACGAGGACCGCTGGATCGACGTGATCGGGGAGACGGTGCGCCGTCACGGCAAGCTGGACGGCCTCGTGAACAACGCCGGTGTCGGCAATTTCGGCACGATCGAGGACTTCACCCTGGAGGAGTTCCGCTTCGTCATGGCGGTGAACGTCGAGGGCGTGTTCCTCGGCTGCAAGCACGCGATCCGCGCCATGAAGCAGACGGGCGGGGGCAGCATCGTCAACATCTCCTCCGTCGCCGGCATGATCGGAGCGCCCGAGGCGCCGGCCTACTGCGCCAGCAAGGGGGCCGTGCGGCTGATGACCAAGTCGGTGGCGGTCTATTGCGCCACGGCCGGGATGAACATCCGGGTCAATTCCGTGCACCCCTCCTACCTGAACACCGAGATGGTGCGGGGCGCCATCGCCGCCTCGCGCGATCCCGAGCGCATGCGCAAGCGGGTGGAGAAGGCCGCCCCGCTGGGCCGCCTCGGCGAGCCGGAGGATGCGGCCTACGCCATCCTCTACCTGCTGTCGGACGAGTCCAGGTTCGTCACGGGCGCCGAACAGCTGGTGGACGGCGGCACCACGGCGTGGTGAGCGCGCGCCCGTGGCTCCCGCCCGGAATGGACGGGCGGGGCGGGGTGTGCATAATCATGCGCATCCCGCCTGGATAAAGGATGGCCGAATGCCGGATACGGTCCTGAAGGGCGACGACGCCCGACGCCCCACCAACGTGACGCTGAACGAGCGGCTGGTGGGCGAGGCGAGGCGCCTGGGCATCAACATCAGCCGGGCCTGCGAGGAGGGGCTGGCGCAAGCCATCGCCGCCGCCAACGCGCAGCGCTGGAAGGCGGAGAACCGCGCCGCCATCGCCTACTCAAACCAGTATGTCGAGGAACACGGCATTCCCTTCGCCGACAAGCGCCAGTTCTGACCCGTGCGGCAGTTCGACGTCCTGCGATCGGTGGAGGCGCGCGGTCCGCCCTATGTCCTGGTCCTCCAGTCGGATCTCCTGGACGAGGCCGGGACCAGGGTGGTGGCCCCGCTGGAGCGTCGGGACCGCTATCGCGAACCGGCGAAGGTCCTGAACCCGGTGTTCCTGATCGAGGGTGGGGAGGTGGTCATGCTCACGCAACTGCTCGCCACGCTGCACATCCGGCAGCTCGGCCCCTTCGTCACCAGCCTCGCTTCGGAGAAAGACCGCATCACCGCCGCGATGGACCGCCTGCTCAGCGGCGTGTGAGAACCAGAACCAACAAGACCGAGGAAACGCACCCCATGACCAATCCGCTGTTCGACCTGTCCGGCAAGGTCGCCCTGATCACCGGCTCCTCGCGCGGCATCGGCCGCTCCATCGCCGAAGAGTACGCCCGTGCCGGGGCCAAGGTGGTGATCTCCTCGCGCAAGCTGGACGCCTGCGAGGCGGTGCGCGACGCCATCAACGCCGAGTGCGGGGCCGGCACCGCCATCGCGGTCGCCTGCAACATCGGCCGGAAGGAGGACATGCAGCGGCTGGTGGATGAAACGCTGTCCGCCTTCGGCAGTATCGACGTGCTGGTGGCGAACGCCGCCATCAACCCGGTCTACGGGCCGCTGGGCAGCGTCACCGACGAGGCCTGGGACAAGATCATGGGCACCAACCTGCGCAGCACCTGGCAGCTCTGCACCATGGTGATGCCCGGCATGGCCGACCGGAAGGACGGCAGCGTCATCGTGCTGTCCTCCATCGCCGGGCTGCGCGGCAACCCGGTGATCGGCGCCTACGGCGTGTCCAAGGCGGCGGAGGCGGCGTTGGTCCGCAACCTCGCGGTCGAGTATGGCCGGGCCAACGTCCGGGTGAACGCCATCGCCCCCGGCATCGTGGAGACGGACTTCGCCAAGGCCCTGACCGATAATCCGGACATCGCCAAGGCGGTGATGCGCCGCGCCCCCCTCGGCCGCTTCGGCAAGCCGGTGGAGATCGCGGGCGTGGCCCTCATGCTGGCGACGGCGGCGGGTGCCTTCATCACCGGCCAGCTGATCGTCGCCGACGGCGGGGCCACCATCGCCGACCCGACGATCCTCTGAGGGACACGGTCCATGACAGCCGTCCTCATCGACGTCCTGCCCCGGCACCGCTTCGACGAGGCGGCCCTGTGGCGGCACCTCGCCGCGAACCTGGAGGGCTTCCGCGAACCGGCCACGATCCGGCAGTTCCAGGGCGGGCAGTCCAACCCGACCTTCCTGGTGGAGGGGGCTGGCGGCGGGCGCTGGGTCCTGCGCAAGAAGCCGCCCGGCAAGCTGCTGCCCAGCGCCCACATGGTGGAGCGGGAGTACCGGGTCATGGCCGCCCTGGCCGGCACCGGCGCCCCGGTGCCGACCGTGCGGCTCTTGTGCGAGGACGACACCGTCATCGGCACCGCCTTCTACGTCATGGACCACATCGACGGCCGGGTGCTGACCGATGTCGGGCTGGAGGGGATGGACCCGGCGCAGCGTGCGGCCACCTACGACGCCATGAACGCCACCCTGGCCGCCCTGCATCAGGTGGACTGGGCCGCCGCCGGCCTCGCCGATTTCGGCAAGCCCGAACAGTACGTGGCCCGTCAGGTCGACCGCTGGACCAAGCAGTACGTGGCGGCGAAGACCGACGACATCCCGGCCATGGACCGGCTGATGGACTGGCTGCCGAAGAACGTGCCCGCCGGCGACGAGACCACCATCGCCCATGGCGACTACCGCCTGGGCAACCTGATGCTCCACCCGACGGAGCCGAAGGTGCTCGCCATCCTGGACTGGGAGCTGGCGACCCTGGGCCATCCGCTGGGCGATCTCGCCTACAACTGCATGGCCTACCATCTGCCCGCCGGCGTGCCGCAGTTCCCGGGGCTGAAGGGCGTCGACCTCGCCGCGCGCGGCATCCCGACGGAGGATGAGTACGTCGCCGCCTACTGTCGCCGCACCGGGCGCGGCGGCATCCCCGACTGGCCGTTCTTCCTCGCCTTCGCCTTCTTCCGCATCGCCAGCATCTGCCAGGGCGTCTACGCCCGCGCCCTCCAGGGCAACGCCGCCGACGCCAAGGCCATGGCCTACGGCGAAGTCGCCAAGGCCAGCGCCGCGATCGGCTGGAAACAGGTCTCCGACCGGGTCTGAAGGGTCAGGGCGTCAGGCCGCCAGCCGGATGAGTCGACCGACCCTGTGACCCCTCTCCCCTGGCGGGAGAGGGTGGCGAACGCCAGTGAGCCGGGTGAGGGGTATGGCGTTGGCGGAGAAGAACCGGACCCCTCACCCCCCTCCGCTCCGCTCGGGACCCTCTCCCGCGAGGGGAGAGGGGGAACTTGGCACCGCCCTCAATCCAAACCGACGCGCGCGATGTCAACACCCTGTGCCAGCCCCGGTAAACCCTCTCCCCTTGCGGGAGAGGGTGGCGAGCGTCAGCGAACCGGGTGAGGGGTATGGCGTCGGCGAAGAAGAACTGGACCCCTCACCCCCTCGCTCCGCTCGGACCCTCTCCCGCAAGGGGAGAGGGGGAACCTCGCAGCGCCACAGTTCTGCTCGAGAGGGCATGGTGGCGGAAGGATTGAGCCGGCCCCGGCAAACCCTCTCCCCTTGCGGGAGAGGGTGGCGAACGCCAGTGAGCCGGGTGAGGGGTCGTGAGGCGAAGCCGAACCGGGTAAGCGGCGGTCAGCGGTCCGCCTGCCGGTTCACCACGGCGGTGACCGGGGCCAGCACGATGCCCCGGTCGCGCAGGGTGGCGGCCCAGGCGGCGATCCGCTCAACCGTCACGGGCAGGGGCTGGGCGAACCCGACGGCGACCCCGTTCGCCATGGCCAGCCGCTCCAGCTCCCGCAGCTGCGCGTCGATCCCCCCGGCGGAGGCCACGCGGTCGACGAGCCCATCGCTGACGGCGCGCGGCAGGCCGATCTCCGTCGCCAGACGGGTGGCCTTGCTGTCCGGCACCAGCCAGCTGTCCACATAGACGAGGCCGCGCCGCTGCGTCTGCTGCAGGATCGGGCGAAGGTTCTCCGCCCGCCGGGTGAAGGCCGTCCCGGTCATGCTGGTCAGGCCGACATAGCCCGTCATGGTCGTCAGCGCGCTCTCCAGCCGCTCCACGTTGCGCTCGTCGGTCAGCGTGGTCAGCAGGGTGCCGGGCCCCGGATCGTTGCGCGGGAAACCCACCGGCTCCATCGGCACCGACAGCAGCACCTCGTGCCCGTCCTCCCGCATGCGGTCCACCAGCGGCTGCGCGTCGGGCAGGGCGGCGGGCACGGCGAAGGTGACGGCCCCCGGAAGCCGCGCGATGGCGTTGTCCGCCGCCGTCCGGGAGATCCCGATGTCGGTCATCACGATGGCGATGCGCGGGCGCGGATCATCCTGGGGGAAGGGGCGGGCGTAGAACTGCCACGGCTGGGTCCCGTCCGCCCCGACTTTGGGCAGCAGGCCGGTCCGCCCGCGCTCCAGCAGCGCCTCGGTGCGCGACGGGGCCAGGGTCACCGGCACGTCCACCGGATCGACCGCCTGCTCCTCCACCGGGGTGGCCGCCGCTTCCGACCCCGGCGGGGCCACACGCGGCGTCCCGTCCGGCAGCACGACCGGCACCAGCGTGCGGGGCACCATCCCCGCCATCCGGCGCATCGTGTCCTCGGCCGACAGCGACAACCATGCCACCCCGCCCGCCAGCAGCAGGACCACGGCGGCCACCGCGGCCGGGAAGGCGAACGCCGTCAGCCCCTTGCCCGGCTCATCCTCGTCCGGGATGTCGATGAAGGTGTCCAGGTCCGACTTGCGGCCGATGCCGAACCGGGCCGCAAGCACGCTGGCGCTGTTGCGCAGCATGGCGGCCGCCGAACCCGACTGGCCGTCGGCGGCGTCCGATACGTCGGCATCTGGGTCCGGTTTGGTCCGGAAGCTGAAGCGGGCCACGACCGGTCGCGCTCACAGGTGCTGAAGGGAAGGGGCCGAACGATGAAGGGGCCGGCCCCGCATGTGGACCGGCCCCATCCCGTTTACCACGAACGGCGTCAGTTCACATGCTTCGTCTGGGCGAATAGCGAAACGCCCCGGAGCAGGTCAAGCGCCCGTGCCAGCTGGTAGTCGAACGGCGGGGCGTTCGGGTCCGTCTGCTGGGCCGTGGTCGGCTGCGGGGCCGCCGGGGCCTGCACCTCGCCGCCGCTCGGGGCGGGCGGGGCGGCGGGCGTCGTGGGCGTGCCCTGCGGTGCCGCCCCGTTCGGCGCGGCCCCGTTCTGCGGGCGGGGCGCCTGCGAGGTGCGGTCTGTGTTGCGCAGCGAGTGCGGCAGGTCGGCCTCGCGCCGGCGCTGGCCCTGCTGCAGCTCCTCCAGGCGGGCCGGCTGCACCTCGATGTCCGGGGTGATGCCGAGCTGCTGGATCGACCGGCCGCTGGGCGTGTAGTAGCGCGCCGTGGTCAGGCGCATGGCGCCCTGGTTCTGCACCGGGATGATGGTCTGGACGGAGCCCTTGCCGAAGCTCTGGGTGCCCAGCACGATGGCCCGGCGGTGGTCCTGCAGGGCACCCGCCACGATCTCCGATGCCGAGGCGGAGCCGCCGTTCACCAGCACGACGATGGGCTTGCCGGTCGCCATGTCGCCCTGCTTGGCGTTGTAGCGCTCGCTGTCGCGGCTGCCGCGCCCGCGGGTCGACACGATCTCGCCCCGGTCCAGGAAGGTGTCGGAGACGGAGATCGCCTGGTCCAGCAGCCCGCCCGGATTGTTGCGCAGGTCCAGCACATAGCCGATCAGCTTGTCGCCCACCTTCTCGTCCAGCGCCTTCAGCGCCTTCTCCAGGCCCGGCTGGGTCTGCTCGTTGAAGCTGGAGATGCGGATGTAGCCGATGTTGTCCTCCACCCGGTAGCGGACGGACTGCACCTTGATCACCGCGCGGGTGAGCGAGACCTGGATCGGCTCCGTGCCCTCGCCGCGCCGGATGGTGACCTTGATGTCGGTGCCGGCGGGGCCGCGCATCTTCTCGACCGCCTCGTTCACCGGCAGGCCCACGATCGGCTCGTCGTTGATGTGGGTGATGAAGTCGCCCGGCTGGATGCCGGCGCGGAAGGCCGGCGTGTCGTCCATCGGGGAGATGACCTTGATCAGGCCGTTCTCGCTGGTGATCTCAATCCCCAGCCCGCCGAACTCGCCGCGCGTCTGCACCTGCATGTCGGCGAAGTTCTTCTTGGTCAGGAAGCTGGAATGCGGGTCCAGCGACTGCAGCATCCCGGCGATCGCCGCCTCGATCAGCTGCTCGTCCGTGACCTCCTCGACATATTCCGACCGCACCCGCTCGAACACGTCGGCGAACAGGTCGAGCTGCCGGTACGTGTCCGCCTTCACCGGCTGCTTGTTCTGCGCGCTGGCGCAGGCCGGGGTGATCAGGAGCAGGGCCACGGTCGCGACCGAGGTCAGAAGAGTCTTCATGGGGATCAACCTTGTCCTTTGCCGTCGGTGGCTTTCAGGCCGCGCAGGGGATTGATCGGCTGACCATCCCGTCGCAACTCGAAATACAGTGTCGGGTCGCCATCGCTGGCCATGGCGCCCAAAGGCTCGCCCATCAGCACGCGCTGCCCGGCCTGCGCATCGATTCGGCCCAGGCCCGCCAACAGGGAATGATATCCATCGGCGTGCTGCACGATCAAGATGAGCCCGTGCCCCTTGAAGGGTCCGGCGAACAGGACCTCCCCATCCGCCGGCGCCACGACGGGGCCGCCCGCCCGCGCGCGGTAGCTGATTCCGCGGCTGGTGCCGCCGAACCCGTCCGCCTCGCCATAGCGGGTGACCACGTCGCCACCCGGAAGCAGCAGACCGTTCGATTTTGGCGGAGTTGGGGCGCGCCTGAGGGACGCCACCTGGTCGCGCGCCCGCCTTTCGCGTTCCGCCTCGGCCAGGGCGCGGCGCGCCTCCTCGGCGGCCCGGCGCTTCTCCGCCTCGGCCCTGCGGTCGGCCTCCAGCCGGTCCAGCAGGTCCTTCAGGTCGGCGGCACGGCCGGCAAGCCGGGTCAGCCGCGCCTCGACCTGGGCGCGCTCCTCCTCCGTCCGCTGGGCCAGCGTCTCGCGCCGCTGCACGAGGCGGGCGATGTCCGCCTGCTTGCGCTGCATCGCCTGGGTCGCCCCGGCCAGCTCCGTCCGCCGGGCGGCCAGTTCGGTGCGCAGCGTGGCGAGGCCGGCCAGCTCCTGCGACAGGCTGTCCGCCCGCGCCTTCAGCTCCGGCACGGCCGCGCGCAGCAGCAACGCGCTCTTGACCGTGTCCGCCGGCGGTTCGGGCCGGGCGATCATCGCCTCGGGCGGCAGCCGGGTCAGGCGTTGCAGGGCCGCCAGCAGTTCGCCCAGCGCCGCCCGGTCCGCCTCGATGCGGGCGACGCGGGCCTTCTCCTCGTCGCCAAGCCCGGCCAGCCGGGTCTCCAGCGCCTTCAGCTCCGCCTCCTGGGCGCGCGCCTCGTCGGCCGAGGCGATCAGGTCGGCGCGGAGCTGCGCCAGCTCCTTCTCCAGCGCCTCGGCCTGGGCGTCCAGTTCGCCGCGCCTCGCCTCTCCGGCCTTCAGGTCGCGCTGCACGTCCTGCAACTGGCGCTGCGCGTCCTCGGGCTTCTTCGGATCGGCCGCCAGCGCCCCGGGTCCGGCCAGACCGATCGCCAGCGCCGCCGCCAAAAGCGGCGCGATCGACTGTCGGGTGGTGGGGCGGGCTGCGCTCATCGGCGGGCGCGTGTCCTCTGGGCCATGCGACAAAGTGTAGGGTCGGGGCGCGGCGGCGTCGATACTGGACGATTACGGACGGAATGAAGCGACCAATTTGGTTAATGGAAGGTTTCGGGTCACGCCCGCTTCCTCGGCGCAATGGTGGTGCCGCGATCCGGGACGCCGTCCCGTTCCGGCTGCGCCGGTCCGCGCGCGGCGGCAGAACCTGTCGTGCGGCCCTGCGCCTTCGGCCGCTTCGGCTGCGTCCCCCTGGCACCATCTTGGGGACGACCCGACCGCCCGAAGCTGGGCCAAAGCCAGGGGAGATGCCCATGGATACGATCCTCAAGACGTCGGCCCTGGAATCCTCCGCCCTCGATCCGGTCGCGGCCGACACCCCGCTGGCGCTCGAGGGCCGGTGGTGCGCCCGGAACTACAAGCCGCTGCCGGTGGTGATCGAGCGCGGCGAGGGCGTCTGGCTCTGGGATACCGACGGCCGGCGCTATCTCGACATGATGAGCGCCTATTCGGCCGTCAACACCGGCCACGGCCACCCGCGCATCCTCAAGGCCCTGACCGATCAGGCGGCCAAGGTCGCCATCGTCTCCCGCGCCTTCCACACCGACCGGCTTGGCCCCTTCCTGGCCAAGCTCTGCCAGCTCACCGGCCTGGACGGCGCCTGCCCGATGAACACGGGGGCCGAGGCGGTGGAGACGGCGATCAAGGCCGCGCGCCGCTGGGGCTACACCCACAAGCACATCCCCGACGGCATGGCGGAGATCCTCGTCGCGGAGGGCAATTTCCACGGCCGCACCACCACCATCGTCGGCTTCTCCAGCGAGGAGGAGTATCGCGACGGTTTCGGTCCCTTCGCGCCGGGCTTCCGCATCGTCCCCTACGGCGACGCCGACGCGCTGGCGGCGGCCATCGGCCCCAACACCGCCGCCGTCCTCTTGGAACCGATCCAGGGGGAGGCGGGCATCGTCGTCCCGCCGGCGGGCTACCTGAGGCGGGTGCGGGAGATTTGCGACCGCACCAACACCCTGATGATCCTGGACGAGATCCAGTCCGGGCTGGGGCGCACCGGCCGCTGGTTCGCGCACCAGCACGAGGGCATCCGCCCGGACGGGCTGTGCCTGGGCAAGGCGCTGGGCGGCGGCATGCTGCCGGTGTCGGCCTTCGTTGCCCGCCAGGACGTGATCGGCGTGTTCAAGCCGGGCAACCACGGCTCCACCTTCGGCGGCAATCCGCTGGGTGCGGCCGTCGGGCTCGAGGCGCTGCGCGTGATCGAGGAGGAGGGGCTGGTGGAGCGTTCGGCCGAGCTGGGCGCCCATCTGATGGCCCGGCTGCGGGCCATCGAGTCGCCCCTGATCGCCGATGTGCGCGGGCGCGGCCTGTGGGTCGGCGTGGAGATCGACCCCGCGCTGGCCACCGCCCGCAGCGTCTGCGAGGAGCTGATGCGGCGCGGTGTGCTCAGCAAGGAGACGCACGAAACTGTCATTCGCCTCGCCCCGCCGCTGGTGATAAGCCGCGAGGAACTGGATTGGGCGATCGACCGCCTGATCGAGACCTTGCGGGCGATCGAGGCTAAGGGCACCATCCCTCGGGCATCCGCCTGAGGTAACCAACAAGCGATAGCGTGAGGGGAGCCATGCAGGAGTTCCGGAAGGCCGGGGTGCGCGCGCGCATCCTGATGTGCGCGCCCGACCATTTCGAGGTCGCCTACAGCATCAATCCCTGGATGCACCCCGACGAGTGGGAGTCCCGCCGCGAGGAGCTGACCGGCCGGTCCTGCGACGGCTGGTCCCTGCTGCGCCACCGGCTGGAGGCCATCGGCGCCGCCATCGAACTGGTGCCGCCGCAGCCGGGCCTGCCCGACATGGTCTTCACCGCCAACGCGGCCGTGGTGCTGGACGGCAAGGCGCTGGTCGCCACCTTCCGCCATGCCGAGCGCCAGGGGGAGACGCCGCACTACCGCCGCGCCTTCGAGCAGCTGGCCGCGCGCGGCATCCTGCGCGAGGTGGTGGACATGCCCGCCGGGCTGACGCTGGAGGGGGCGGGCGACTGCGTCCACGACGTCACCCGCGACACCTTCTTCCTGGGATACGGTTTCCGCTCCGACCGGGAGGCGGCCAAGGTCGTGGCCGAGCTGACCGGCGAGCATGTGGAACCGATCGAGCTGGTCGATCCGCGCTTCTACCACATGGACACCTGCCTCGCCCCGCTGTCGGGCGGCCAGGTGCTCTACGTCCCCTGCGCCTTCTCGGCCGAGGGGCGGGGCCGCATCGCGGAGATCGTCGGCAAGGACAACCTGATCGAGGTGCCCGACGAGGACGCGGAGAAGCTGGCGGCCAACCTCGTCAATATCGGCCAGGACATCGTGCTGGCCGAAGCCTCCCGCGCCTTCAAGGACATGGTGGGCGAGCACGGCTACACCGTGCACGAGGTGCCGATCCGCAGCTTCGGCCTGTCCGGCGGCAGCGCCTTCTGCCTGACCCTGCGCCTGGACCGGCTGTCCTCGCGCGCCATCCGCCAGGGCTTGGCGGAGGAGAAGCTGGCCGCCGTCGGGGACTGACCCTTCCGGCGCCCATTCGGCAGGGGTCGCATCCGTCGGCGTTACAAACGGTTACACATTCCCGGCGGAATTTTCCCGCGCCCGTGTCCTATAGAAGTGGACAGGGGCGCGGGAGCCGTGTTTTTCGGCTCCCTGACGCCAGGAACCAGGGTTCAGGGAGACGCGGACATGCGTGACAGGACGATGCGCCGGCACCTTTTCGGCGCCGCGATGGTGGCCCTCTGCATCGGGGCCATGCCGGCGGTGGCCGGCGCCCAGCAGGTGGCGCAGCAGCAGGCCAAGCCGGCGGCTGAAGCGCCGAAGGTCGATCCGAAATACACCTGGGACCTGTCCCCGCTGTTCAAGTCGGCCGCCGACTGGGATGCCGAGCGCAAGGCCCTGCTGGCCGATCTCGACAAGGTCGCCGCCCTGAAGGGTACCCTGGGCAAGGACGCCAAGACGCTGCGCGCCGCCCTCGACGCCATCTCCGCCGTGAACCAGCGGGCCGAGCGGCTGCTGGTCTACGCCTACATCGACAGCACCACCAATCAGCGCGACCCGCAGCTCCAGGAGCGGCGCAACCTCGCCGTGGCGATGAGCGGGCAGCTCGGCGCCGCCACCGCCTGGCTGGCGCCGGAGGTGCAGGAGGTGGGTGCCGAGAGGATCGAGGCCTTCATCAAGGCCGAACCCGGTCTCGCCAAGCACGCCTTCGGCCTGCGCGACACGCTGCGCCTGAAGAAGCACACCCTGACCAAGGAGACGGAGGCAGCGCTGGCGGCCTTCACGCCGGTGCTCCAGTCGCATTCCGACATCTACGGCCTGATGACCAACGCCGACATCGACTGGCCGGAGATCAAGCTGCCGGACGGCAAGGAGGTCACGCTCAACAACACCGGCTACGTCCAGAACCGGCAGCACCCCGACCGCGAGGTGCGCAAGCGGGTGTTCGACACCTTCTGGCCGGTCTACGGTCAGTTCGCCGACAGCATGGGTGCCGCCCTCGGCGCCCGCGTCCAGGCCGGCGTGATCAGCGCCAAGATGCGCAACTACCCGACCGCCGTGGCGGCCTCGCTCTCCGCCAACAACATCCCGGAGGCGGTCTACCGCACCCTGGTGGCGGAGACGAACAAGGGCCTGCCCACGCTGCACCGATACTTCCAGCTGCGCCAGCGCATGCTGAACCTGCCGGACATCGGCTACTACGACATCTATCCGCCGATGGTGAAGCTGGACCGCAAGTTCCCCTTCGACGAGGCGGTGACCCTGACGCTGGCCGCCAGCAAGCCGCTCGGCGACCGCTACGTGAACGAACTCAAGGCCTTCGCGGCCAAGCGCCAGACGCACGTCTACCCGGCCGAGGGCAAGGACAGCGGCGCCTACCAGTGGGGGGCCTACGGCACCGATCCCTTCGTCTTCCTGAACCACCAGGACGACTACAACAGCGTCTCCACTTACGCCCACGAGTGGGGCCACGGCATGCACACGGCCCTGGCCAACGCGAACCAGCCGTTCGAGATGGCGGGCTACAGCCTGTTCCTGGCGGAGATCGCGGCCATCACCAAGGAGATCCTGCTCTCCGACTACATGCTCTCCCAGGCCGAGACGAAGGAGGAGCGCCTGTTCTACCTGGGCGAGGCGCTGGAGCAGATGCGCGGCACCTTCTTCCGCCAGACCATGTTCGCCGAGTTCGAACTGGCGACCCATGACGCGGTGGAGCGCGGGGAGGCCCTGACCGGCACCAAGATGACGGAGATCTATTGCGACCTGCTGAAGCGCTATCACGGCGCCGCCGAGGGCGTGATGAAGATCGACGACGCCTACTGCTCGGAATGGGCCTACATCCCGCACTTCTACCGGCCGTTCTACGTCTACCAGTACGCCACCTCGATCGCGGCGGCCGCCTACTTCGCCGACCAGATCGAGACGGGCGGGGAGAAGGCGCGGGAGAACTATCTCGCCATCCTGCGCGCCGGCGGGTCGGACTATCCGTACGACATCCTGAAGCGCGCCGGCCTCGACATGGCGTCCCCGGCCCCCTACCAGGCGCTGCTGAAGCGGATGGACGCCATCATGGACGAGATGGAGAAGCTGCTGGACCAGAAGTAAGGGCCAAGATTGCCCCTCGCACGGTCCAGGACTACAAAGGCGCGGCCCGGGAGCGATCCCGGGCCGACCTTTTTCCGGGTGAGGCCAAGCCATGCAGCCCATGTGGCGGATCGCGTTCCAGGTTCCGGAGGCCGTGGCCCCCCTCTTCGCCGAGGTGGTGGAGAGCCATGTCGCCGCCATCTCCACTTTCGAGCTGGAGGAGGGCGGGATGTGGCTGGTGGAGGGGACGGCCCACCAGGAGCCGGACGGCACCCGCATCGCCACCAAGATCGCCGTGCTGGCGGCCTCACTCGGGCTGCCCGAACCGGACCTGACGGTGAAGCCGCTGGCGCCCATCGACTGGGTGACGCAGACCTACCTCAGCTTCCCGCCGGTCCGGGTCGGCCGCTTCTTCATCCATGGCAGCCATCACAAGAAGCCCGTGCCCAAGGGCTGCATCGGGCTGCAGATCGAAGCCGCGATGGCCTTCGGCTCGGGCGAGCACGCCACCACCCAGGGCTGCCTGACGGCGATCGAGGACCTGCACAAATCCCGCAAGGTCCGCAACGTGCTGGACATGGGCTGCGGGTCGGGAATCCTGGGCTTCGGGGCGGCGCGGCTGTGGCACGTGCCGGTGCTGGGCATCGACATCGATCCCGTGTCCATCGAGATCGCGCGGGAGAACGCGGTGCTGAACAAGGTGCATACCGAGGTCAGCCTGTTCCCCGGCAACGGTTACGACGCGCCGGAGGTTGGCCGTCGCGGCCCCTACGACCTGATCCTGGCCAACATCCTGGCCAGGCCCCTGGCCCGCATGGCGCCGCGCCTGCGCCAGCATCTGGCGCCCGGCGGCACCGCCGTCCTGTCCGGCCTGCTGCGCCGGCAGGAGAACATGGTGGAGGCCGCCCACCGCAAGCAGGGCCTGCGCCTGATCCGCCGCTATCGGCTGGGCGACTGGACCGCACTGGTGCTGCGCGGGTGAAATTTGCGACCCCGTAAATTCGGGTAACCATGATGTAACGACCCGAGACAACCGCGTCGACCGGGCGTAAACGCCCCTGCCGAACGGGACGGAAAGTCCCTTGGGCAGAGGACACCACCATGGCTTACACCCTGACCGTGAACGGTCGGCGGCGGACCGTCGATGTCGATGGCGACACCCCGCTTCTCTGGGTCCTGCGCGATGAGCTGGGCCTGACCGGCACGAAGTTCGGCTGCGGCGCCGGCCTGTGCGGCGCCTGCACGGTGCATCTGGACGGCACCGCCACGCGCAGCTGCACGGTGCCCGTGGAGGCCGCCGCCGGCACCGCCGTCACCACGATCGAGGCGCTGTCGCCCGACCGCTCCCACCCGGTCCAGGTCGCATGGCTGGCCGAGCAGGTGCCCCAGTGCGGCTACTGCCAGTCGGGCATGATCATGGCCGCCGCCGCCCTGCTGAAGGAGACGCCGAAGCCGACCGAGGCGGAGATCGACGCCGCCATCACCAACCTGTGCCGCTGCGGCACCTATCCGCGCGTGAAGCAGGCTATCCTGCGCGCCGCTGCGGGCGCCTGAGACGGGAGACGCGCATGACCGCCCTCATGACCGCTTCTCCCCGCGTCGGCCGGCGCGGCTTCCTGCAAGGCATGGCCGCGTCGGCCGCGTCGCTCACCATCGGCTTCCACCTGCCGGCGAAGGCCGCCGGCCCGGCCGCCGCCACCGACGGCGCGCTTGTCAACGCCTGGCTGCGCATCGGCCCCGACGGCTTCGTCACGGTCCTGTCCAACGTGTCGGAGCTCGGGCAGGGCACCTCCAGCGCCATCGCCCAGGTCCTGGCCGACGAGCTGGACCTGGACTGGTCCCGCGTCGGCACCGCCCACGCCCCGGTGGAGGCGCCCTATTTCAACCCGCTGATCCAGCAATACGCGGTCTGGGGCAGCACGGGCATGAGCACCCAGTTCGAGGCGCTGCGGAAAGTCGGCGCCCAGGCCCGCGCCATGCTGGTGCAGGCGGCGGCCGCCCGCTGGACCGTCGCCCCCGAAAGCTGCGCCACCCGTGACGGCGCCGTCGTCCACGACGCCAGCGGTCGCAGCCTCGGCTACGGCGACCTCGCCGTCGAGGCCGCCAAGCTCACCCCGCCCGCCGAACCCGCGCTGAAGCCGAAGGAGCAGTGGCGCTACATCGGCAAGGGCATGCCGCGTCTGGACCTTCCGGCCAAGGTGGACGGCAGCGCCGTGTTCGGCGTGGACGTCGCGCTGGAGGGCCTGCGCGTCGCCACCATCCGGCAGGCGCCGGTGTTCGGCGGCAGGCTCCTGTCGGTGGACGAGGGACCGGCCCTCGCGGTGAAGGGGGTGGAGAAGGTGGTCCGCCTGCCCGACGCGGTGGCCGTGGTCGCCAGGGGTTACTGGCAGGCGCACAAGGGTATCGAGGCCCTGTCCCCGGTCTGGGACACGGGCGACAACCCGAAGCTGGACAGCGCCGGCGTGAGCGCCCGCCTGCACGCGGCGCTGGAGGCCGGGGAGGCGAAGACCTTCCCCCGCCGCGACCAGGACCCGGCCGCCCAGGAGGCCGCGACGAAGCAGGCGCTGGACACGGCCGCCACGCGGTTCACCCGCACCTACGAGGCGCCGTTCCTGCACCACGCCACGCTGGAGCCGATGAACGGCACCGCCCGCATGACGGCGGACGGCGGGGTGGAGCTGTGGCTGCCGACCCAGAACCAGTCGCAGGGGCGCCTCGCCATCGCGGCGGCGCTTGGCATCCCGGCGGAGAAGGTGACGATCCACACCACCCTGATCGGCGGCGGTTTCGGCCGCCGGATCGAGGTCGATTACGGGGTCCAGGCCGCCCTCATCGCCAAGGCGGCGGGCGTGCCGGTGAAGCTGATCTGGAGCCGGGAGGAGGACACCGGCCACGGCTTCTACCGCCCCGCCGCCGTGGCCCGCGTCACGGCCGGGCTGGACGCGGACCGCACCCTCAAGGGCATGGTGTTCGAGGCGGCGGCCCCGGGCCTGTTCCCCTACAGCGAACTCGGCAAGGTCGAGCGCAACCGGACCATGCCGGTGGAGTTCACCGGCCTGATGTACGCGCTGCGCCTGCCCTATGCGGTTGGGGCGTACAGGGCCGCATACGCGCGGACGGATGTCGGTGTGCGCTGCGGCTTCTGGCGCTCCGTCGGCGACAGCCAGAACGCCTTCTTCGTGGAAAGCTTCATCGACGAGCTGGCGGTGGAGGCGGGCGCCGATCCGGTGGACTACCGGCGCCGGCTGCTGGCCCAGGCCCCGCGCGAGCTGGGCGTGCTGGACGCGGTGGCGGCGGCGTCCGGCTGGGGTGCCGCCCTGCCCAAGGGCGTGCATCGCGGCATCGCGCTCAGCCGGTCCAACGGGTCCTCCTCGGCCATGGTGATCGAGATCGGGGTCGACGGCACGGCCGTGACCCTGCGCAAGGTCTGGTTCGCCATCGACTGCGGCCTCTGCGTCAATCCGGACAGCGTGAAGCGCCAGATCGAGGGCGGGGTGATCTTCGGCCTGACCGCCGCCATGACGGGCAAGATCACGGTCGCCGGCGGTGCCGTGGAGCAGGGCAATTTCCACGATGTCCCGCTGATGACCATGGCGGGCGCCCCGGCGTTCGCGGTGATGGTGCTGGAAACCGGCGGGCGCATGGGCGGCGTGGGGGAGGAGGGGGTGGCCGCCGCCGCACCCGCCCTCGCGAACGCCCTGTTCCGGGCCACGGGCAACCGCTACCGCAGCCTGCCGCTGATCGACCACGGGTTCACCTTCGCGGGCTGATTCCCGTGTGACCGGGCGGGGCCGTCGCCTTCGCTTGCGCGCGCCCCGGCCCCGCTCTAGCTTCGGGGCCGGACACCCTACGCCTCAAGCGAAAGACCGACACCGTGGACGCGATCCGCCCCGCCTATCGTGGCGATGCCGAGCTGGCCCGCCTGCTGTCCGACGCCGGAATCCGGACATCCGTGGCCGACATCCGCGACCTGCTGGCCGGCGTCAACGCCGCCCCGGCGGGAGAGCGGCCGGACCGCTGGCTGGGACTCGTGGGCACGGACCTGCCCGCGGCATTGGTCGAGCAGCTGAACGCGCTGAAGGCCACGCTGCCCATCCCGGCCGACCCGGAGTTCGGGGACCATGCGGCGCGGCTGAACGCCCTGCGGGCGGAGCTGCACCGGCGCGGGCTGGACGGTTTCGTCATCCCGCGCGGGGACGAGCATCAGGGCGAGTACGTGCCGCTCCGGGCCCAGCGGATGGCCTGGACCTCGGGCTTCACCGGCAGTGCCGGCATGGTGGTGGTCCTGAAGGACCGGGCGGCCATCTTCGTGGACGGGCGCTACACCCTCCAGGTCCGCCAGGAGGTTTCGGCCAGCCTGTTCGAGTACCGGCATCTGGTCGACGACTTCCACGGCGACTGGGCGGCGGAGCATCTGAAGGCGGGCCAGAAGCTGGGCTTCGATCCCTGGCTCCACACGGTCGGCTGGGTGGAGCGGATGCGCAATGCGCTGGCCCGCAGCGGGGCGGAGCTGATCGCCGTCGACGATAACCCCGTGGACGCCGTCTGGACGGACCAGCCGTCGCGCCCCCTGGGCCTCGTCAGCCCCTATGCGGAATCCTTCGCCGGCCGGTCCTCGGCCGACAAGCGGTCCGACATCGCGGCCGAGCTGCGCCGTCAGGGCAACGCCGCCGCCGTGCTGACCCAGCCGGACAGCATCGCATGGCTGCTGAACGTGCGCGGGTCGGACGTGCCCTGTACCCCGCTGCCGCTCTCCTTCGCCGTCGCGCGCGACACTGGCGAGGTGGACTGGTTCGTCGACCGGCGCAAGCTGGCGCCCGGCATGGAGGCCCATGTCGGCAACCAGGTCGCCATCCGCCCGCCGGAGGAGCTGGGGGCCGTGCTGGACGAACTGGGTGCGGCGAAGGCCAAGGTCTCGGTCGATCCGAACTGGGCGGCCGTCTGGGTCTTCGACCGGCTGCACACGGCCGGCGCCCGGATCGACCGGGAGGCCGACCCATGCCTGCTGCCCAAGGCCTGCAAGAACGCGACGGAGATCGCCGGCACCCGCTCGGCCCATGCGCGCGACGGGGCGGCCATGGCCCGGTTCCTCGCCTGGATCGACCGGGAGGCGCCGACCGGCCGGCTGACGGAGATCGACGCGGCGGAAAAGCTGCTGTCCTTCCGCCGTGGTGGCGAGCATTTCCGCGACCAGAGCTTCGAGACGATCTCGGGCGCCGGGCCGAACGGCGCGATCGTCCACTACCGCGTGTCGCCCAAGACCAACCGCGCGATCGAGCCGGGCAGCCTCTACCTCGTGGACAGTGGCGCCCAGTACCTGGACGGCACCACCGACATCACCCGCACCGTCGCCATCGGGCAGCCGACGGCGGAGATGAGGCGGCACTTCACCCTGGTGCTGAAGGGGCACATCGCCATCGCCACGGTGCGGTTCCCCAAGGGCACCACGGGATCGCAGCTCGACGTGCTGGCCCGCCACGCGCTCTGGCGGGAGGGGCTGGATTACGACCACGGCACCGGCCACGGTGTGGGCGCCTTCCTGTCGGTGCATGAGGGGCCGCAGCGCATCGCCAAGGTGCCGAACCCAACAGCACTCCAGCCGGGCATGATCCTGTCGAACGAGCCCGGATACTACAAGACGGGCGCCTACGGCATCCGGATCGAGAACCTGATCCTGGTGACGCCGGTGGAGGGCATCCCAGGGGCTGAGCGGCCGATGCTGGGCTTCGAGACGCTGACCTTCTGCCCGATCGACGTGCGGCTGGTGGAGCCCTCCCTTCTGACGGGGGAGGAGCGCGCGTGGCTCAACGACTACCACGCCGAGGTCCGCGCGAAGCTGCTGCCGCAGCTCGACCCCGATACTGCCGCCTGGGTGGAGGCCGCGACGGCGCCGGTGTGAGGGGCGACGATGCAGGGCATTCGGCCTCGCCCTTCGACAGGCTCAGGGTGAGGCCGAATGGGAGGGGCCGGTATGATGGGGCAGACGGCCACGCCGGTAGCCCTCACCCTGAGCCTGTCGAAGGGCGAGGGCGGTAAGTCATCCGAAATCGTCCGCCTTCCCGCGGCGCTCTGGCCGGGATGACCAAGTAAGGTCCCGTCGGCCCGGAATGACGGAAGGTCCTTCTACTCCGCCGCTTTGCGCACTTCGCCGACCTGCCCCACCGCCTCCATCTCGCGCTTGAACGAGATGGTGACCTCCGCGACCGTGATGCCGAACTTCTTGATCTGGGCGCGGTTCAGCAGCACGCCGTCGGGCTGCAGGAACATCCAGTCGTCGAAGCTGACCTTGGTGCGGCCGTTCCCGGTCTTCAGGTTGAAGTCGTAGCGCAGGTTGAAGGCGTTGCCGTACAGCTTGCCGGTGGCCACACCGATGGCTTCGGCCGTGCGCCCCTCCCAGGTGTGCTCGTCCACCTTGGTCAGCTCCCAGATCCGCTGCTCGATCTCACCGTCGTTCCAGACGAAGTCCTCGATCAGGGTCAGCGTCTTGCCGTCCCAGCGGCCCTCGATGTCCACCACGAACTGGCGGATCACCTTGCCGCTGAAATTCTCCACGAACCCGTAGGCGCGCGACTTGCCCTGGAAGTATTCCTCCAGGATCAGTTTCGGTTCGGCGTTGGCGAAATCTTCCGGCTTCATGCTGCTGCACCCGCCAAGCGCGGCCAGGGCCGCGACGAGCATAAGGAAACGACGGACCATGGGGCTCCCACAGGCTTGTTCTTCACGCCGCTTCCGCCCCGTCCGGGGCGTCGTGTGACCGCGCGGCGATGCGCCGCCGGAGATCCGCCTGGACCTCGGCCGTGATCGGCCAATGCCAGAGCAGTGCTACGGCGGCTACTTTGAATACGATGGGGACGAGGCTGTAGATCACCGTCAGCGCGAACAGCGCGTCGGGCGTGTTCTCCGCCGTGGCCTGGAAGCCGAAATACGCGGCCGCCGTCAGCCCCAGGGCCGCCAGCGCCAGCGCCAGTTTCGTCGCCAGCCCCCAGATCGCGAAGTACAGGCCGGTGCGGGCCGTGCCCGTCTTGGCCGTGTCCTGATCGACCACGTCCGCCTGCATTGAACTCGGCAGCACCAGATCGGCCCCCAGCACGGACCCCGTCAGCACGCAGATCGCCAGGAAGGCCCAGAAGTCCCCCGGCCCCAGCAGCGGCACGCACGCGAACCAGGCGCAGGCCCAGACCATCGCCCAGGTCCACACACGGTGTTTGCCGTATCGCGCGCTCAGTCTCAGCCACAGCGGCACCGCCAGAAGTCCCGACACGAGATAGGCCAGCAGCAGGATGCCGGCCCGCTCGCCCTCGCCCAGGACGAATTGAACATAGAAGAGAAACAGTTGCCCCGGCAACCCATTCGCCAGGCCATTCAGAAGGTAGGCCAAGACAAGCCGTTGGAAAGGCCTGTTGCGGCGAAGCAGAACACCGCCCCGCTTCCAGCCGATCTTTTGCCGGGGTGCCGGGGTCGGCGGTTCCGGCACCCGCCAGATCAGCAGAAGGGCGGCCACGGGCAGCACCGCCAGCACGAACCAGGCGAGTGCCCGCAGCGCCTCCCCCTCCTGGCCGGCGGCCCCGGCGCCGACCGCGTTGATGATGATCGGCGCGCTGATGGATCCCAGCAGGAACAGCACGTCGCGATAGGCGGCGATCCGCGTGCGCTGGTCGTAATCGCCGCTGAGTTCGGCCCCCCACGCCGTGTAGGGCACGAACATCATGGTCCAGCCGAGATAGAGAAGGAAACTCCACCCCACCAGATGCGCCAGCCCGACCTCGCCCGTCGGCAGGAACAGGGCCCAGACGGCCAGCATGGTCAGGGGCAGGCCCGCCGCCACCCAGGGCTTGCGCCGGCCGAACCGGCCGCGCGTGCGGTCGCTCAGCCACCCGATCAGCGGGTCCGTCATCACGTCCCACAGCCGGGCGAACAGCAGGGCCAGACCGATGGCGCCGACCGCGACGCCCAGGTTCGCGTAGTGCTTCGGCAGCAGCGCGTAGACCGGCAGGGTCAGTGCCGCCAGCGGCAAGGCCGGAAACCCGTAGGCCAGGAGCGTGAGGGCGGAATGGCGGTTCACGGGCGCGCTCACGCGGCTCGATCAGTCCCGGCCCACCGCGACCTGCAGCACGTCGATGGTGCCGACTTTGAAGCCCGCCTCGCAGTACCAGAGGTACTGTTCCCACATGCGCTTGAACCGGTCGTCGAAGCCCAGGGCGCGCAGCTCCGGCCACGCGGCCTGGAACTTCACCTGCCATTCGGCCAGCGTGCGGGCGTAGTGCAGGCCGAACCCGTCGGCGTGCAGCCAGGACAGGCCCGCCTTCTCCACCTCCGCCTTCAGCACGGCGTTGGACGGCAGCATGCCGCCGGGGAAGATGTAGCGCTGGATGTAGTCCGCCCCGGTCCGGTAGGTCTCGAAGGACTTCTCCTCGATGGTGATGACCTGGAGGCAGGCCTTGCCCCCCTTCACCAGCCGGTCGCGGACCGTGCCGAAGAAGGCCGGCCAGTACCGTTCGCCCACCGCTTCGAACATCTCGATGCTGGCGATCCGGTCGAACTGGCCGGTGGTGTCGCGGTAGTCCTGCAGCCGGATCTCCACCCGGTCCTGCAGGCCCAGGCGCTTCATGCGCTCGGTCGCGAAGGCGTGCTGCTCCTTGCTGATGGTGATGGCGGTGACGCGGGCGCCCACCACCTTGGCCGCGTACTCGGCGAATCCGCCCCAGCCGCAGCCGATCTCCAGCACGTGGTGTTGCGGCCGCAGGTCCATGCGCCGGGCGATCTCCGCGTATTTGCGGGTCTGCGCCGCCGTCAGGTCCTCGGGTGCCTCAAGGTCGGCATAGACCGCCGAGGAGTAGGTCATGCTGGGGTCGAGCCACTGCTCGTAGAAGGCGTTGCCCAGGTCGTAATGGGCGGCGATGTTGCGCCGGCTGCCGCTGCGGGTGTTGGGCTTCAGCGCGTGGGCGATGCGCGCCAGGAAGCGGTACCAGCGGCGGCCCTGGAACACCTTGGACAGCGCCTCCTCGTTCCGCAGCGCCATCTCGAACAGGGACGGCGTGTCCGGGCTCGACCAGTCGCCGTCCAGGTAGCTCTCGCAGAATCCCAACCGGCCGCCGGTCAGCATCCGCCGCGCGAACCGGTCCTGGTGGATGTGGATGGTGCCGTCGGGCCCCGGCTCCGGTCCCTTGAACCGGTGCACGGCACCGTCGGGCAGGATCATGGTCAGCGAGCCGATGCGGATGGCCGACGCGAAACCCAGCAGCAGCCGCATCATGCGCGACGGACGATAGCTGCCCCGCGCGGCGGCCTGCTGGATGGTCACATCGGTATTGGTCCTGTCCGTCATCGTTCCCCACTGCCTCCCATCGCGGCCCTATTCGGCCGGTGTACCACTGATACGTTGGGTGCGCGCCTTCGGATGTACAGGCGGCACCGGTCTTGGATGGAATTTCGCGCCCTTGATCCACAGCCGCAACGCTTCCCAGTGGATGGCGCCGATCACCTTGAGGGTGACCAGCGGGTAGGCCGCGAAGGCGCGCACCAGGGTGGCGTTGGTCAGGTCCGCCCTGCGGCCGGTCTGCACGGCGACCATCCGCTCGCCCTCGGCGGCGCCATAGCGGATCAGCACGGTCAGGTGCTCGTCCGGCACCGTGATCCGGAAGCGGTATTCGCCCTCCAGGTCGAAGAAGGGCGAGACGTGGAATTCCTTGGGATGCCCGTGGGACAGCACGGGCCCGCCGGCACCGTCCACCGGCACCACATAGGGGTGCTGGTCGCCGAAGGTGTTCTTCACCTCGTAGACCAGGGCCGCCAGTTCGCCGTCCGGCCGGTGGCAGAAGTAGACGCTGAGCGGATTGAAGACATGCCCCAGCACCCTGGGGAAGCAAAGCAGCCGGATGGGGCCGACCGGCACCGCAAGCCCGGCCTCGCTCAGCCGCGCCTCCACCCAGGGGCGCAGCGGGCCGCCGTCGCGCGGGCCGTGGTCCCGGTCGTCGAAGCCGAACAGGCCGAAGCGGTTCCGCCCGACCAGCGACGGCAGTTCGTCCAGCCGGTCCAGGTCGAACAGCCCGGTATAGACCCGGTAGCGGAACCGGTGGTGGAACGGCCGCATGCGGGCATGGGTCACATGCCCGAAATAGAGCGCGTGCGGCGCCGTCTCCCCCATCTCAGTCGGCGGCCTGGAGCGTTGCGTCGCGGGGGCGGGCGTTGCGCCCGGCGGGGGAGGCGTCGGTCACGTCCCACGGCCGCTTGGCCCCCAGCGCCTCCGCCACGGCGAGACCGGCCGACAGCCCGTCCTCATGGAAGCCGTAGCCCATGTAGGCGCCGCAGAACCACGTCCGCCGCACCCCCTGGATGCGCCAGATCTCCTGCTGCGCGGCGATCGCGGCGCTGTCGAACATCGGGTGGTCGTAGATGAACTCCTTGATCTTGAGCGACTGCCGCGGCTCGACGATCGGGTTCAGCGTGACGAACAGCGGCGACCGCTTCTCGATGTTCTGCAGCAGGTTCATCCAGTAGGTGACCGACACCTTGGCCTGTCGCTCCCGCGTGCCGTTGGCCAGGTAGTTCCAGCTCGACCACGCCTTCTTGCGCTTGGGCATCAGCACCGGATCGCGGTGCAGGACCGCGCGGTTCAGCTGGAACCGGAAGGCGCCCAGGATGCGCCGCTCCTCCTCGCCCGCGTCGCCCAGCATGGCCAGCGCCTGATCGGCGTGGGCGCCGATGACGACATGGTCGAACATCTCCTCGGCCCCGTCCACGCACTGGACGACCACGCCAGCATGCGTGCGGCGGATCATGCTCACGCCCCGGTTCGCATGGACGCGCCCGCGCAGGCCCCCCATAAGCAGGTGCACATATGTCCGGCTGCCGCCCGACACGGTGCGCCACTGGGGCCGCTTATTCAGGTTCAGCAGGCCGTGGTTCACGAAGAACCGGACGAAGCTCTGCACCGGGAAGGCCAGCATCTCGGCCACCGTGGCCGACCAGATGGCCGCCCCCATCGGCAGCAGGTGGTCGTAGATGAACCGGTGGCCGTAGCGCCCCGCCACCAGATACTCGCCCAGGGTCATTGACGTGTCGTGCTGCGCCTCCAGCACCTTCGGCGCCTCCTTGTAGAAGCGCATGATGTCCCGCAGCATCAGGTGATATGTCGGCGACAGCAGGTTCCGCTTCTGGGCGAACATGCCGGCCAGGTTACTGCCCGAATACTCCAGCCGCCCGCGATCCAGGCTGACCGCGAAGGACATGTTGGAGCGTTCCGTCGGCACCCGCAGATGCGCGAACAGCTCCGTCAGGTTCGGATAGGTCCACTCGTTGTAGACGATGAAGCCGGTGTCGACCGGGATCGTCCTTTTACCGTCGGCACTCGGGGCCTCCACCGTGTTCGAATGGCCCCCGATGTGGCCGTTCTGCTCGAACACCGTGACGTCATGGCCGTGGCGGTCGAGCAGCCACGCGGCGCTCATGCCAGAAATGCCGGCGCCGATTACCGCGATCTTCATCGAAACCCCGATCCCCTCGAAACTCCCGCCGCGTCCGTCCCCGGTCACGCCGCGTCATTGTTGTCCTTTATTTCCGCGAAAGCCGCCAGTGCCCTCTCACGGCCCGCCGCGTGATCGACCACGGGGCGGGGATATGTGGTGCCAAGGCCGACGCCCGCCTGTCGAAGGACATCCTCGGGCGCCGTCCAGGGCGCGTGGATGAACTTCGCGGGCAGCTTCGCCAGCTCCGGAACCCATGTACGCACGTAGGCGCCGTCCGGATCGAACTTCTCGCCCTGCAGGATGGGATTGAAGACCCGGAAATAGGGGGCGGCGTCCGCCCCGCATCCGGCGATCCACTGCCAGCCGGCGGCGTTGTTGGCCAGGTCCGCGTCGACCAGCGTGTCCCAGAACCAGCGCTCGCCCTCCTGCCAGGGCAGCAGCAGGTGCTTCACCAGCAGGCTGCCGACGATCATGCGCACACGGTTGTGCATCCAGCCCGTGGTCCAGAGCTGGCGCATCCCGGCGTCGACGATGGGATAGCCGGTGCGCCCGCGCCTCCAGGCCTTCAGCGCGGCCGGGTCCGACGCCCAGGGGAACGCCTCGAACCGCTGGTTCAGCGGCCGATCGGGCAGGGTGGGGAAGTGGTACAGCAGGTTCTGGCTGAAATCCCGCCAGATCACCTCGCGCAGGAACGAGTCCACGTTCTCCCGGCAGGATGCGCGCTTGTCCCGCGCGGCCAGCGCCTGCCCCTGCCGCCAGACGTCCTTGGCCGAGATCTCCCCGAAATGCAGGTGCGGCGACAGGCGGGACGTGCCGTCCTGGCCAGGGATGTTGCGCCCGTCGCGATATCCGACGCAGGTGGTCGACAGGAACTGTTCCAGCCGCGTCCAGGCGCCCGCCTCGCCCGGCGTCCACAGGGGCGTGAACCCGGTGGACCAGTCGGGCTTCGTCGGCAGCAGCTCCCAATCCTCAAGCCGCTCGCTCAGCGGCGCCCGCACCGGGGCCGTCAGCCGCTCCGGCCGGGGCAGCGGTGGGCCGGTGTCCGTGCGGGCGACCACGGCGCGGGAGAAGGGGGTGAACACCTTGTAGGCCTGCCCGCCACCGGTCAGCACCGTCCACGGCTCGTTCAGCACGTTGCCGGGGCAGCTCGTCGCCTCGATCCCGTCGGCCTTCAGGTCGGCCTTGATCTGGCTGTCGCGGGCAATGGCGTAGGGCTCGTAGCAGCGGTTCCAGACCACCGCCTCCGCCCCGGTCTCCGCCACCAGCGTGCGGATCGCCACGTCCGCCCGGCCGCGCCGCAGGATCAGCGGGCTGCCCAGCCGTTCCAGATCGGCTGCCAGGGCCGCGAGGCTGTGGTGCAGCCACCAGCGCGACGCGCCGCCCATCCGCCAGTCGCCCGGCGTCTCGTCGTCCAGCACATACACCGGCACGACGGGGCGTCCGCTCCGGGCCGCGTGGTGGAGTGCCGGATTGTCCGCCAGCCGCAGGTCCTGCCGGAACCAGACGAGGATGGGGCCGCTGGGCTTCGGATCGGTCTTGGCGGACATGACGCGTCTGGGATTGCGGAAGGGGCGGTCACAAGGATGGTTTGGCCCGCCACACCGTCAACGGTTCCCGCGACATTTCCGTAATCGTGGATTGGAAATCGGCGCCGCTGTTCCGGTCTGCTGAAAAATGGCGGATTTGTGGCAGGCGCGGCGCGCTTGTTTTATGAAACGACTAGGGTAATGCATAAGTTTTGTGAAATATAGCCTGACTTGGTCTGCAAAGTTCGCACGATACGCTGAATTTATGCTTTGGATCACAACGGATCGAAAAATCATTATTCGACTGACGCCCCTTGATCCCTCCCGGGGCGGGGCCAGTTCTGCGGCATGGTTCGGGCCATCTGCCCGGTCCCGGACCGGTGGGTGCCCGCCTTGCCCGGCGGGCCGCCCGATCTCCGCCCCGAACGAGAAGAGGAGCGTTCAACCATGATGCGTCTCGCCACCCTGGCGCGCGGCGTCGCCGCCGCCGCCATCCTGACCTTCGGCGCCGCCACGGCCCAGGCCAAGGACATCGTCGACGTCGCCGCCGGCAACGACAACTTCAAGACGCTGGTCGCCGCCGTGCAGGCCGCCGGCCTCGTCGACACGCTGAAGGGCCCCGGCCCGTTCACCGTCTTCGCCCCGACCGATGCGGCCTTCGCCAAGCTGCCGGCCGGCACGGTGGAGTCCCTGCTGAAGCCGGAGAACAAGGCCCAGCTCCAGGCCGTGCTGACCTATCACGTCGTCCCCGGCAAGGTGATGGCCGCCGACGTGAAGCCCGGTCCCGTCAAGACCGTGCAGGGCCAGTCCGCCACCATAAAGGTCGACGGCGGCAAGGTCATGATCGACGGCGCCACCGTCGTGACCACGGACGTGCAGGCCTCCAACGGCGTCATCCACGTCATCGACAGCGTCATCCTGCCGAAGAACTGATCCGGCGCCTGGGCTGGGGGCGGGGCTGCGGCGGCACGCCGCAGGGTCCATCCCCCGCGTCCGCTTGCTGGCGGGCGTCGCCCCACTAAGTCAGGAAAATCGGCTGGCGTCCCCTCGCCCCCGCGCAGGGTCCATCCCCCTGACGCCGGCCGGTCCTGCGGCCCGACGCATCCCCCGTGCGTCGGGCCGCCCTTCGTTCCGGGTCCCGTCAGGCCCGCGACGCTGCCTGCGGGTCCGGCTCCAGGCGCCCGGCCGGGAAGGGGTAAAGCCGCTCCTGCCCGATGATCCAGACCTGGAAGTCCGGCCGGAACAGCCCGGCCACGGCCGGGTCCAGCACGTTCAGCCCGCCCGCATAGGCGCCGAAGGCGGGCAAAATCAGACGGTCGCCGTCGCTGGCGAAACAGCGTCCGCCCACCTTCCGCCCGCGCACCCGCACGGCAGCCTTGGGGTGGTAATGGCCGGACACCTCGCCCGCCGCCGGTCCGCGCCGCGCCTCGTGCCGGAACACCAGGGCACCCTCCGCCACCTCCTCCAGCACCCGTCCGCCCCACTGGTCCGGCGGCTTCGGGTCATGGTTGCCGGCGATCCAGATCCAGTCGTGCGCGGCGGTCAGGGCGGCGATCCGGCGTCCGTCGCCGGGCGCCACCCGATCCGCCGCCGCGCGGTCGTGGAAGCTGTCGCCCAGGCTGATCACCCGCGACGGCCTCAGCCGCCGGCAGGCCTCCTCCAGGCGGCTCAGGGTGGCGCCCGTGTCGTACGGCGGCAGCAGTTGTCCCCGTGCTGCGAATCCCGATCCCTTCTCCAGATGCAGATCGGCCACCACCAGCCAGCCCCTGTCGGGCCAGAACAGGGCGCCGGACAGGTCTGGCGTCAGACTGACGCCGTTCAGGATGATGTCGGGCCGGACCATGGGCGTGCGCACTCGACGGGCGGGACCGCCATCAGGAACATAGCGGGAACGCCCGCGCAAGCGATTGTTTCCCGCCTCGCTCCCCAAACCCCACCAGCGCCAAGTTCCCCCTCTCCCCCTGCGGGAGAGAGCCTGCCCCGGACCCCGATCCGGGGGTCCCGAGCGCAGCGAGGGGAGTGAGGGGTATGGGTCTTCGCAAACCTCGCCAAACCCCTCACCCGGTTCGCTGGCGCTCACCACCCTCTCCCGCAGGGGGAGAGGGTTCACC
>JAJUIU010000018.1 GCA_029267445.1 Rhodospirillaceae bacterium
CGGCGCCCGAGCCTCCGCCGCCGGCTCCCGCCCCCGCTCCCACCCCGGCCCCGGCCCGCGCCGAGGCGCCCGCCGCCGCCGAGGCCGGTGGCGGGGAGTCCGCCGTCGCCCAGCAGACGATCCGCGTCCATGTGGACCTGCTGGAGAACCTGATGACCATGGTCTCGGAGCTGGTGCTGACCCGCAACCAGCTCCTGCAGATCCTGCGGTCCCAGAAGGAGAGCGAGTTCGCCACCCCGCTGCAGCGGCTGAACCATGTGACGTCGGAGCTGCAGGAGGGCGTCATGAAGACGCGCATGCAGCCGATCGGCAACGCCTGGGCCAAGCTGCCGCGCCTCGTGCGCGACCTCGCCCATGAACTGCACAAGAAGATCGACCTGCAGATGCTGGGGGCCGAGACCGAGCTCGACCGGCAGGTGCTGGAGCTGATCAAGGACCCGCTCACCCACATGGTCCGCAACTCCTGCGACCACGGGCTGGAGACGTCCGCCGACCGGGTCGCCAAGGGCAAGCCGGAGACCGGCCGGATCACGCTGAACGCCTATCACGAGGGCGGGCACATCATCATCGAGATCGCCGACGACGGCAAAGGCCTGAACATCGAGGCGATCAAGCGCAAGGCGATCCAGAACGGCATGGCGACCGAGGCCGAGCTCGCCACCATGTCGGATCAGCAGATCCAGGGCTTCATCATGAAGCCCGGCTTCTCCACCGCCGCCAAGGTCACCAGCGTGTCCGGCCGCGGCGTCGGCATGGATGTGGTGAAGACCAACATCGAGAAGATCGGCGGCACCATCGAGATGAAGTCGGTGGAGGGCCGCGGCACCACCTTCACCATCAAGATCCCGCTGACCCTGGCCATCGTCTCCGCCCTGATCGTGGAGTGCGCCGGCGAGCGTTTCGCCATCCCGCAGATCAGCGTGATCGAGCTGGTGCGCGCGGCCGACGACAGCGAGCACAAGATCGAGAAGATCAACGGCACGCCGGTCCTGCGCCTGCGCAACCGGCTGCTGCCGCTGGTCAGCCTTCAGAAGCTGCTGAAGCTCGGGAACGACGAGGAGGACAAGCGCGAGACCTTCATCGTCGTCACCCAGGTCGGCAACTACACCTTCGGCATCATCGTCGACCGCGTGTTCGACACCGAGGAGATCGTGGTGAAGCCGGTGGCGCCGATCCTGCGCCATATCGAGCTGTTCTCCGGCAACACGATCCTGGGCGACGGCTCGGTCATCATGATCCTCGACCCGAACGGTGTCGCCGCCGCGTCGGGCGAGATCACCATGCAGGACCACGCCGCCTCCACCGAGGTCGCGACCAAGCAGAGCCGGCGGGAGGAGGAGAAGCTTGCGCTGCTCATCTTCAGCGCGGGCGGTGCGGCCCCCAAGGCCGTGCCCCTCGCCCTCGTCGCCCGCCTGGAGGATGTGGACATGAACCAGGTGGAGCTGTCCAACGGCTCCCCGGTCGTGCAGTACCGCGGCAAGCTGATGCCGCTGGTCCCGATCGATCCCGCCTGGCAGATGGAGCGCGACAAGCGGCAGCCGGTGGTGGTCTTCGCGGACGGCGACCGTTCCATGGGCCTCGTCGTCGACGAGATCGTGGACATCGTGGAGGACAGGCTGCAGGTCGAGCTGGGCACGGAGCGGCCGGGCTTCCTCGGCAGCGCCATCATCGCCGGCAAGGCGACGGACGTGATCGACGCCGGCTACTACCTGACCCAGGCCTTCCGCGACTGGTTCGGCACGCAGCGCGACGGCGCCTTCGAGGAGGAGAAGTCGCACCGGGTGCTGCTGGTGGACGACAGCCCCTTCTTCCGCAACCTGCTGACCCCGATGCTGTCCGTCTCCGGCTACGAGGTGACGGCGGTGGAGAGTGCGGACGAGGCGATGGGCCTGTGCGAGGCGGGGGAGGAGTTCGACGTCATCATCTCCGACATCGAGATGCCGGGGATGAGCGGCTTCGATTTCGCCCAGGCCGTGCGCGGCAACAGCCGCTGGCACAACGTGCCCATGGTGGCGCTGTCCAGCCACGCCACCCCGCGCGACCTGGATCGCGGCCGGCAGGCCGGCTTCACAGACTACGTCGCCAAGTTCGACCGTGACGCCCTGCTCGTCACGCTGCAGCAGACCCTTTCCGAGAAAGGTGCGGCATGAGCTCCCGTCTTCCCGCCAAGCGGACCAACGGCGCCGAGATCGCGCAGATCACGAACGAGGATTTCGTGACCGCCTCGATCGCCGACCAGATGTTCGGCATCCCGGTCCTGCAGGTGCAGGACGTGCTGGGGCCGCAGAAGATCACCCGCATCCCGCTGGCCCCGCCGGAGGTGGCGGGCAGCCTGAACCTGCGCGGCCGGATCGTCACCGCCATCGACGTGCGCCTGCGCCTGGGCCTGCCCGCCCGGTCGAAGGACAAGCCGGGGATGAGCATCGTCGTGGACCACAAGGGCGAGCTCTATTCCCTGGCGGTCGACCATGTCGGCGAGGTGCTGAGCCTGTCCAGCGCCGATTTCGAGCGGCATCCCGCGACGCTGGACCAGCGCTGGCGCGAGGTGTCCACCGGGATCTATCGATTGAAGGACACGCTGCTGGTTGTGCTTGACGTGTCGCGCCTGTTGAACTTCGCTAATACAGAAGCGGCGTGATCCTCGGCGCCGGACAGAGGTCGTGATGAAGTCCTGCCTGGTCGTCGACGACAGCCGCGTCGTCCGCAAGGTCGCCCGCAAGATCCTTGAAGAACTGGGATTCGCCTGCACCGAGGCCGAGGACGGCCGTCAGGCGATGGACGCTTGCGCCGCGCACATGCCGGATGCCGTGCTTCTCGACTGGAACATGCCTGTCATGACGGGTATCGAGTTCCTGCGCCGACTGCGCAAGATGACCGGCGGCCAGGGGCCGAAGGTCATCTTCTGCACGACCGAGAACGATCTGGCGCATATCCAGGAAGCGCTGTCGGCGGGGGCGAACGAGTACATCATGAAGCCTTTCGACAGCGAGATCATCCAGACGAAGTTCCAGCAGGTCGGGCTTCTGTGAGCCCGGGGCCAAGGTGATGAGCGATCTTTCCGGACGAGCCGAGGCCGTGGGCGCGCATTCGGGGGCCGAACCCTTCCGGGTCATGGTGGTCGACGACTCGGCCGTCATCCGCGGCCTCCTGACCCGTGCGCTGGAGGGCGATCCGGAGATCAAGGTCGTCGCCTCCGTCGCGAACGGGCAGATGGCGATCAACACCCTGCAGCGCCAGACGATGGACGTGATCGTCATGGACATCGAGATGCCGGTGCTGGACGGCCTGTCGGCGCTGCCGCACCTGCTGCAGATCGATCCCACGGTGAAGATCGTCATGGCCTCCACGCTGACCGCGCGCGGGGCCGACGTGTCGCTCCGGGCGCTGAAGCTCGGGGCGGCCGACTACATTCCGAAGCCGACCTCCACGCGGGAGATCACGGCCGCGGACGATTTCAAGCGCGAGCTGGTGTTCAAGGTCAAGGCGCTGGGCGTGGCCGCCCGCAAGGCCGACCCCCGCAAGGGGGAGCCGCCGACCCGCGCTCCCGGCATCGCGACACCGCCGATCCCCACCGCATCCGCGGGGGCCGCCCCCGGCACCGTGGCGCGCCCGGCGCAGCCGACCAGCGGATACACGCTGCCGACACCGGTGCGGGTGCGGCCGGAGACACCGCCCATCGCGCTGCGCCCCGCACCCGAGGGCCGGCCCGACGTGATCGCCATCGGCAGCTCCACCGGCGGCCCGCAGGCGCTGTTCGAGGTCCTGTCCCACCTGAAGGACCTGAAGCAGCCCATCCTGATCACCCAGCACATGCCGGCCACCTTCACCACCATCCTGGCCGAGCACATCACCCGCCAGTGCGGCATTCCCTGCGCCGAGGCCCAGGACGGGGAGACTATCGTCGGCGGCCGCGCCTATGTGGCGCCCGGCGACTTCCATTTCCTGGTGGTGCCGAAGAACGGCGTGCCCACGGTCCAGCTCACCAAGGACCCGCCGGAGAATTTCTGCCGCCCGGCGGTGGACCCGATGCTGCGCAGCATCGTGCGCCCGTGGGGCCGCCGGGTCCTGGTCGCGATCCTGACCGGCATGGGCTCCGACGGGGCGAAGGGGGGGCGTGTCGTCGTCGATGCCGGCGGTGCCGTGATCGGCCAGGACGAGGCGACCAGCGTGGTCTGGGGCATGCCGGGGGCGGTGGCGACCCAGGGGCTGTGCAGCGCCGTGCTCCCGCTGAAGGAGATCGGCCCCTATCTGCGCAAGATCGCGACGAGGCCGACGCCATGAAGGTCGAAGATTTCGACATGTTCAGCGTCATGCTGAAGCAGCGGTCCGGCCTCGTCCTGACCAAGGACAAGGCCTATCTGCTCGAATCGCGCCTGATGCCCGTGGCGCGCAAATGGAACCTGAAGGACCTGGAGGAACTGGCCGGCGTCATCCGCACGCGCAAGGACGAGGCCGTCATCAAGGACGTGACGGAGGCGATGACGACCAACGAGTCGTCCTTCTTCCGCGACCAGAAGCCGTTCGACCAGTTCAAGGCGGTGGTGCTGCCGCACCTGCTGCAGGCCCGCGCCGCCAAGAAGCACATCCGCATCTGGTCGGCCGCCTGCTCCTCCGGCCAGGAGCCCTATTCCCTGCTGATGCTGATGGCGGAGGAGGGGGTGAAACTGGCCGGCTGGCGGATCGAGATCATCGCCACCGACATCTCGAGCGAGATGGTCGCCAAGGCGAAGGCCGGCATCTACACCCAGTTCGAGGTGCAGCGCGGCCTGCCGATCACGCATCTGGTCAAGTACTTCAAACAGGTCGGGGACAAGTGGCAGATCAACGAGGATCTGCGGTCCAAGATCCAGTTCCGCGAGTTCAACCTGCTGACCGACATGGCCCCGCTCGGCCAGTTCGACGTCATCTTCTGCCGCAACGTGCTGATCTATTTCGACCAGCCGACGAAGGGGAAGGTTCTGGACAACATGGCCAAGCTGTTGCCGCCCGATGGCGTGCTCTACCTCGGCGGGGCGGAGACCGTCCTGGGCGTCACCGAGAAGTTCAAGCCGATGGAAGGCCAGCGCGGCCTTTACGTCCTCACTGGCGCGCCGGCCCGCGTGGCGGTCTAGCCGGGCTGGAGCCAGAGGCCGAGTGCCCCGGCGCAGACCGCCCAGATCGCGATGATGACGACCATGCCGGCCCTGCTGGTCGGTCGCTCCGCGATCACGGCGGCGCGTAACCGCAAGTCAGCGAGCACGTCGCCCGGTATCAGCCGGATCGCCAGCAGGATGCCCGCCGGCACCAGGACGATGTCGTCGATCTGGCCCAGGACCGGGATGAAATCCGGGATCAGGTCGATGGGGGACAGGGCGTAGGCCGCCACCGCGGCCGCGACCGCCTTGGCGTACCAGGGAACCCGGGGGTCACGGGCGGCGAGCCACAGGGCGACGACATCGCGCTTGACCGCGTGCGCCCATTTGCGGAGCTGCGCTGTATGCCAGGGGCTCAGCCGGCGGCCTGCTGCTGCCCGCCGCGGCCCTCGGCCGGGTCGCGGAGCACGTATCCCCGGCCCCACACCGTCTCGATGTAGTTGTCGCCGTCCGTGGCCTGGGCCAGCTTCTTGCGCAGCTTGCAGACGAAGACGTCGATGATCTTCAGCTCGGGCTCGTCCATACCGCCATAGAGATGGTTCAGGAACATCTCCTTGGTCAGCGTCGTGCCCTTGCGCAGCGACAGCAGCTCGAGGATGCCGTATTCCTTGCCGGTCAGGTGCAGCGGCTGGCCGTCCACCTCCACCGTGCGGGCGTCCAGGTTGACGGTCAGCCTGCCGGTGCGGATCAGGCTTTCCGAATGGCCCTTGCTGCGCCGGACGATGGCCTGCACCCGGGCGACGAGTTCGCGCTTGTCGAAGGGCTTGGTCAGGTAATCGTCGGCGCCGAAGCCCAGGCCCTTGATCTTGGCGTCCATCTCCGTGACGCCCGACAGGATCAGGATGGGCGTGTTCACCCGCGCGGAACGCAGCCGGCGCAGAACCTCGTAGCCGTCGATGTCCGGCAGCATCAGGTCGAGGATGATGATGTCGTAGTCGTAGATCTTGCCGATCTCGAGCCCATCCTCGCCAAGGTCGGTCGTGTCGACGATGTAGCCGTCCGACTTGAGCATCAGCTGGATGCTTTTCGCCAGCGAGACGTCGTCTTCGACGAGGAGGACGCGCATGTGTTTTTCCCTCGGATCATCGAGGCCGCGGCGGACGCGGCTCCAGTCCTGGAAGGTTAACGTATCTTAACGTACTATGCTTTTGGCGGATGGTGAAGGGCCGTTAACGAATTGGCGCGCACCATGTGTCATAGCGGAGGGACCGCGGCAAGCCACCGTTGGTGGATGTCTCCCCCTTCCGGATGGATGGCTCTGCGCTGAGGGGGCGCGCAACGGACGTGCAGTTCGATCCCGATCGCATCCTCGCCGAGGTGGAGGCGCTGCCGCCCTATCGCATGTTCGGCCGCGTCACGGCGGTTCAAGGCATGATGGTGGAGGTCGGCGGCATCGAGCGCCGCCTCGCCGTCGGCGGCCGTTGCCGCGTCTACACCCGCGCCGGCAGACCGGTGGCCTGCGAGGTGGTCGGCTTCCGCAACGGCCGCGCCCTGCTGATGCCCTTCGGCGTGCTGGAGGACATCGGCCTCGGCTGCCGGGCCGAGGTGGCCGTCGGCCAGCCCGCGATCCACCCGACGCCCGCGTGGCTCGGCCGCGTGGTGAACGCGCTGGGCCAGCCGATCGACGGCAAGGGCCCGCTGCCCATGGGGGAGCGGGGCGTGCCCATCCGCAACAGCCCCCCGCCGGCCCACACCCGGCGTCGTGTCGGCGGCAAGATCGACATGGGCGTGCGGGCGCTGAACACCTTCCTGACCCTGTGCAAGGGGCAGCGCATGGGCATCTTCGCCGGCTCCGGCGTGGGCAAGTCGGTGCTCATGTCCATGTTGGCGCGCTACACGGCGGCGGATGTCAGCGTGATCGGCCTGATCGGCGAGCGCGGGCGCGAGGTGCAGGAGTTCCTCGAGAACGACTTGGGGCCGGAAGGCCTCGCCCGCAGCGTGGTGGTGGTGGCGACGGGCGACGAGCCGCCGCTGATGCGCAAGCACGCGGCCTATCTGACGCTGGCCATCTCCGAATTCTTCCGTGACGAGGGCCGGGACGTGCTCTGCCTGATGGACAGCGTCACCCGCTTCGCCATGGCGCAGCGGGAGATCGGCCTGTCCGCCGGGGAGCCGCCGACCACCAAGGGCTATCCGCCGACCGTGTTCGCCGAGCTGCCGCGCCTGCTGGAACGGGCGGGGCCGGGGCCGGGCGAGGGGACGATCACCGGCCTGTTCACCGTGCTGGTGGAGGGCGGCGACATGGAGGAGCCGATCGCCGACGCCGTGCGCGGCATCCTGGACGGCCATATCGTCATGGAGCGCCGCATCGGCGAGCGTGGGCGCTATCCGGCCATCAACATCCTCCGCTCCGTCAGCCGCACCATGCCCGCCTGCAACAGCGACTGGGAGAACGCGCTGGTCACCCGCGCCCGGCGACTGATGGCGACATACGCGGACATGGAGGAGATGATCCGCCTGGGCGCCTACCGGCGCGGCTCCGACAGCCAGGTGGACGAGGCGATCCATTACAACGCGGCGCTGGAGGGGTTCCTGCGCCAGGGCAAGACGGAGCGCAGCGACCTGGAGACGGGGTACCAGGAGTTGGCGGTGCTGCTGGGCATGAACGAGGACCATGCCGGATGAGGAGGCCCTGAATGCGGGGGCTCGCGACCCTGATCCGGCTGCACAAGTCGACGGTCGACGACCGGCGCCGCATCCTGGCGGCGCTGCAGGCGGAGCGGGGCAAGCTGGTCGACGAGCTGGAGCGGCTCGAGCAGGACCTGTCGCGCGAGCAGGCGGTGGCGGCGGGGACGCTGGAGGCGGCACTGACCTATGGCGGGTTCGCCCGCCACGTCATCGCCGAACGTGAGCGGCTGAACCGCGCGATCGCCGTCATGGACGGCCAGATCGTCCAGGCCGAGGACGCGGTGGCCGAGGCCTTCCAGGAGCTGAAGCGGTACGAGCTCGCCCTGGAGGAGCAGCGGCGCAAGCAGGCCGAGGAGGCCAAGCGGGTGGAAACCCAGCGCCTGGACGAAACCGCCAGCGTGCGCTTCACACGGCAGCAGGCGGAGGAGGGGTGACGCGGGGGCGGAGGCGGGGGGCACGAAAGCCTTCCTCGCTTCCCTGAGTCCTTCCCTTGATCCGTCACCCCGGCGCACGCCGGGGCCCATGTCTCCGGCAGCCCGGAAGGCGGATTATGGGGTCCCGGCTTTCGCCGGGATGACGGTTGAGGGGGACAAGAGTGGGTGCCTCCCCTCTGCTTCGCCATACCGGCCGTCACGGGATGACGCGGAATGGGAGGGGACGGCGCCTAAGGCTCCGGCCAGGGCTCGCCCACCGGTCCCAGCGGGCGGTCGGGCAGGCGGGACAGGACCTTGTCGATATAGTCCGCCAGTGCCGCCGGCGTGCCGATGTCGCGTCCGGCGGCCTCCGACAGGTACCAGCGGTGCTCCAGCACCTGGCAGAACAGCTCCGGGTCCTCCAGCCGGGCGCGCAGGTCGTCAGGCACCGCGTCCAGCAGCGGGGCGTACACCTCGTGCAGCCAGCGGTGGGCCGCCGTCACCTCCGGCATCGGCCGCCCCTCCTTCAGCTCCATGCGGGCGCGGAAGCGGCCGATGTCGTTCAGCATGAGGCGGCTCTGGTTCTCCTCCGCCTCCAGCCCCGTCAACTGATGCAGGCGACGCCGGTGGTGCCCGACCTCGACGACCTTGGGGTGCATCACCAGCCGCACGCCGTCCGCCGCCGTCACCATCTCCAGCTCGTCGACGTCGAAGCCGTAGTCGTTCAGCGTGCGGATGCGGCTCTGCACCTTGTACTGCTCGGTCGGGCTGATGACCTCGTCGCGGGTCAGCTCGCACCACAGCCGGTGGTACCGGGCCTCCAGCTCCTCCGCCACGCCGACCGGGTCGAAGCCGTCCGGCAGGCCGGGGCCGGCGGCGAGGTCCATCAGCTCCCCGGCGACGTTGTCGCGCGCCAGCTCCACGTCGTAGCCGCGCATCCCGTCCGACAGGGTGGGGTGCAGTTCGCCCGTCTCCGCGTCCACCAGATATGCCGCCAGCCGCCCGGCGTCGCGGCGGAACAGGGTGTTCGACAGTGAGCAGTCGCCCCAGTAGAAGCCGGTGAGGTGCAGGCGGATCAGCAGGTCCACCAGCGCGTCCAGCAACTTGTCGCCATGCGCCAGCGGGCTGTTCTCCGCGAACAGCAGGCGGTAGGGCATCGCCCGCTCCAGGTAGCGGGTGACCAGCACCGTGCCCAGGTCCCGCCCGTCGCGGCCGACCCGCCCGGTGACGAGGCCGACGCCCTCCACGGCCGGCAACCCCCGGTCCCGGAGGGTGCGCAGCAGCTCGTACTCCCGCGTCGCGACCTTCTCCGGCACCTCCTTCAGGGCGAAGACCGCGTCCTCGTCCTCCGCCTGGACGAAGCGGACCACGTGACGGCTGATGCCGCGCGGCATCTGCACCGTCTGGCTGTCCGGCCACTCGTCCAGCGGCACGTCCCAGGGCAGCGTGGTGCCGAGGGCGAAACTGTCGGGCGCTGCGAGCTTGATCCGCACGGCGTCAGGCCGGGGCCGCCCCGGCGCCGTCGGGGATGCGGCCCGCCGCCGCCGTCAGGGCGCGCAGGCGCGTCGTCTCCACCTCGCCGAACTGGCCGGGCAGCAGGCGCCATCCCCAGTTCCCCTCGGCGAGACCCGGCGTGTTCATCCGGCTTTCCGAGCCGAGGCCCAGCACGTCCTGCACCGGCACGACCACCAGCCGCGCATTGGTCGCCATGGCATAGCGGATGAAATCCCAGTGCGGGGCCGTCCCGTCGCTGCCGAGATAGGCCAGCACGCGCCGCCCGATCTCCGAATCACCACCCCCCAGGCAGGCGAACCAGCCCATGATCGTGTCGTTGTCGTGGGTGCCCGTGTAGAAGACGCGGTTCTCCGGATGCCGGCCGGACTCGGACCGTTCCGGGTGGAAATCCTCCCCCCACTCGAAGGGCAGCACCCGCATGCCGGGAAGGGCGAACCGGTCGCGCAGGTGTTCGACCTCCTCGGTGATGATGCCCAAATCCTCCGCGATGATGGGCAGTTCGCCGAACCGGTCGCGGATGGACTGGAACAGCTCATGCCCCGGAGCCTTCACCCAGCGGCCGTTGACGGCCGTCGGCTCCCCGGCGGGGACTTCCCAGTAGCTCTCGAAGCCCCGGAAATGGTCGACCCGTACCAGGTCGACCAGCTCCAGCGTCTTGGCGAGGCGCTTGTGCCACCATGCGAAACCCTCCGCCCGGTGCGCGTCCCAGCGGTAGAGCGGATTGCCCCAGAGCTGGCCCGTGGCGCTGAAGTAATCGGGCGGCACGCCCGCCACCACGGTCGGCCGCCCCGCCGCGTCCAGCTCGAACAGGTCGCGGCGGCTCCAGACGTCGGCGCTGTCGCCGGCGACGAAGATCGGGATGTCGCCGACGATCCGGACACACTTGGCATGGGCGTGCGCGCGGAGCTTCTCCCACTGGCGGAAGAACAGGAACTGCTGGACCTTGATGCGCCGGATTTCGCCGCCCAGCGTGTGGCGCGCCTCGGCGATGGCGATCGGCTCCCGCGTCGCGTAGGGGACGTTCCAGTCCCACCAGGGGCGGTCCTTGTGGCGCTGCTTCAGCGCCATGTAGAGCGCGTACTCGTCGAGCCAGTCGGCCTCGTGCTTGGCGCGGAACAGTTCGAAGTCCGCCCACAGCTCGTCATCGGCGGGGCGCCGCAGGAACGAGCCGCAGACCTCGTTCAGCGCCGTCAGCTTCTTCGACGTGACCTCGCCGAAATCCACATGGTCGCCGTTGTGGGCCGGCAGGGTCGCCACGATGGTGCCGTCGGCCAGCCCATCGGCCACCAGATCGTCGAAGCTGATCAGCAGCGGGTTGCCGGCGAAGGTGGACAGGGCGGAATAGGGGCTGTTGCCCGCACTGGTCGGGGCGAGCGGCAGGATCTGCCACAGGGACTGCCCCGCCGCCGCCAGCTGGTCGACGAAGGTCCGGGCGGCCGGACCCAGATCGCCGATCCCGTGCCCGCCGGGCAGGGAGGTGGGGTGGAGCAGCAGGCCGGAGGCGCGCGCGTCGTTCATCGTCGTCGGCTTTGTCGTTGGTGGTTTCGGGCTGTCACGGCCGCCCGCGCGGATCGGCGCAATTTAGTGAGGCGGCGACGGGCGTCAAATCACATTCGGCGGCTAGGGCGGCGGCTCGGGCGGGCGGCGTCCGGCCGGATCATGGAACCTCCCGTCCGGCGGCCGCCTGCAGCAGCGTGTACCAGTCCTGGCGGGACAGGCGGAGCCCTGCCGCCCCCATGGCGCCGGCCAGCCGGTCCAGCCGTCCGGTGCCGACCACCGGCCTGATTCCGGCGGGATGGGCCATCAGCCAGGCGAGCGCCACCTGGTCCGGCGCCCGGCCGCCATGGGCCTCCCCGACGCGCCGCAGGGCGGTGCGCAGGTCGGCGAAGCGCGGGTCGTTGCCGACGATCCCGCCGCCGCCCAGGGGCGACCACGCCATCGGCACCATGCCAAGCTCCCGGCAGGTGTCCAGCGTCCCGTCGAACAGCGCGCCCGTGTTCTCCAGCGAGATGTTCACCTGGTTGGCCACCAGCGGTTCGTCCAGCGCGGCGGACAGGTACCGGGCCTGCGCGGGCGTGAAGTTCGACACGCCGAAGGCCAGCACCTTGCCGTCCGCCTTCAGCCGGGCGAACGCCTCCGCGATCTCCTCCGGCCGCAGCAGCGGGTCCGGCCGGTGCAGCAGCAGCAGGTCCAGCCGGTCGGTGCGCAGGTCGCGCAGCGTGCCCTCCACCCGGCGCAGGATGTGGTCGCGCGACAGGTCGTAATGCTTCACCGCCACGTCCGGACGGGATGCGGAGGTCAGCACGATCCCGCACTTCCCGATGATGGTCAGCCGGTCGCGCAAGGCCGATTCCAGGGCCAGCGCCTCCCCGAACGCCGCCTCAACCCGGTAGTCGCCGTAGATGTCGGCATGGTCGAAGCTGTGGGCGCCAAGCTCAACCGCAGCCTTGATCCAGTCGCGCAGGCCCCGCGCGTCCAGGCCCCAGTCGAGCAGGCGCATGCAGCCGACGATGACGGGTGACAGACGGTCGGCGACGGTCATTTCACAAACACCACGGTGGCGAGCGGCGGCACGGCGACCGCCGCGCTGAAGGGCTGGCCGTCCCAGGGCAGCTCCTCCGCGACGACGGCACCGCCATTGCCGATGTTCCCGCCGCCATAGACGGCGGCGTCGGTGTTCAGCGCCTCCCGCCACGTGCCGCCATGTGGCAGGCCGATGCGGTAGCTCTCGCGCGGGACGGGGGTGAAGTTGCTGACCACCACGGCGGCCGAACCCTCAGCCTCCCCGTACCGGGCGTAGACCAGCGTGGACTCGTCGGCCGCGTTGCCCTTGATCCACTGGAACCCCTCCGCCACGCAGTCGCGCTGATGCAGGGCGGGGGTGTCGCGGTAGAGCCGGTTCAGGTCGCGGATCAGGGACTGCACACCCTTGTGCCAGTGGATGTCCAGCAGGTGCCAGTCCAGGCTTTGGTCGTGGTTCCACTCGGCACCCTGGCCGAACTCCGACCCCATGAACAGCAGCTTCTTGCCGGGGTGCGTCCACATGAAGCCGTAGTAGGCCCGCAGGTTTGCGAACTTCTGCCACGGGTCCCCCGGCATGCGGGCCAGGATGCTGCCCTTGCCGTGCACCACCTCGTCATGGCTGAGCGGCAGGATGAAGTTCTCCGAGAAGGCGTAGAGCAGGCCGAACGTCAGGTCGTCATGGTGGAAACGGCGATAGACGGGGTCGCGCTGCATGTAGCGCAGCGTGTCGTGCATCCAGCCCATGTTCCATTTGTAGCCGAAGCCCAGGCCGCCGACGTAGGTGGGGCGGGACACGCCCGGCCACGCCGTCGACTCTTCAGCGATGGTCATGGCGCCGCCGCCCATGCCCTCGTCGGTGCCGTAGACCAGTTCGTTCATGCGCCGCATGAAGTCGATGGCCTCCAGGTTCTCCCGCCCGCCGAAGCGGTTGGGCACCCATTCGCCCTCCTTGCGGCTGTAGTCGAGGTAGAGCATGGAGGCGACGGCGTCGACGCGCAGCCCGTCGATATGGAAATTCTTCAGCCAGTGCAGGGCGTTGGCGATCAGGAAGTTCGCCACCTCGCCCCGGCCGAAATTGTAGATCGCGGTGTTCCAGTCCGGATGGTAGCCCTGGCGCGGGTCGGCATGCTCATAGAGGTGCGTGCCGTCGAACCGGTAGAGGCCGTGGGCGTCGTTGGGGAAGTGCCCCGGCACCCAGTCGATGATCAGGCCCAGCCCGGCCTCGTGGCAGGCGTCGACGAAGGCCTGGAAGTCGGCCGGGGTGCCGTGGCGGCTGGTCGGCGCGAACAGGCCCAGCGGCTGGTAGCCCCAGCTTCCGTCGAAGGGGTGCTCGTGGACGGGCAGCACCTCCAGATGCGTGAAGCCCATGTCGACGGCATAGGGGACCAGCTGCTCGGCAAGCTCCCGGTAGGTCAGCCAGCGGTTGCCCTCGCCCCGCCGCCAGGACCCCAGATGCACCTCGTAGATGCTCATCGGGGCCGACCGGTCGTTGCGGGCGGCGCGGGCGGCCATCCAGGCGCCGTCCCGCCAGCGGTGATGGTCCAGCCGCGCCACGATGGACGCCGTATTGGGCCGCATCTCGGCCTGGAAGGCGAACGGGTCCGCCTTCTGCGGCAGCAGCTCCCCGCCGGGGCCCAGGATCTCGTACTTGTAGGCGGTACCCTCGGTCAGGCCGGGGATGAACAGCTCCCACACGCCGATTCCATGGCGCAGGCGCATGGGGTGCACGCGGCCGTCCCAGCCGTTCCACTCCCCCACGACGGAGACGCGGCGGGCGTTGGGCGCCCACACCGCGAAGCGCACGCCCTCCACCCCGTCCAGCGCGCAGGGGTGCGCGCCGAGCTGCTCCCACGCCCGCCAGTGCCGTCCCTCGCCAAGCAGGTGCTGATCGAGATCGCCGATCACTGGGGGAAAGCGGTAGACATCCTCCAGCTCGCGGACATGGGCGCCCCATGCGGCGCGCAGGCGGTAGCGGGGTACGGGGCCGTCCACCGCGCCCTCGAAGAAGCCGCGCTCGTGGCGCCGGATCAGTTCCGCGAGCACGGTGCCGTCCAACGAAAGCGCCTCCACCCGGTCGGCGCCGGGAACATGGCAGCGGATGAAGAACCGGCCGGGCGACTCCGGATCGGGGTGGGGGCCCAGAACGGCGAACGGGTCGCCGTGGGTGCCGTCGACGATGGCTGCGATGGTGTCGGGGCTGAGCGCCATGCGGGCTCCCGCGCGCTGTGGGCCTGGAGGGGGTGCGGCGCCGCCAGGGAAACCGCCGCACTCGGAAGGCCCGATATAGAGGCGCTAAGGGGTCGTTTTGGCAAGCCACCGGGTTCGAAAACGTGGCAGTCCTGTTGCAGAAATGCTTCGGTTGGAGAACTTTGTTCCTACCACTCGATTCGATCTATCTGATCTGGATCAATTTTCAGTCTTCTCTAATAGAGTTTATACATGTGAGTTACACTTAGCCCCCTAGCCGTGGGGGGAATGAGGGTGCTACTAGTCCGGATAAGAAGTAGCACGGGTTGCGAGTCTCCGGAGGCCTGCCACCAGCCGGTCTTTCAGGACGAGGAAAGCAGCCCGGCGGCGTAAAGACCAAGGTTGGTTTCGGGGGGAAACGGTGTCGTCTGAATGGAACCAGCGGTCCCCGCTGGCACGCTTCACCCGTATGTGCGCGGGCGCGGCGATCGCGCTCGCCATCGGCCTGGGCGCGTCCGTCGGCCCGGCCGCGGCGCAGAAGCCCGACCGCCCGTGGTCAGAGGACGTGCTCTACTTCGTCCTGCTGGACCGGTTCGCCGACGGCGATCCCGACAACAACATGGATGTCGACCTGAAGAACCCCGGCGGGTTCCAGGGCGGGGACATCGACGGGCTGATCGGACGGCTGGACGATCTGGCCGATCTCGGCATCACGGCGATCTGGATGAACCCGGTGATGCTGAACATCCCGGGCAGCGTGAACAGCGGCCGCGATTTCGAGCATTTCGCCCATCACGGCTACTGGGCCGAGGATTTCTCCAGGATGGACCCGCGCTTCGGGACCGAAGAGGACCTGAAACGGCTTGTGGACGAGGCGCACAAGCGCGGGATCAAGATCCTGCTCGACATCGTTTACAACCATGCCGGCTACGGCTCGGCCTACACGCGGCTGCCGAACGCCCGCGACATCCTCCGGATGGAGGAGCGGGGCACCTGCGGTCCCGAGGGCGACGACATCATCGGCTGCGTCGCCGGCCTGCCGGACTTCAAGACTGAGAAGCCCGAGGTCGCCCGCTGGCTGATCGAGAAGCAGATCCCGCTGGCCAAGGAGGCGGGGGTGGACGGCTACCGGCTCGACACGGTCAAGCATGTCCTCCCCGAATTCTGGGAGCTGCACCGCAAGATCATCGACGAGCGGCTGGGTGACGATTTCTTCCTGCTGGCGGAGTATTTCGGCGCCGACCTGAACGTCGTCGATCCCTTCTTCGAGAAGGGGGTATGGGACGCGGCGCTGGACTTCACCTTCAAGGGTGAGACCGAGTCCTGGGTGCTGGGCCGGGGCCGCACGATCGCGTACAGCCGCTACCTCCAGAAGCGGCACAAGGTGCGGCCCGGCTACATCATGGCCCACTACCTCTCCAGCCACGACGTGCCCATGGCGCTGGCGGAGGTGGGCGGCGATGTCGCCAAGTTCCGCCTGATGGCCGCCCTGCAGATGGCCAGCCTCGGCCTGCCGCAGATCTACTACGGGGAGGAGGTCGCCCGTCCCGGCCACGACTGGCCGGAGAACCGGACCCCGATGCCCTGGGGCAAGATGGACATCCTGCCGGGCAAGGGGATGGAGCGGGACGAGTCCCTGCGCGACTTCTACAAGCGGATCATCGCCGCCCGGAAGGCCAACCCGGCCTTCGCCCATGGCGACTACAAGGAGCTGTCGACCGAGGGCGACCTGCTGGTGTTCCAGCGCGCCCATGCCGACAGCGGCAACACGGTGATCGTCGCCGCAAACCGGGGCGACAAGGACGCCACGGCGACGGTGGCGCTGCCCGCCGCATGGTCAGGCAAGACCGTGACCGACGCGATCACGGGCAAGGCCGTCGGCAAGGCGGGCGCGGAGCTGGCGCTCACCGTCCCCGGCCTGACGGCCCAGTACCTCGTCGCCAACTAGAAGGCCCACCGCATGGCCCAGATCAAGTTCGAACATGTCAGCAAGCGGTTCGGTGACGTCGCCGTCATCGAGAACCTGGACCTGCACATCCGCGACCAGGAATTCATGGTCTTCGTCGGCCCGTCGGGCTGCGGCAAGTCCACGGCGCTGCGCATGATCGCCGGGCTGGAGGAGATCAGCGGCGGCACGCTCAGCATTGGCGACCGGGTGGTGAACGACGTCCATCCGAAGGACCGGGACGTCGCCATGGTGTTCCAGTCCTACGCCCTCTACCCGCACATGACGGTGCGCGAGAACATCGCCTTCGGCTTGAAGATCCGGAAGCTGCCGCAGGCGGAGATCGACGGGCTGGTGAACGAGGCGGCGACGATGCTCGGCCTCACCGAATACCTGGACCGCAAGCCGCGCGCCCTGTCCGGCGGCCAGCGCCAGCGCGTCGCCCTGGGCCGGGCCATCGTGCGCAAGCCCAGCGTGTTCCTGTTCGACGAGCCCTTGTCCAACCTGGACGCCGAGCTGCGCGTCACCATGCGGGCGGAGATCAGTAAGCTCCAGCGCCGCATGAAGGTCACCACGGTCTACGTCACCCACGATCAGGTGGAGGCGATGACCATGGGCGACCGCATCGCCGTGCTGGCGCCGCTGAAGCGGCATCCGTCCGGCAACCTGATGCAGGTCGGCACGCCGCTGGAGCTTTACGACCGGCCGCAGAACCTGTTCGTCGCCCGCTTCATCGGCACGCCGTCGATGAACATCGTCGAGATGGCGGTGGACGCCGACGGCACGGCCCTGCGGTTCCACGATTTCGTGCTGCCGGTGCCGGCCGCATACCGGGGCGGGATCGGTGCCTATGCGGGCCGGAACGTCGCGGTCGGGTTCCGGCCTGAACATGTCGGCCACGCCGAGGAGCACCAGTGGGACACGATCTCCCCGATCCGGGGCGAGGTCGAGATCGTGGAGACGCTGGGCCACGAGGCAATCATCCACTTCCGCGTCGGCGGCTCCATGGTGATCGGCAAGATCCGGGGCCACGGTGTCGTGCTGCCGCGCCTGGGCGAGGCCATCGACCTCGTCGTGAAAGCCAGTTCCATCCACCTGTTCGACCCGCAGACGGAACAGCGTCTGCCCGAGGCCTGAAGCGTTCCGACCGGTCCGACAGAGGCCGGCGGCAAAGGAGGAAATGACGATGGTGCAGTCCCGCAGAACCCTGTTCCGTCTGGCCGGTGCCGCCCTGCTGGCGCCGCTGCTCGCGGCCGGCGCCGGCGAGGCGCTGGCGCAGCAGTCGCAGCTGACCGTCTGGCACGCCTATCGCGGCCAGGAGAAGGCCGCCTTCGAGAAGGCGGTCGCCCTGTTCAACGAGCAGAACAAGGATGTCGTGGCGAAGCCGCTGGCGGTGCCCTACGACGCCTACGCCGACAAGATCTCCGCCGCCGTCCCGCGCGGCAGCGGGCCCGACGTCTTCATCTTCGCCCAGGATCGCCTGGGCGGCTGGATCGAGGCGGGCAACATCGTCGAGCCGGTGGACTTCTTCATCGACGACGCGGTGACCAAGCGCTTCCTGCCGAACATGATGGAGGCGGTCACCTATCGCGGCCAGGCCTACGGCCTGCCGTTCAACTACAAGCCCATCGCGCTGATCTACAACAAGAAGAACGTCAAGGCGCCGCCGAAGACCACAAGCGAGCTGGTCGCCTGGGCCAAGAAGAACACCAACGCCTCGACCGGCGCCTACGGCTTCGCCTACGCCTACAGCGACTTCTACTACCACGCCGCCCTGATGAACGCCTTCGGCGGCGGCGTCTTCGCCGACGGGGCGGGCGGCATCGCCACCCCGACCGTGAACCGGCCGGAGAACGTCAAGTCCGTCGAGCTGGTGATGAACTGGTTCAAGGACCAGGGCATCCTCCCGGCCGAGCCGTCGTCGGCCCTGATCACCTCGCTGTTCAACGAGGGCAAGGCCAACATCGTCTTCTCCGGCCCCTGGTTCATGGGCGAGATCGCCGACGGCATGGATGTCGGCATCGCGCCGCTGCCCACGGTGGACGAGGCGGGCGGCAAGCCGATGGCGCCCTGGATGACCATCGAGGGCCTCTACATCTCCGCCCAGTCCAAGAACAAGGACGCGGCCTGGAAGCTGGTGGAGTTCCTGACCACCGACGCCGTGGCCAAGATCATGGCGGTGGAGGGCCGGCAGCAGCCGACCAACGCGGCCGTCTACAAGCTGCCCGAGGTGGCGAACGACCCGATCCTCGCCGGCTTCGCCAAGCAGGCGGAGACCGCCGTGCCGATGCCGAACTACGCGGTCATGTCGCTGATGTGGTCCCCGGTGACCACGGCGATGAACAAGATCGTCAAGGGCTCCGCCACGCCCAAGCAGGCGCTGGACGAGGCGCAGCAGACGCTGTCGACCGACATCGACGCGCTGCGCAAGAGCCGCTGACGCGCTGGCATAGGGAGGGAAGGTCACGCCCATGCGGCTTCCGGGTCTTTCGGCCGGTATCGGCCTCGTTGTCGGGGTCCTGCTCCTCGCGCTGGCGAGCCTCTGGTTCGTCGGCGCGGCGATCCAGGATTCGCGGCAGCAGGCCGAGGTCCGGAAGGCCACGATCGCCGCCATGGGCCTGGCCGACACGATCGGCCGGGTCCAGGAGCTGGGCGGTGACACGGCGGCGGTCGCCGCCGCCGGCGACGCCTACCGGCAGGCCGATCCGCTGATCCGCGACATGCGGATCGTGCGGCAGCAGGGCGCCCAGCTGCTCTACTCCACGGCGGCCGAGGATGCGGAGAAGGGGGCGATCCCGCGTCGGCTGGTGCGGGACGAGAAGCCGCTGTTCGACCTGACGGCCGAACTCCGTTCCAACATCGAGACGAACACCGCCGAGAACATCAAGCGGCTGGCCGAAATCCAGGTGGTCGGCCTGGGCGACCGGCTGCGGGTCACCGCCCCGGTCTTCGTCGGCGGCAACTACTGGGGCATCGCCCAGGTGGAGCGGGAGCGCACCGGCGCCCTGGCCGCCGCCGACCGGGCCTACATCCTGTGGCTCACCCTGGCCGCCCTCGCGATCTTCGCCATCGCGGCCTTCGGCATCGCCCGCGTCCTGGGCGAGGGGCGGGGTGCCCGCTGGGCCAATTTCGCGGTGGCCGCACTGCTGCTGCTGGGCGTGTCCTGGCTCTATGCGCAGACCGAGCTGACGAACGTGGCCGCGTACGAGCGGGCGCGGGGTGCGGAACTGACCGTCACCCTCAACGACGCCCGCGCCGGTGCCGCGGCCGCCCTCGCCCAGGCCGGAAGCGTTCCGCCGCGCGAGGTGGCATGGGACGTCGACAGCTTCCGCCGTCCGCTGCCTGGACTGCTGGCCGATGGCGGCATGGACGTCGCCGCCGTCAATGCCGCGGTCGAGGCCCGGACGGACGCCGTCTCGGAAGGCCTCTGGTGGACGGTCGCCCTGTCCATCGCCGTGCTGGCCTTCTTCGCGCTGGGTGCCGCGCGGAGCCTCTGGAACACCCTGCGGGAGCACCGCAGCGCCTATCTCTACGTGGCTCCGGCGCTGCTGGGCATGCTGTTCCTGGTGTTCTTCCCCTTCAGCTACGGCGTCATCCTGTCCTTCACCGACCGGACGCTGTTCAACCAGTCCGTCCCGCTGACGGAGCTGTGGGTCGGCTTCGACAACTATGTCCGCATCCTGTCGGACGTGAACGTGCTGCGCTCCACGCCCGACGGCACGGTGGTCAACTACGAGAGCTTCTACTGGACCCTGTTCATCACGATCTGCTGGACCGTGGCGAACGTGGCGATCGGTGTCACCATCGGCCTCGCGCTCGCGCTCGTGCTGAACGTGGAGGGGCTGCGCGGCAAGGCGGTCTACCGCGTGCTGCTGATCCTGCCCTGGGCGATTCCGAACTACATCACGGCGCTGACCTGGAAGGGCATGTTCCATCCCCAGTTCGGCGTCATCAACCAGGCCATCGTGATGTTCGGCGGCGAACCCGTCGCCTGGTTCGACAGCGTATTCAGCAGCTTCATGACCGGCGTCATCACCAACGGCTGGCTCAGCTTCCCGTTCATGATGGTGGTCAGCCTGGGTGCCTTGCAGTCGATCCCGTCCGACATGTACGAGGCGGCGGAACTGGACGGTGCCTCCAAGTGGCAGCAGTTCTGGAACATCACCCTGCCGCTGCTGAAACCCGCCCTGATCCCGGCGATCATCCTGTCGGTCGTCTGGACCTTCAACATGTTCAACGTGATCTACCTGGTCAGCGGCGGCGCGCCGGCCGGGGCGAACGAAATCCTGATCACCAAGGCCTACAAGATCGCCTTCGAGCGGTACCAGTACGCCTACGCCGCCGCCTACAGCTTCGTCATCTTCCTGATCCTGCTCGGCTACGGTTACTTCCAGAACCGTGTCAGCAAGGCGACGGAACAGGTCCGGTGAGGGGGATGCCATGACCGCCGTGACCGCCGCACCCGTGACGAAGGCGAAGCCCAGGGCCGAGGTTCAGACCGGCGGCCGCAAGGGCGGCAGCCATTTCTGGATCCATGTCGGTCTGATCATCTTCACCTTCTTCGCGCTCTACCCGATCCTCTGGGTGCTGACGCTGGCCTTCTCCGGCCAGCAGAGCCTGTCCATCGCCACGCTGCCGCAGGATGCGACGTTCTGGGACCGGCTGCGGGCGATCATCCCCTGGCCGCAGCAGATCAGCCTGAAGAACTTCGTCGACGTGCTGACCGAACAGCCCTTCCTGACGTGGCTGCTGAACAGCGCCATCGTGGCGGGGCTGACCACCGTCGTCGGCGTGTTCCTGGCCTGCACGGCGGCCTACGCCTTCTCGCGCTTCCGCTTCCCCGGCCGGCAGCAGGGCATGATGGCCTTCCTGGTCAGCCAGATGTTCCCCGGCACGCTGATGATGATCCCGCTCTACATCATCATCGTCAGCTGGCTCGGCCTCGGGAACAGCTACTTCGGCCTTGTCCTCGTCTACGCGGTCACCGCGATCCCCTTCTGCGTGTGGATGCTGAAGGGCTATTTCGACACGATCCCGATCGAGATCGAGGAGAGCGCCATCATGGACGGCGCCTCACGCGCGGTGATCTTCTGGCGCATCGTCCTGCCGCTGGCGCGGCCCGCCGTGGCCGTGACGGCGCTGTTCAGCTTCATGACCGGCTGGAACGAGTTCATCCTGGCCTCCGTGTTCATGACGGAGGAGACGCGCTACACGGCCCCGGTGGGCCTGCGCTTCTTCGTCGGCGGCTTCTCCGCCCAGTGGGGCTATTTCGCGGCCGGGTCGATCATCGTCTCGATCCCGGTCGTCATCCTCTTCCTCTATCTGCAGAAATACCTCGTGTCGGGTCTGACGGCGGGAGGTGTGAAGGGCTGAGCCCTCGCCGTACGGCGGGGGCCGGAAGGACGGGCCCTGAAGGAAACGTCCTCGCAAGTGAAACGAAACAGCACCAGGGAAGAAATGCTATGAGCACCAAGTACACCAAACTCCTGGCGGGCCTGATGGGCGCCGCCATGATCGCCGTGGCGGGCCAGGCGGCCGCGGTGGAGTTCAAGGACCCGACCGGCGACGACAACGGCCCGGGCACCTACACCTATCCGACCGACGGCGCCTACCTGAAGGGCGCCTTCGACCTGACCTCCTTCTCGGCGGAGAAGTCGGGCAGCGACATCGACTTCAAGGCCACCATGGCCAGCTCGCTGAACGACCCGTGGGGCATGGGCGGCGGCTTCGCCACCCAGATGGTCTTCGTCTTCATCAACACCGGGACCGGCAAGCACAAGGACGGCATCCCCGGCCTGAACATCCAGCTCGAGCCGGGCTGGGACAAGGCGGTGATCCTGTCCCCGCAGAAGAAGGCCCGCGTGGAGTCCGAGATCCGCAACAGCGCCGCCGCCATGGCCGGCGACATCCTCGTCCCCGGCCGCACCAAGGGGTCGGGCAAGACGATCTCCGGCTCGGTGAAGGCGGCGGACATCGGCACCAGCGACCCGTCGACCTGGAGCTACCAGGTGGTCGTGCAGTCGAACGAGGGCTTCCCGGCCAAGGGCGACCTGCTGACCCGCCGCGTCAACGAGTTCGAGGGCCAGCACCGCTTCGGCGGCGGCAACGACGGCATGTGCGATCCGCACGTGATGGACATCCTGGCCGGCAGCGGTGCCGGCGGGGCGGACGAGGTCGCGGCGCAGCACGCGGCCCTCAAGGCCTTCGAGTGCACGGATGACGGCGAGGCGAAGAAGCTGGCCGTCGTCCCGATGATCAAGAAGTAAGCGTCAGTCACCAGGGAGTCCCCCCGGGACCGGTCGGTCCCGGGGGCAATAAAGGAGAGGACAATGAAAAAGAGGTTGTTGTGCGGGGCCGCCCTGCTGGGGCTTGCCGTCGCGGGGACCGGGGGGCCTGCGGCCGCCCAGGGTTCCGGAAACGTGCAGTGGTTCGGCACCATCTACATCAAGTTCCTGGACGGGAACGAGCGTGAGCAGAATGGCCTGCAGAACGCGTCCGAAGGCAACTCGGGCGACCAGGGCCAGGGCATCGAGGCCGACCTCCAGCTGCGGGCGAACGTGTCCCGCCAGGTGGAAGCCGGCGTGCGCATCCAGAGCCGGTTCAACAAGAACTACTGGGCCAACTTCGGCGGCTTCGGCGCCGACGAGGAGGACCCGCTTTCCAACCAGTACATCAAGCTGCGCGGCGCCTATGTCCGTCTGACGCCGGGCTACGAGTGGGTCGACAGCATCTTCGTCGGCACCAACGACTTCGGTCTGTGGGACCCGCTGACGCTGGGCAAGATCCGCTATATCGATCGCGACAACGCGGCGGGTGTCATCGTCCAGGGCACGGCCGGAAGCGCCAAGTGGGACTTCGCCCGCATGTCGCTGCCGAAGCTGTACGCCGGTCCGCGCTTCAGCACGGGCGACTTCTTCGCCCAGGACGCGGCCTGGGTCAGCCAGATCAAGGTCGCGGCCACCCCGACGTTCAACGCCGGTGTGATCGGTCTGGTCGTGGACGACAACGAGCGCTCCACCACCGACAACGACACGCGTGACGGCCGCGACGACACCGACCGGTACAGCAACTATGTCGGTGCCGTGAAGGCGCAGTTCACGGGTATCGAGAACCTCGACATCAGCGGCTCGGTCTACTACTCCGAGCTGAACGTCGAGAACGCCATCATCGGCTGCGAGGCGTCCATCAACGGCAACTGCCGCTTCAGCCCGACGCTGAACCGCGACGCCGACGACTGGGCCGCCTTCCTGAACGTCGAGGTCGGCGAGGTTCTGCCGAACTTCACCATGGCGGCGCAGCTGTTCCACATCGGCGCCGACTACCAGTCGATCCTTGCCGCCCGCCGCGAGGCGGACGTCCTGCTGACCGAGGGTCGCGAGGGCTTCTGGGCCTGGGAGCGTCCGGACTACAACTTCGGCAACCCGGCCAACCAGAACTCCATCGACGGCATCGGCTATGGCGGCTGGAACGGCCACATGGACCAGGTCGTGGCGCTGGCCGCCGAGAACGCGCTCACCGACTTCGACGAGCGCGCGGCGGAGAGCGTCATCGGCTGGCGCGGCGCCACGCTGGTTCCGCGTCTGACCATCGGCGATCTGGAACTGCGCGGCGAGGTGTCGTGGATCGACTACGACACCAACTGGCAGGCCTGCGGCGGGTCCGACAAGGACATCGCCTGCGGCAAGTATCCGCGGTTCGAGGGTAACCGCGGCTGGGGTCTGGGCGGCGACAACCGCTCGCCCTTCGCGCCGTACCAGGACAAGGAGACCTGGATCATGGCCCTCAACGGCAGCTACCTGGCCGACATCGGCTCGGGTCTGCAGCTGGCGGGCCGGATCAAGTACATCCGCGACACGGACGACCGCGTCACCAACGCCGGCAACCTGCTCGACGCCTACAACGAGGCGATCGACGTGTTCGATCCGGGTGCGGGCTTCGGCAACACGCCGAGCGGCTTCCTCGCCGCCAACCCGACTTGGCTGGCACTGCCGGCGGCACAGCGCGCCGTCACCAGCGTGAACGACGACGACCGCGAGGCCGATTACTGGACCATCGCGGGCTCGGCCGGCTACCAGCTGACCCAGGACCTGTTCGGCCGATTCGTCTACGAGTACCAGTTCGTGGATCTCCTCGACGGCACGGTCAACGTCCGCCCGGTCGGCCTTGGCTTCGAAGGCTCCAACGCCTTCGGCTGGACCGAGTACCAGACGGGCGAGCACTCGGCGCACAAGTTCGCGCTGCAGGGCTCGTACTTCCTGTCGGGCCTCGAGGTCGGCGCCGACGTGCAGTGGATCTTCGGCGAGTACGATCCGAAGTTCATCGCGGGCACGGGCCAGACCATCCAGCGCACCGCCGCCGGCGAAGTCATCACCCCCCTGGGCAACATCGCCCAGCGCGCGGTGGACTTCGAGGTCTACCGCATGAAGGTGTTCATGAAGGTCCAGTTCTGAGGACCCGCATGGGAAAGGGGGCGGCCACGAGGGCCGCCCCCGCTTCCCGCCACACCCCGTTTCGGCCGTCACGGCCGTTGCCCCGCGACAGACGGGGCCGCATTCGTTAGATGATTGGTCCAGGTGCTATTGAACGGGCCCGCGTCCGCATTTCCGGGCGCGGCCGATTTCGGAGGGTCTCTCCCGTGCGCGTGCGTGCTTTTCGCGGTTTCCTGCTGGGCGCCGCCGCCCTGGCGATCGTCGGCGGCGCCTTCGCCGCTTCGGCCCAGAGCAATATCACCCTTTTCACCATGCAGGACGCCCGGGGCGACGATGTCGGCGCCGGTGACCTGCTGTATCCCGACCGCCCGGATTTCGAGCGCGGCGACCTGGACCTGCTCAGCCTGTCGGCGGAGATGGCCGACGGCGGCACCTGGTTCACGGCCAGCTTCGGCGGCGCCATCCGCGATCCGGCCGACCAGCGCGGGGAGATCGGGCCGGAGCGGCTGGACCGGGTGGCCCGTCACGGCTTCTACACCCTCAACCTCGACATCTACATCGACACGGACCGCAAGCCCGGTTCGGGCAGCACGGCGACCGTGCCCGGCCGTGGCGTGCAGGTCGACCGGCGCGACGCCTGGGAGAAGGCGATCATCCTGACGCCCCGGCCGGAGATCGCGCGAACCCTGATGGTGGGCAACGCCCGCCGCGTGCTGGAGGAGCAGCGTCGCGCCCAGGTCGGCAATGTCAGCGGCGACGACTACCGGAACATCGAGCAGGTCGTCGATCAGACGGTGGACCAGCGCTACTTCTTCCCGACTCGCGTCCAGGTCCGGTCCAAGGAGATCCGCTTCTTCGTCCCCGACAGCTTCCTGGGCGGAAAGGCCAATCCCGCCTGGTCCTACACGGCGTTCGTGACCGGCGCCAACGTGCAGCCGCGCCAGCGCCTGCTGGACATGCCCTTCAAGGACGAGGCGTTCGCCGTGATGCAGCAGCAGGCGGGGCCGGGCCGCAGCGCCGACCGTTTCGGCATCCGCCCGTCCGCCGACCCGGCGCAGCCGGCCATCGTGGACGTGCTGACGACCGATCCCGGCCTTCAGGCCCGCATGCTGCGGGACTATGACGTGGTCGCCGGACGTCAGCCGCGCCTGGTCGGTGTGGTGCCCACGGGCCGGAACCAGACCAGTTGGGAACCGCACCAGAGCCCCGCCCGCGTGGCGGGTGCGACCGGCGCCGCCGGTGCCGCACCCGAGCCGCGCCCCTTCACGCCCAGCGAACGGGACGCCGCCGCCGCCCTGTCCGGCGCGCCGATCCTGCCGGGTCCGGCGGCCGACATTCCGGCGGCCGGGAGTGCCGCGACCGGCACGGGCCTTGGCCTCGCGCCGTCCGTCGGCGGGGAGCGCAAGACCGTGGCCCAGCGCCTGCGGGAGCTGGCCGAGCTGCGGCAGCAGAACCTGATCACCGAGGAGGAGTATCAGGACGCGCGCCGCCGGGTGCTTTCCGGCATCTGATCCGGGGATAAGGGCGGCGGATCAGCCGCCCGGCCGCCCGGCGCGCGGGGCTTCCCCACCCTGCGGCCGCTGCTGCCCCTGCTGGCCCTGGGCGGGTGCCGCCGGGCGGGGGCAGGGGAAGCGCTCCTGCAGCGCGTCGTAGAACAGGGCCGTGACCGGCAACGCCGCCTTGTCCTTTCGGCGCTCGTAGTAGCGGTAGATCGTCTCGATCTGGGTCGAGGTCTGGATGTTCTCCGGCATGCAGATGTTCAGCAGCCGGTTCGGGTCCGTCCGCTTGAACAGGTCGAACACCGCCTTCTCGTTCATCCCCGCCTCGACCGTCAGGATGCCGGCGAAGGAGATGGCGCCGATCTGGGCGCCCGTGCGCAGGGCCGTTACGACCCCTTCGGTCTGGCCGACGCAGTAGGAGATTTCCGCGTCGCTGCCCTGGCCGCTGCCGGTCATCACCTTCATGAACACGGCGCAGGCCTCGTACCATTCCTGGGCGGTGTTGCCGTTGGCGGCCTGTGCCGATTGCGGCAGTGCGACGGCTGCGGTGAGCAGGGCGGCGGCGAGGGTCTTGCGCATGGTGTACCGGTGGTTCGCGAAGGCGCCGCGACTTTAGGGCCCGCCCCGCCGGCTTGTCCAGCCGGGCCCGCCCCTTCGGTGGTCTTGTCAGGCGCCGGCCGCCGTCGCACTCTGCGGCCCCAATCCGCGCGGGCCGGGATCGTCTGGCCGAAGACGCGGAGCGCCGCAGGATCGAGACGGGAAGGAACGCCATGCCGGACGCCTACATCTACGACCATGTCCGCACGCCCAGGGGCAAGGGCAAGAAGGACGGCGCGCTGCACGAGGTGACGCCGGTGGCGCTGGCCACCCAGGTGCTGGAGGCGCTGCGGGACCGTGGCCGGCTGGACACGGCGGAGGTGGACGACGTGATCCTCGGCTGCGTCAGCCCGGTGGGGGAGCAGGGGGCCAACATCGCCCGCGTGGCCGCCATCAACGCCGGCTGGGACGAGACGGTGGCCGGTGTGCAGATCAACCGTTTCTGCGCCTCGGGCCTTGAGGCCGTGAACATGGCGGCCGCCAAGGTCATGTCTGGCCAGTCCGACATGACGGTGGGCGGCGGTGTCGAGAGCATGAGCCGCGTGCCCATCGCGTCCGACGGCGGGGCCTGGGCGACCGATCCGGCCGTGGCGATCCGCACATACTTCGTGCCCCAGGGCATCAGCGCCGACCTGATCGCCACCCGCTACGGCTACAGCCGCGACGACGTGGACGCCTACGCCGTGGAAAGCCAGAAGCGCGCGGCGGCGGCCTGGGCCGACGGCCGGTTCGACCGCTCGGTCGTGCCGGTGAGGGACGTGCTGGGCCTGCCCTTGCTGGACCGGGACGAGACGGTACGGCCAGAGACCACCATGCAGACGCTCGCCAGCCTGAACCCGTCCTTCGCCGACATGGGCCAGAATTTCGGCTTCGACAGCGTGGCGATCCAGAAGTACCCGATGCTGGAACGGGTCAACCATGTGCACCACGCCGGCAACAGCTCCGGCATCGTCGATGGGGCGGCCGCCGTGCTGATCGGCACGAAGGAGGCGGGGGAGCGGCTGGGGCTGAAGCCCCGCGCCCGCATCCGCAGCTTCGCCTCCATCGGGTCGGAGCCGACGATCATGCTGACCGGCCCCAGCTTCAGCGCCGAGAAGGCCCTGCGGAAGGGCGGCATGACCCGCGACGACATCGACCTGTGGGAGTTGAACGAGGCCTTCGCCTCGGTCGTGCTGCGCTTCATGGACGCGCTGGAGGTCCCCCACGACCGGATCAACGTGAATGGCGGGGCCATCGCCATGGGCCACCCGCTGGGTGCCACCGGGGCGATGATCCTGGGCATCCTGCTGGACGAGATGGAACGGCGGGACCTGGAGACCGGCCTCGCCACCCTGTGCGTGGGCGCGGGCATGGGCACCGCCACGATCCTCGAGCGCGTGTGAGGGAGGGCGCCATGACCGGGAGCATCATCGTCACCCGTGACGAGGACGGCATCGCCACGCTCACCATCGACCAGCATGGCCGGTCGATGAACGTGATCGACGACACCTTCTCGGCCGAGTTCGCGGCGGCCGTGGAGGGGCTGATCGCCGACGCAGGCGTGAAGGGCGTCATCGTCACCTCCGCCAAGAAGGACTTCCTGGCCGGTGCGGACCTGATCGGCTTTTCCAAGTGGATGGAGACGGCGCAGGCAGAGCCGGTCGCACAGGTCTACGCCAAGCTGCGCCGCTTCACCCTGGCGCTCAGGCGGATGGAGACGGGCGGCAAGCCCTTCGTCTGCGCCATCAACGGCACGGCGCTGGGCGGCGGGTTCGAGATCGCGCTCGCCTGCCACCACCGCATCGCCGCCGACAAGCCGTCCGCCAAGATCGGCCTGCCGGAGGTGCAGGTGGGCCTGCTGCCGGGGGCGGGCGGGACCCAGCGCATGCCGCGCCTGATCGGCATCCAGGCGGCCTTGCCGCTGCTGCTGGAGGGGCGCCACCTCAGCCCGCGGAAGGCCCTGGCGGCCGGCATCATCCACGCGGTCGCCGACCCGCACGCGCTGCTGGACGCCGCGAAGGCTTGGCTGCTGTCGTCCGACGCCACGGCCGTTCAGCCCTGGGACCAGAAGGGCTTCAAGGTGCCGGGCGGCTCCGGCGGCATGCATCCGGCCGCGGTGCAGACCTTCATGGCCGGGAACGCCATGCTGCAGGAGAAGACCCTGCACAACTACCCGGCCCCCGAGGCGATCATGTCCTGCGTCTACGAGGGCACGCAGCTGCCCATGGACAAGGCGCTGGAGGTGGAGAGCAAGTACTTCACCAAGCTGTTCCTGGGCCCCGTCGCCCGCAACATGATCCGCAGCCTGTTCATCAACAAGGGCAAGGCCGACAAGCTGTCCCGCCGCCCCGAGGGCGTGCCCAAGGCGACGTTCCGCAAGATCGGCATGCTGGGGGCCGGCATGATGGGCGGCGGCATCGCCCATGTGGCCGCCCTGGCGGGGATCGAGGTGGTCCTGGTCGACCGGACGCTGGAGGCCGCCGAGCGTGGCAAGGGCTACTCCGCCAAGCTCCTCGCCGATCTCGTCGCCAAGAAGCGCATGAGCCAGGGGGAGGCGGACGCCGTCCTGTCCCGCATCCACGCCACCGACGCCCATGACGGGCTGAAGGATGCGGACCTCGTCATCGAGGCGGTGTTCGAGGACCGGGCCGTTAAGGCGGAGGTGACGCGGATGGCGGAGGCGGCGATGCAGGATGCCGCCATCTTCGCCAGCAACACCTCCACCCTGCCGATCAGCGGGCTGGCGGAGGTCAGCGTGCGCCCGCACCGCTTCATCGGCCTGCACTTCTTCTCCCCCGTCGACAAGATGCCGCTGGTGGAGGTGATCGTCGGCAAGGCGACGGACCGGGAGACGCTGGCCCGGTCGCTCGACTTCGTGCAGGCGATCCGCAAGACGCCCATCGTCGTGAACGACGCGCGGGGCTTCTTCACCAGCCGCTTCTGCGGGGCCTACATCAACGAGGGCCAGACGATGCTGCTGGAGGGGATCGCTCCGGCCCTGATCGAGAATGCGGGCCGGCTGGCCGGCATGCCGGTGGGGCCGCTGGCCCTGGCCGACGAGACGGCCATCGACCTCGCCCACCGGATCAAGACCCAGTGGCGCAAGGACCTCGGCGACGCCTACGTCCCGCAGTCGGGCGACGCCGTGACCTTCACCATGATCGAGGAGCTGGGGCGGCCGGGCCGCAAGGGCCGGAAGGGCTTCTACGACTATCCGGAGGGACAGAAGAAGCGCCTGTGGCCGGGACTGGCCGAACACTGGCCGACGAAGCCCGAAACGGAGCAGCCGGATCTGGAGCACCTCAAGACGCGGCTGCTCTACGCCCAGGCGCTGGACGCCGTCCGCTGCCTGGAGGAGGGGGTGCTGACCGCACCGGAGGATGGCGATGTGGGCGGCATCCTCGGCCTCGGCTTCGCGCCCTGGACGGGTGGGCCGCTGTCCCTGATCGACATGGTCGGCGTGTCGACCTTCGTCAGCCGGTGCGACGCGCTGGCCGACGCCCTTGGGGAGCGGTTCCGGCCGCCGCAGCTGCTGCGCGCCATGGCGCGGGAGGGGCGGGGCTTCTACGGACCCGACCGTTCGGCGGCACGGGCCGCCGCCGCTTAGGCGGGTTCTTCCATCCGCAAAAGAAAAGGGGCGGTCCTGCGGGACCGCCCCTTTTCCATTCGTGACGGACGCGCCCGTCATCCGTAGAGCAGTGTCGGCAGCCAGGTCACGATTCCAGGGAAGGCGTAGACCAGGATCAGCGACAGGAACACGCACATCAGGAATGGGATCATGCCCCGGAAGATGTCTTCCAGCTCGATGCCCTTTGGCGCCACGCCCTTCAGGTAGAAGGCGGACATGGCCATCGGCGGCGTCAGGAACGACGTCTGGATGTTGAGCGCCACCAGCACGCCGAAGAACACCGGGTCGATGCCGTAGTTGCTCAGCAGCGGCAGGAAGATCGGAACGAAGATGATGATGATCTCCGTCCACTCCAGCGGCCAGCCCAGGATGAAGATGATGACCTGGGTCAGCAGCATGAACTGCCAGCCCTCCAGGCTCAGCGCGTTGAACCAGCCTTCCACCACATGGTGGCCGCCCAGCAGCGAGAACACGGAGGAGAAGATGTAACTGCCCACGAACAGCCAGCAGACCATGGCCGAGGCGCGCCCCGTCAGGAACACCGCCTCCTTGAACTTCTCCCAGGTCCAGGCCTTGTAGGCGATGGCCAGGATGATGGAGCCGAGCGACCCGATGCCCGCCGCCTCATGCGGCGTGGCGAGGCCGAACAGGATGGCGCCCAGCACCGACAGGATCAGCGCCGCGAGGGGCACGAAGGAGGTGACCAGCAGCTTCAGGACCTCCCATGTCGGGATCTGATGCTCGTCATCCTGCATCTTGGGCGCGGATTTCGGATCGAACACCGCCCGCCCGATCACATAGGTGATGTAGAGCCCCGCCAGCAGCAGGCCGGGCAGCAGGGCCGCCGCATAGAGCCGCACGACGGAGACGCCGGCCATGGCGCCGTACAGGATCAGCATGATGGACGGCGGGATCAGGATGCCCAGGCAGCCGCCGGCCGCGATCAGGCCTGTCGCAAGCCGTCGGTCGTATCCGGCCCTGAGCATGGCCGGCAGCGCCAGCACGCCCATCAGCGTCACCACCGCGCCGACGATGCCGGTCGCGGTCGCGAAGAGGGCGCAGGTGGCGAGGGTCGCCACCCCGAGCGAGCCCGGAACGCGCCGGAGCGCGATCTGGATGGAGAAGAACAGCCGGTCGAGGATGTTCGACCGCTCGATCATGTAACCCATGAACAGGAACAGCGGCACGGAGATCAGCACGTCGTTCGACATGACCCCGTAGGCCCGCTGGACCAGCAGCGGGAAAATCGTGTCGCCCACGGCGTAGTAGCCGAACATCACGGACAGGGCGACGAGGGTGAAGGCGATTGGGAACCCGAGCAGGATCGTGAAGATGAACACGACCAGCATCATGATCCCGATCATGGGATCGCTCATCGCAGGCCCCCGCTCGTCTCGGCGTGCTCATGGGCCAGGACATCGTCCCGGTCCTGGATCGCGTGCTTTTCCAGCATCTGTTGTTCGAGCTCCACGACATCGTGCAGGCGGCCTGGCCAGACGCCGGTCCTCAGGCACAGGATGCAGCGGACGACCTCCGCGATCCCCTGTATCAGCAGGAACACGCCCGCGATCGGTATCAGCGACTTGAAGTGATAGAGCGGCGGACCGCCGGGGCTGAACGAGCTGTGCTCGTTGAAGCGCCAGGACATGGCCGCGAAGAAGTAGCCGGAATAGATCAGGGCCAGCGCCGCCGGGAAGAAGAACAGGATGTAGAGCGCCAGATCCATCCCGGCCTGGCGGCGGGGCGACCATTGCCGGTACAGGAAGTCGCCCCGGACATGGCCGTTGCGGCTCATCAGGTAGGCGCCGCACATGATGAAGAGCGCGCCGTAGAGCATGTAGGCCGCGTCATAGGCCCAGGTCGTGGGCATGCCCAGCAGATAGCGCATGAACACTTCGTAGCTGACCACGAAGGTCAGCAGGATGATGCACCATGAGAACAGCTTGCCGACCAGTGTGCTGATCTGGTCGATGACCAGCAGGAGACGATTCATCTAGACGCCCCTCGGGGTGGCGGGACCGGCCGTCCGGCAGCGCGCGGACGCGTCGCGGGAACATGCGAACGGCGCCCCCCGGGTGGGGGGCGCCGCCGCGATCGGCATCAGCCGAAGAAGTGCTTGTAGGCGAGGTCCTGACGGACTTCGAAGTCCTGCTCGAACGCGATGACGCGCTTGGCGAACTCGCGCTGGCTGTCCAGCACCTTCTTGAAGAAGGCGTCCTGCGACTTGGCGGCGATGACCTTGTCCCAGGCGCCGAGCTGCGCCTGCAGCACGTTGTCGGGGGTCTTGGTCACCTTCACGCCGGCCTTCTTCAGCTCCTCCAGGTCCTTGGAGTAGCGGTCCATCGCCTTCCAGGACATGTCGGCCGAAGCGGCCTCCGAAGCCACCGCGAGGACCTGCTGCAGCTCGGCCGGCAGGCTGTTGTACTTCGTCTTGTTAAAGATGATCTCGAAGCACTCGGCCGACTGGTGGTAGCTGCCCAGCATGTAGTTCTTGGTCACGTCCTGGAAGCCCAGGGCGCGGTCGGACGACGGGTTGTTGAACTCGGCACCGTCCAGCAGGCCGCGATCGAGGGCCGGGACGATGTCGCCGCCGCCCATGATCGTGACGGCCACGCCCAGCTCGCGGTTCACGTCCGCCGCCAGACCCACCGTGCGGTACTTCATGCCCTTCATGTCGTCGATCGAGGTGATCTCCTTCTTGAACCAGCCGAGCGGCTGGGTCGGCATCGGGCCGTAGAGGAAACCGACCAGGTCGAGCTTCATGATGTCGGTCAGCAGCTCGTTGTAGAGCGCCTGGCCGCCGCCGTACTTCACCCAGGCGAGCATCTGGTTGGCGCGCCAGCCCCAGGCCGGCGGGGTGCCGAACAGGGAGAAGGCCGGGTTCTTGCCGTACCAGTAGGCCGTCACGCCGTGACCGCCGTCCAGCGCGCCCGCGATGACCGCGTCCTGCAGCTGCAGGGCGCCGACGACGGCGCCGGCCGGCAGCAGCTCGAGCTTCAGGCGGCCGCCGGACAGGGCGTTCACCTTGCTGACATAGTCGTTCGCGAACTCATGGAAGATGTCGCGCGACGGCCAGGTGCTCTGGAAGCGCAGGGTGGTCGTCTGCGCCCGCGACACGTTCGGCATGGCGACGGCGCCCGCCGCGGTCGCGGCCACGGCACCGCCGGCGACGCCGAGGAACTGACGGCGGCTGCTGGCAGCCTCCTTCACCTCGGTGGTCGGGGTCGTAGACGTGATTTCGGTCTTTTCGGTCATTCTCTGCATCCTCCCTTTCGGTGCCGCCGTTCGAACCGGTGGCCGTCCGGGTGCCCCGGCTGTGGGGCGTTCTACGCGCCCGTTCAGACGGTCCCGGTTCGATCCGTGCGCGGGACTGTAACGTTGTTTTTGAAATCGCACAAATTTTCCTGAACACGCGAAACGGAATTTATGCCGACCGCCCGGACGCGCAAGCCTTGGCCATAGTGGATCAGCCGAACAGCGCGCTGACGAACCCGACCAGGAAGTTCCAGATGGCCGCCAGCGCTTCCGGCACGAAGGCGCCCACAGCATACGCGTTCGCGTATGCGTCCGAGGCGCCGTCGGCCTCCAGCTGCCAGAGCCCGTCCCAGAACCCTTCGATCAGGTCACCGATGGTCGGCAGCCACTCCTGGGTCTCCGCACCGGCCTTCTCACCCAGGTCGCGGGCCTGCGAAGCTTCTTCCTGCATGGTCCGATCGCCCGATTGTCCGCTGTCGCCAACCGGAACGCCGGGCGAAGGCGTTTGTGCCCGCCACCCCTATCGGTGGGGGCGGCGGGGAGCGGGTTGCGCGCGGCCTCACTCGGCGGCGACGGCCTCCGCCGTCGATCCGTGGGGCATGGGGCTGAGGCGCAGCCCGTTGGCCCTCCGGTCCCGGGCGATCCAGGCGTCCACGGTCGCAGCGTCCGTCGGGATGCAGAGGTCGTCCTCGCCGGTCAGGAATCGTGCCGCCTCACGGCTGGCGACCCAATGGCCGAAGCGCCAGCGCTGGGCCACGGCGCGGCCGGCCGCGTCCTGGACATAGCGGAACGGCCAGGCGATCCGGCCATCCGTGTCCAGCGCGAAGAAGTAGGTGGCGGGATGCCCGCATCGCCGGCCGCCCGTTTCCCCGGTGGCGGCATCCGTCTTGGCGATCAGATCGATCATGCGCGACCCCCTTGGTCTGCCCTGGTGTCCACATCCTGGTTACCCTGGATCGGGGGTGCCTTGATCCAGGTCATTCTGATATGCGGACGCGACGGTGGGTTACCCCCTCCGGTGGTTCGGCTTCTCGAAATTTCGAGGGATGCGGGTCAGGAGGTGGGGGCGGTCGGCGCCGGCTGCGTGGCCGGGGGCGGCGGCCCCTGGATCGGCTCGCCATCCGTGGTCACGAGCGTGACCAGTCCGATGCCGGCCGCCGTCAGGGCCGAGAACATGACGAACTTGAGGATGTTGTCCTGCATCCATTTGATCGACTGCTCGATCAGGAACCAGGACAAGGCGCCCGCGACGAAGGCGAGACGGCCGTCCACCCCGGACGCCCAGTTGTTCATGAGATGGAAGAAGCGGCCGACCTCGTCGTGCATCGCCTTGAACGAGAACAGCTCTTCCATCGCCCGTGGTCCCGCCAGCCCTGTCCGGAATGGCTACCACTATATATAGACGGTCCTTTCGGGGCAAGGCCAACATGTGCCGTGTCATGCCTCTTCAAGCGCACCGGTCCCCGTCCGCATCCGGATGCGCAGCCCGCCCCCCGCCGCGCGTTCCCGTCCTTCCATCGCCAGCAGCTCTGCAAGGTTGCGCCGCCCGGCCGCCCAGCGCGCCTCCAGCACCTGGGCGGAGTAGTCGAACGGGCGGAGCTCGCTGTCCGGGGCGACATCGTCATGGATCTGGACCAGCACCGTCGTGGCCGCCCTGGGACGGCGCACCGCGTGGACCTGGCGCGCCTCACGCAGCGTCCGGCGGGTCTGGTCGGACAGCAGCAGCTCAAGCTGACGATCCACCGCCTGACCCACGGTGCGCGGCGGTCCGGCTTGGCGCCGGATCAGGTCGATGGCCAGGATGAACCGGTCGGAGTCCTCTTGCTCGTCCTCCAGCGCCGCCTCCAGCGGCAGGTTGGCCGACAAGGCCCCGTCGCCCAGCAGCCGGCCGTCCACCTCGACCGGCGGGAAGAACGGGAGAAAGCCGCAGCTCGCCAGGATGTGGTCCGGGCCGATCGCCATCCGCGCTGTGTCGAAGCGGACCGCCTCCCCGGTCTCGATGTCCGTCGCCCCGATGGTCAGTCGCGTCGGCCCGGCGTTCAGCCGGTCGAAGTCGATCAGGTCCCGCAGCGACCGGCGGAGCGGCCCCAGGTCGAACAGGCCGCTGTCGCCCGGCATGCCGGGCAGCAGAGACAGCGCGCCCGGCAACCGGGGGCGGAACACCGCCGGGCTTCCCATCAGCGGCGACTGCAGGGCGCGGGCCCGGCCGTCGCCCCACAGGCTGGCGACCGCCTGCCATGCGGGCTGGTACTGCGCGGCGCGGCGCCAGAACGCGGCCAGTGCCGCGACCTGCCGTTCGGCCGGATTGCCCAGCGCGATCGCCGCGTTCACAGCACCTATGGAGGCGGCGACGATGCGGTCCGGATGAAGGCCGGCCTCGTCGAGCACCTGCCAGGCGCCCGCCTGATACGCGCCCAGCGCGCTGCCGCCCGAAAGGACGAGGGTGAAACGTTCCGCCATGGGGTGCGGTCTCCGGTTCGGCTTGGGTCAGCGGGAGGGGGGCTCGTTCCGCGCGGCCAGCCGCGTCAGGATGCCCGGCCACAGGTCCCGGTGGGCGGACCGGCCGACCAGCGCGCCCACATGGCGCAGCGCCACGCCGGGATCACCCCGGTAGTCCAGGACATGCACCTCGGCATGGGCGAGGGCGGCGAGGGTGGACTGCGCGGGCACCACGGCGCTCTCCGGATCGACCACCGCCACGATCGGCATGGTCAGGTCCCTGGCGCCGATCCGGCGTCCTTCGAGGTCCAGCGCGTCGCGCGCGAACAGGTCCCGCCGGTACAGCAGCTCCACCACATCCGCGAACAGCCGTCCGGGCATGGGGAACTCGTCAAGCGTCCAGCGCCTGACCCGCGCGTGCAGGGTCGCCGCCTCCGGATCGCCGAAGCTGAGCAGCCGGTCGCGCGCCACGTCGGCCAGGAAGGCGTCGGGGGCGGCGGCGGCGCTGGCGAGGTTCAGGAAGCTGCCGGGCACGGTGCCCATCCGGTCCGCCACGCGGCCCGCGTCGGGGGCGGCGGCGACCCAGGGCGCGAAGCGTCCGGCCCGGTCGGCGAAGGCCAGCGGCGCCTCGATCAGAACCAGGTCCCGCACCCGTTCCGGCCGCAGGGCCGCGAACAGGGCGATCAACGTCCCGCCCAGCGAGTGGCCCGCCAGTGTGAAGCTGTCCCGGCCGCTGTCGGCGGCGGCGATGTCCAGCGCCTCGGCCAGCAGGCGCCCGGCATAATCGGCGAGGCCCAGGTCGCCCGTGCCATGGTCGGCGGAGCCATTTTCGGCAAGCACCGCCTCCTCCGGGGGCGGGGTCCAGGCCACGAGATAGACCCGCAGGCCCGCATCCAGGCAGCGGCGCACGACGCTCGACCCCGGCGCCAGATCCCAGATGTAGGGCTGCTTGATCGGGGCCGGAACGATGACCAGGGCCGGGGCCCCCGCCGGTCCCCCATAGCAGCGCAGCCGGAAGCCCGGCCGCTCGGCCAGCAGCCGCCACGGCGCCTCGACCGGGCCGAAGCCGGCGGCGTCCAGCAGGCTGCCCTGCCAGCGCCGCAGCCGGTCGAGCCCGTGCAGCAGGGTGGGGGACATGGCGCGCTCTCGGAAGCGAGGGATACCGGCTCTCGGGCCGGCACTCCCCTCACGAACGCCGCGCGCCGGTGGCTGTTCCGCCTCAGCGGCCGGCCATCGCCTTCTCCAGCGCCATCTGGCTCTGCAGCGCGCCGTTCTCCGGCACCACCTCGCCGGTCCGGTCGGTCACTGCCGCCATGCCCTCGGCGATGGCGTCGGCGTCGGGTGCCGCCCCGAAGTTTGCACCCTGCGTCAGGGTCACATATGCGGCGGCGAAGGTGCCGGCCCCGGCGCACAGGATGGTCCGCGTCGGCGCGTCCTCGGCCACCAGCGCCAGCAGGCCGGGGCTCACCAGCTCGGGCGCGAACAGCTTCAGCATCTCGGGCGGCAGGATGTTCTCCGTCATCTGCGTCGCCGCCGTGGGTGCCAGGCAGTTCACCCGGATGTCGTTCTTCGCACCCTCCAGGGCCAGCGTCTGCATCAGGCCGACCAGCGCCATCTTGGCCGCCCCGTAGTTCGACTGGCCGAAGTTCCCGTACAGCCCGGAGGAGGAGGTGGTCATGACGATGCGGCCGTAATTCTGCGCCCGCATGATCTCCCAGACCTTCTTGGTGCAGATCGCGCTGCCCATCAGGTGCACGTCCAGCACCAGCCGGAAGTCCGCCAGGTCCATTTTGGCGAAGCTCTTGTCGCGCAGGATGCCGGCGTTGTTCACCAGGATGTCGATCCGGCCCCAGGCGGTCATGGCCTTGGCCACCATGTCCTCCACCCCGGCCTCGTCGGTGACGCTGGTCCCGTGGGCGATGGCGGCGCCGCCGGCCTTGCGGATCTCCTCCACCACGGCCTCGGCGTTGGCGGACACGCCGTCCGGCCCGCCCAGGTCGTTGACGACCACCTTCGCCCCCCGCGCGGCCAGCGCCAGCGCATGCGCCCGGCCCAGCCCGCCGCCGGCACCGGTCACGATCGCTACCCGGCCATCCAGGCGAATCCCCATCACTCCCTCCCCATCCGGCAATTCGATGCGCCTGACCCACCGGCCCCGACGCGGCGGTGCCTACATACGAGGATCGGCGGGGGAGGGGAAGGCGGCACGTCGGGCGCGATCAGAAACCTTGAATCGCGGAAGTGCCGGCGCGATCTCCTGCACGGGAGGATCGCAAAGATGGAGATAAGAGGCTACTTCGCCATTGGCATTGCACTGGGCGTCGGCGTGGGCTTGTCGTCGGATAACCTGGGACTCTGGCTGCCGGTGGGCGTGGCCCTGGGATTCGCCTTCGAAGCCCTGATCGGCATGCGGGAGCGCGATCGCGCCGACACGCCCGATGCCGACGATCCTAAACCCTGATGTCTGCTGAAGCCGCCGGGCGGCGTGGCGTCCCCTAGGGGATTCGAACCCCTGTTACCGCCGTGAGAGGGCGGTGTCCTAGGCCTCTAGACGAAGGGGACGAGGCCAAGCGAGGCGCGTGATATAGGGCAAGCGTCTGCGGCGATCAAGCGATTTGATGACCGTTCGGTTGCGCGCCCGTCAGGTCTCCCCGGCGATGCGGGCGGCCGCATCGACCAGCGCCTCCACATCTTCCGCCTTCGTGTTCCAGGCGGTGACCAGGCGGATAACGCTGCCCTCCCACCGGTAGAAGCGGAAACCGGCGGCCTCCAGCCCGGCGATCACGGGTTCCGGCAGGGTCACGAACACCTCGTTCGCCTGCACGGGATCGCGGAGCGCCGCCCCAGGCACGCGGGCGAGGCCCTGGGCGAGGCGCTGGGCCATCGCGTTGGCATGGGCCGCGAGGCGCAGCCACAGACCGTCCGCCAGATAGGCGTCCATCTGCGCCGACAGGAACCGCATCTTGGAGAAGAGGTGCCCGCCGCGCTTGCGCCGCCAGCCGAAATCCTTGGCGAGGTCGGTGTCGAAGAACACCACCGCCTCCGCCGCCAGGGCACCGTTCTTGGTGGCCCCGAAGGACAGGACGTCCACCCCGGCGCGCCAGGTCACGTCCGCCGGGGCGCAGCCGAGATGGGCCACGGCGTTGGCGAAGCGCGCCCCGTCCATCTGCGTGCGCATGTTGTGGCTGCGGGCGATGGCCGTCAGGGCCGCCACCTCCTCGGCCGTGTAGACGGTGCCGGATTCGGTGGCCTGGGTGAGGGACAGGACGGCCGGCTGCACCGCGTGGACGGAGCCGGTCCACGCCTCCTCCAGCCCGGCCGTCAGGGCGGCGGGCGTGGTCTTGCCGTGCGGGCCGGGCAGCAGAACGAGCTTCGACCCACCGGTGAAGAACTCCGGCGCGCCCGCCTCGTCCCGCTCGATATGCGCCTCCCGGTGGCAGTAGACGGCCCCCCAGGGCGGGGTGAGGGCGGCGAGACCCAGCGCGTTGGCCGCCGTGCCGGTCGCCACCAGGAAGACCGCGACCTCCCGCTCGAACAGATCGCAAAGCCGCCGTTCCACCCGTTCCGTGATCGGGTCCGCGCCGTAGCTGGGCTGCGGCCCCTCGTTAGCCGCCGCCAGGGCCGCCATGATCTCCGGGGCGGCACCTGTCACATTGTCGCTGGTGAAGAACATCGGGGGTGTCCCTGGCTTGCGGGGATCGATGTGATACCCGTCACGGCGGATGGTGCGGGCCGGACGGCAAGCTTCACCGTGGCGTGGAGGCGGCGGGCGCCGTCACCGGGACCTGCACGGTCCCGGTCCGCGGGTCCAGCACATGGATCTGCTCCGCCCCGTCGGGAAGGGTGACGTGATAGACCACGCGCGCGTTCAGGACCAGCATCTGGCCGATCCGGCTTCCGGGCGGCAGTTCGGCGCGGATCTCCGCCGGGGCCGCTGCGCGGTCGCGGCCGATGGCGCGCGGATGGTCGGGATCGGTCGCGCGTTGATAGACCTCGTAGCCGATGAAGGCGAAGCCGAATACGATCAGCACGCCGACGATGGCGAGGATGCTCTGCACGATGCGCACGGACCCCTGGACCCCTCTTCTCTGCGTGCCCGCGTGAGCGCTTCGCCCGTGACCGACAGTTCCGACGACCCCGAGGAGGACATCGAGGCCGGATCTGAATCCCTCCGGCACACGGTCGACGTCCGTCCCGAGCAGGCCGGGCAGCGGCTGGACAAGCTGCTGTCCGACGCGCTGGCCGGTGCGGGCCTGTCCCGGTCGCGGCTCAAATCCCTGATCGAACAGGGTATGGTCGCGGCGGGCGGCGCGACCATAGACGACGCCTCATACCGGGTCAAACCCGGGGAGGCGCTGACCGTCGACGTGCCGGGGGCGGAGGCGGCCACACCCGTCCCCCAGGCGATCCCGCTGACGGTCCTGTTCGAGGATGAGAACCTGCTGGTCATCGACAAGCCGGCCGACATGGTTGTCCACCCGGCGGCCGGCAATCCGGATGGCACGCTGGTGAACGCGCTGCTGGCCCATTGCGGCGACCGGCTGTCGGGCATCGGCGGCGTGCGCCGGCCGGGCATCGTGCACCGGCTGGACAAGGACACCAGCGGCCTGATGGTGGTGGCGAAGTCCGACCGGGCGCACCAGGGCCTGTCCGCCCAGTTCGCCGACCGCACCCTGTCGCGCACATACCGGGCCGTCGTCTGGGGCCTGCCCGCCGCGCGGGAGGGGGAGGTGGACGCCCCCATCGGCCGCCACCCGCGCGACCGCAAGCGCATGGCGGTGGTCCAGGGGCCCACGGGCAAGCCGGCGACCACACGATATCGTGTCTTGCGCGGATTCGGCCTCACGGCCAGTCTGGTCGAATGCAGGTTGCTGACGGGCCGGACGCATCAGATCCGGGTCCACATGGCCCACATCGGCCATCCCGTCGTGGGGGACCCGCTGTACGCCCGCGTCCGGGCACCCAGGCTGAAGGGGCTGGGGGCGGACGCGCTGGCGGCGCTGACCGGGTTCCCGCGCCAGGCGCTGCACGCCGTGGCGCTGGAGTTCGTGCATCCGGTGACCGGGGAAAGGCTGCGCTTCGAAAGCCCTTTTCCCAATGACATTGAAACCTTAATTCATAAGTTGGAATCGATATAATGGGTGGGTTCGAGACCGAACGGGGGGTGTCCATGCCGGTGCCGCTTTTCATGGGCCGGTCGACGCCGCTCGACGTTCGGATGGGAGTTCCGCGATGAAGAAGAACCTTCCGGCCGTGCCGGTGCTGAGTTCGGAAAGCAACCTGTCCCGCTATCTCCAGGAGATTCGGAAGTTCCCGATGCTGGAGGCGGAGCAGGAATACATGCTCGCCAAGCGCTGGCGGGAGCATGAGGACACGGGTGCGGCGCACGAGCTGGTCACCAGCCACCTGCGTCTGGTGGCGAAGATCGCCATGGGCTACCGCGGCTACGGCCTGCCCCTGTCGGAGCTGATCTCCGAGGGCAACGTGGGCATGATGCAGGCGGTCAAGCGGTTCGACCCGGACCGGGGTTTCCGTCTCGCCACCTACGCCATGTGGTGGATCAAGGCCGCCATCCAGGAATACATCCTGCACAGCTGGTCGCTGGTGAAGATGGGCACCACGGCCGCGCAGAAGAAGCTGTTCTTCAACCTGCGCAAGCTGAAGGGCCAGATGCAGGCGATCGAGGACGGCGACCTGCCGCCCGAGACGGTGAAGAAGATCGCCGAGACGCTGGACGTGCCGGAAGGCGACGTCGTCAGCATGAACCGGCGCCTCGCCAGCCCCGACCACAGCCTGAACGCGCCCTTGCGCGTGGACGGGGAGGGGGAGTGGCAGGACTGGCTGGTGGATGAGACCGAAAGCCAGGAGATCCGTATCGGCGAGCGGCAAGAGCTTGGCAAGCGCAAGGCGCTGCTGGCCCAGGCGATGAAAGCCCTGAACGACCGGGAACGGCACATCCTGGCGGAGCGCCGGCTGAAGGAGAATCCGACCACGCTGGAGGATCTTTCCCAGCAGTACGGCATCAGCCGGGAGCGTGTGCGCCAGATCGAGGTGCGCGCCTTCGAGAAGCTGCAGAAGGCGATCCGCAACGCGGCCCTGGAACAGCGGCTGGCCTGATCAGCCGGCCGCCTCCGCCGCCGGTTTGGTCTCGGCCGCCTTCGGGTCGGCCGGGTCGGGCGTCTTGGCCACCACGTCCGGCCCCCACTCCTCGATCAGGGCGCGGCGCTCCGTGTCCAGGGTGCGGATGCGGGTCTCGTCCCGCATGACCACGACGCCCGCGATCATCGGCGGCAGGCCGTAATAGAGCAGCCAGCCCACACCGGCCGCACCGTACATGAAGAACCATGTGACCGGGTCGCGCAGCATGGGCATCAGCGCGGGCAGCGTGTGCCCCGCCTGCCAGAGCCCGATCGCGAAGGGCATGACGCCGCAGAAGTTCATGGCGCCCACGGTGATCGGCGCCGACTTCTCCGGGTCCTGGTCGATGACATAGGCGACGACGGTCGGCAGCATACCCACACCGATCAGGATCGTCGTCGGCAGCACCACCAGCCCCGCCGGGATGAGGGCGAAGGCGGCCAGCAGCAGCAGGCCGTTGCCGCGTTTGCGTCCGCCGCGCCCGTAGCGTCCCGTCTCCGGATCGAAGCCCATCCCCCGCCTCCCGACCTCAGAGCCCGCCGCGCGCCATCAGCACGACGATCACCACCAGCACGACGATGGCCAGGATGCTGGAGACCACGGCCGCGATCTGCCGCCCGGTCCCGTGCGCGATGGTGCTGCGGTTCTGGATGCCCCGCTTCAGCTTGTCGATCCGCCGCGTCAGGGACTCGTACTCCCGCTTGGCGTCAAGGAAGCCGCGCTCGTCGCGCTTGATCGCCTCGGGATTGTCGACCAGCTTCAGCAGCTCCTCGATGGAGCCGCCCCGCGCCACCTTCTGCGCCTCCTGCTTCACCTTCTCCTGGGTCTGGCGGTTGTTGAAGCGCTTGAAGGCGGGTTCCATCTGCGTCAGCAGCCAGCCGCACAGGTCGGGCAGCCGCGCCGGTCCGAACCGGCGCTGCGTGTCGGCCAGGATGCTCAGCACGGCGACGGCGCGGCGGCCGGGGTCGCCGCCGGCGGCCAGCGGCATCAGCAGCCGCTCGTTCAGCTTCTTGTTGTGCATGGCGATGAAGGCGGCGATGTGCCGGTCCATCAGGTCGCGCGTCCGGTTCTGCGATGTCGCGACGGCGTCGAGCGCCGTCAGCAGGTCGGCGCAGGTCAGCGCGTAATGCTGCTTCACCAGCGGGCTCTGGCAGGGCAGGGCGGGGTTCAGGTCGTACAGCACCCGTTCCACGCCGAAGCCGGGGCCCGTCTGCTCCAGGATGGACCGCTGGGCCTCGAACAGCTCCAGCAGCGGCACGAACTCCGGCCGGAAGTCCGTCTGGCAGTTCACCCAGAACATGGGGAACTGGGCCAGCACCATCTCCGCCACGGGCTGCGGGCCGCCGCCGCCCTCGGCCATCGCCTCCGCCAGTGCTGGGCCGAAACCGTCCGGCAGGATGGCGCGGCCCTTGTAGCGGACGGGGGCGGGGGGATCGAGCGCGATGGCGACGCGGGCGACGGTGCGGTCCTCGATGCTGCCGCCCCGGCTGCCCGCGCTGGCCGTGCGGATCGCCTGCTGCACCGTGTCGGCCCTCTCCTCGTCGTTCAGGCTGCGGCGCAGCCACTTGTCGAGGTCGCCGCGCTCGATCAGGGCGTTGGCGGAGATCGGCGAACGGACCAGTTCCTGCGCCACCCCCCGGCTGTGCCACTGCTCCCTTTCGCCGAACTCCAGCGGCCGCATGGACTTCTTCGGGATTTGCGGCTGGCGCGGGCTGAGGCGCCGGCCCTTCAGCCAGAGGTCGAGATCGGCGAGCGTCCAGCGCTGCTTGGGATCGTCCGACATCAGCCCGCGCAGCGGCTCGACCAGGATGCCCGGCAGGCGGACGGCGCTTGTCAGCGCGGGGTAGGAGCCGCGCTCGATCTTGGCCGTGACGATTTCCTCGTCCGTCTGCCCCAGCAGCGGGTTGCGGCCGAGATAGAGCACCAGCAGCGTGACACCCAGGGAATAGAGGTCGTCACCGATGGTTCCGTTGCCCCGGCCCGAGGGCTGGGCCATGGACCGCTCGATCGTCTCGACCAGGACGGGCTGGGCGAGGCCGGCGGGGGTCGTCACGCAGTCGCCGATCATCACGCCGGCGGAAGAGCTGTCCTTGAAGAACAGGTTGGTCGGACGGATGGCGCCGCAGGTGATGCCGCTGCGCTGGAACTCCTTCAGGGCGGAGGCGAGGGAGGGCAGCAGCCCCCGGACGATATGGTCCTCCGATATCGGCTCCCGCGTCTCGCCCATGCCGTCGAACAGACGGCGCCCCTGCGGCCGTTCGAACACGACGGCGAAGCGCTTGCGCTTGGAGGGCGGCCAGTCGACCACGCCCCAGTCGGCGACGCGGAGCAGGGCCGGATGCTCCATCGCCCGGACCGACGCGAGGTTCTCGATCCGCACCGGCAGGTCGTGGTCGATCACCGTGGCGAACAGTTCCGCCTTGCGCTCCCGTCGGCTGCGGCAGGCGTAGGCGGGGCCGCCCGGCCCGTCGAAGTTCGGCAGCGGGGTGCCGGGAAACAGGTCGCAGCGACCGCCCAGATCGACCGACGCCATGTCGGCGCCCGGTCCCGGACCCAGTGGGCCCGGCGGCGGCGATACCGCCGCGATGGCGGTTTCGATGTCCTCCGCTGGCGCGGTCTCGTCCTCGGTCGTCGCGGCGATGGACATGGCGATCCGGTCGGCTGCAAGCGGCCAACGCCGCCGCCCGGATCATCTCAAACCGGAAGGTTGATCACAACGCAAGCCTTCCAGGTGTCCCATATCACTTTCGGGCGGGTCGACAGGGTGCGCGACCGCCGGCTCAGCCCTCGAACGGGTCCTTCATCAGGATCGTGTCGTCCCGTTCCGGGCTGGTGGACAGCAGGGTCACCGGCGCCTCCACCAGCTCCTCGATCCGGCGGACATACTTGATCGCCGTGGCCGGAAGCTGCGCCCAGGAGCGGGCCCCCTGCGTGCTCTCCTTCCAGCCTTCCATCGTCTCGTAGATCGGCTCCACCTCCGCCTGGGCGGACTGGCCGGCCGGCAGGTGGTTGATGACCTGCCCCCGGTAGCGATAGCCGGTGCAGACCTTGATCTCGTCGAACCCGTCCAGCACGTCCAGCTTGGTCAGCGCGATTCCGGAGATGCCGCCGACCTTGATCGACTGCCGCACCAGCACCGCGTCGAACCAGCCGCAACGGCGCTTGCGCCCCGTGACGGTGCCAAACTCCCGGCCCCGCTCGCCGATGCGGTTGCCGATCTCGTCCGTCAGCTCCGTCGGGAAGGGGCCGGAGCCGACGCGGGTGGTGTAGGCCTTGGTGATGCCCAGCACGTAACCCACCGATCCCGGCCCCATGCCGCTGCCGGCGGCGGCGTTGCCGGCCACGGTGTTGGAGCTGGTGACAAAGGGGTAGGTGCCGTGGTCCACGTCCAGCAAGGCGCCCTGGGCACCCTCGAAAAGGATGCGCTTGCCCGCCCGCCGCGCCTCGTCCAGCCGCTGCCAGACCACGGCCGCGAACGGCAGGATGCGCGGCGCGATCTCGCGCAGCTGGCCCATCAGCTCCGCCTTGTCGATCTCGGCCGCACCCAGCCCGCGCAGCAGCGCGTTGTGGTGGAACAGCAGCTGGTCCGCCTTGTCCTCAAGCACCGCCTCGTCCGCCAGGTCGCACAGGCGGATGGCGCGGCGGGCGATCTTGTCCTCGTAGGCGGGGCCGATGCCGCGCCCGGTGGTGCCGATCTTGGATGCGCCCCGCGCCTCCTCCCGCGCCCGGTCCACGGCCCCGTGCAGCGGCAGGATCAGCGGGCAGTTCTCCGCGACCAGCAGGGTTTCGGGCGTGATGGCGACACCCTTCTCCCGGATGCCGTCGATCTCCTTCAGCAGCGCCCAGGGATCGACCACAACGCCGTTGCCGATGACCGACAGCTTGCCCGGCCGCACCACGCCCGACGGCAGCAGCGACAGCTTGTAGACCACGCCGTTGATGACCAGCGTGTGGCCGGCGTTGTGCCCGCCCTGGAAGCGCACGACCACGTCCGCCCGCGAGGACAGCCAGTCGACGATCTTGCCCTTGCCCTCGTCGCCCCACTGGGACCCGACGACCGCGACATTGGCCATGGTGATTCTCCGCCCTTCCGGTCCTTATCGACGGCGCCTCACACGGCGACCGCGCGTCCATCCTGGAAAACATGCCCGCAGCCCAGGCGCCGCGCCTCGACCAGCGGCTCCGCCACCGGCTCCAGCGCCGCCACCGTCTGCCAGCCGTCGGCCTGCAGCGCCGCCGCCGCGTCGCGCGGCGTGCCGTGGGGCAGCAGGATGCGCCGGGGCGCCTCCGGCCCCGGGATCGCCCGCAGCACGGTGTCGGTGTAAAGGGTGAAGCCCACCGCCGGTTCGCCCTGGCCGGGGTCCCCGCCGGTGCGGTAGCGCCCGCCGCGCCCCAGCTCGCCCCGCACGCCCTTGGCGAACACTGTGAAGCTCAGGCCCGTCTGGAATTCGAAGCCGCGTTGCTCCACCGGGTCGATGGTCAGCGCCAGGGCGGGGGCCGCGTCGGTCAGCAGCTTCACCACGGCCGTCAGGCGCCGGCGTTCCGGCTCCGCCTCCGGCGGCAGGTCGATGGCGGCCAGCCGCTCCACGGCGGCGGGGGCGGGGCCTGCCGCCTCCATGATCCGCAGCATCAGCGGGGCGTGCGGGCCGGCGAGGTCCTTCACGGCCGCCGCGTCGCGCCGGTCAAGTGCTGCCCGCAGATCCTTGCCGTCCTCCCCCACCACGCCCAGGGCCTGGCAGACGATGGGCACAAGCGTCGGCAGCGTCAGGTCGACGGACACGCCCGCCGCACCCACGGCGGCCAGCGCGTTCGCCGCCAGCAGCACAAGTTCCGCGTCGGCCTCCGGCCGCAGGCTGCCGATCAGCTCCACGCCGACCTGCCCGAACTGCCGCTCGGGGCGCAGCTGCGTGCCCTTCACCCGCAGCACCTGCCCGGCATAGGACAGGCGCAGCGGCCGGGCCGCTTTGTGCAGGCGGGTGGCGGCGATGCGGGCGACCTGCAGCGTCATGTCGGCGCGCAGGCCCATCATGCGCTGGCTGACCGGGTCCATCAGGCGGAACGTCTGGTGCGCCAGCGCCGCACCTGAGCCGGACAGCAGCGCCTCCTCGAACTCGATCAGCGGCGGCTTCACCCGCTCGTAGCCGTTCTTGTGGAACTCCTTCATCAGGCGGCCGACGACCTTCGCCTCATGCTCCGCGTCCTGCGGCAGCAGGTCGTTCAGACCCGCCGGCAGCAGGGCCTTCCTCGCGAGTGTCGTGTCGGCGCCGTCGATCATGTCCTGCGGCCCAGCCTGGGGAAGCGCCCGATCTGGTAAACCCTCCAGCATGAGGTGGCAACGGGTTTGCCCCGTGGGGCCGGGTTGCGCGCGCGGCGGGGCGGAAAGCGACGGGGCGGGTGTCGCCACCCGCCCCCTTGTCCCGCACCCGGTCCGGGCCGAGGCCCGTCAGACCACCCGCACGTTCTTGAACTGCCAAGGGTCGCTGCCGTCCACATCCTCCGGGAACAGCGTGCCGCGCCCTTCCAGCGGGGTCCAGTCGGTGTAGGCGCCGACCACCGGCCCCAGATAGGGCAGGCAAATGTCCAGGCAGCGGCGGAAGTCCATCTCGTCCGGCTCCACCACGCCCTGGTCCGGGTTCTCGATGGCCCAGACGAGGCCCGCCAGCACCGCCACGCAGACCTGCAGCGAGGTGGCGCTGTTGTAGGGCACCAGCTCCCGCGCCTCCTGGATCGACAGCTGGGAGCCGTACCAGTAGGCGTTCTTGGCGTGGCCGGCCAGAAGCACGCCCAGCTCGTCCACGCCGTCGATGATCTCGTCCATGATCAGGCGCTGCGTCTCCTGCTGGACGAAGTTCTTGCCCGCGAACTCGTGGATCGACTTCACCGCGTCGTCACACGGGTGGTAGGCGTAGTGCGTGGTCGGCCGGTAGACGACCTTGTCCCCGTCCTTGACGGTGAAGTAGTCGGGGATGGAGATCGACTCGCCATGGGTGATCAGGAAGCCGTGGAACGGCCCCTCCATCGGCGTCCAGGTCCGCACCCGCTGGGTCACGCCCGGCCGGTTCAGGTAGATCGCCGCACCCGAGCCGAACTCGTGACGGCTGCCGTCGTGCGGGAAGTGCTTCTCATGGGCACCCCAGCCCAGCTCCGCCGGCTGGGAGCCTTCTGAGATGAAGCCGTCGATCGACCAGGTGTTGACGAACTCGCCCCGGCGCTTCGGCACGCTGGAGATCTGGGTGTCGCGCTCGGCGATGTGGACCACCTTCACGCCCAGCTTCTGGCCCAGCGCCGCCCACTGCTCGCGCGTTTGTGGCACGCCGACGTTCAGGCCGGTGTCCTCCGCGATGTTCAGCATCGCCTGCTTCACGAAGTGGGAGACGAGGCCCGGGTTGGCGCCATGGGTCAGCACGGCCGTCGGCCCGTTCGGATGCGTGGTCCGCACCTTCAGGGCCGATTCCCGCAGCGCGTAGTTGGAACGCAGCGAGGGCGACACGCTGGTGTCGGTGTAGCCGCCGGGCCAGGGCTCGATGCAGGTGTCGAGGTAGAGGGCGCCCAGCTCCGCGCACAGCTCGACCAGCGCCACCGAGGACACGTCGACCGACAGGTTCAGCAGGAAGTCGCCCTTGCCCAGCATGGGCTTCAGGGTCTCGACGTAGTTGGCCTTCGTCAGCGGCTTCTCGATGAAGGTGATGCCGTAGTGCTGCGCCTCGGCGCGGCCGCGCTCGTCGGCGGTCACGATGGTGATCCGCGTCGGGTCCATGTCGATATGGCGCAGGATCAGGGGCAGGACGCCCTGGCCGATGCTGCCGAAACCGACCATGACAAGGCGGCCGGAAAATGCGCAGTGCTTCGGGTAGTCGGTCATGATGTGGTCAACTCCGGGCTTCGCTCGGTGGTGCGGGGTACCTCACGGGGGTACGGGTGGAAATTGAGACGCCACAACCCGGCGTCCAGAGCCCCCGCGAGGGCTCTGGAACGGTCGGGCGGTTGCGGAGAGTGGACTACGCGACGCCGCCGGGCAAGCGCCGCTCGACGCCATGACCCGGAGTTTCCAGCAGCGGCGCGTCGGCGACCTCGACGATGCGCGCCTGGTCGAATCCGTTGAACGCCGTGCGCAGGGTGCTGCCGTAGGCGCCAAGCTGGCCGATCTCGATCCAGTCGCCCTCGCGGATGTCGGCGGGCAGGTGGAACGGCCCCTTCATCCGGTCGGCGCTGTCGCAGGTCGGGCCCCAGAAGCTGTAAGCCTTCGTCTCCGCCGCCGCCTCGCCGTCCGGCCGGATCAGACGGCAGGGGAAGCGGAAGGCCGGCACGCCAGCGTCCGACAGGCTGCCGTAGACGCCGTCGTTGATGAACAGCTCGTCGCCCCGCACCCGCTCCACCTGCACGACAAGGCTGGCCCCGGCGGCCACCAGGGCGCGGCCCGGCTCGCACCAGATCCGCGTGCCGGCCGGCAGGCCGAGTGCTTCGATCCCGCGCCGGATCGCCGCCATGTAGAGGGCGAGCTCCGGCGGCGTCATGTCCGGGTAGCTGACCGGGAAGCCGCCGCCCACGTCCACCACGTCCACCGGCACGCCGGCCGCCTCGATCACCGTGCCGGCGATGGCCAGCGCGTCGACATAGGCCTCCGGGTCCAGGCACTGGGAGCCGACATGGAACGACACGCCGATGCGGGCGCCGACGACGCGGGCCGCGCGCAGGAGCTCCACCGCCGTCTGGAACGGCGCGCCGAACTTGCCGGAAAGATCGTAGGTGGCCTTGCCCTTGGGCAGGGCCAGACGGACGATCAGGCCCAGGTCGTCGGCGTAGCCCGTCTCCTCCAGGAGCTTGCCCAGCTCCTCCTGGCTGTCCAGCGCGAAGTCCCGCACGCCCATCTCATGGTACGCGGCGCGGATCGCCGCCCGGTTCTTCACCGGGTGCATGTAGTGGATGGCCGCCTGCGGGAACATGCTGCGCACCAGCCGCACCTCCGCCGGGGAGGCGCAGTCGTAATGGCGCACGCCGCCGGCCCAGAGGTGACGGATCACCGCCGGGTCCGGGTTGCACTTCACGGCATACAGCACGTCGCCGCCCACGGCCGCCGCGAAGGCGGACACGAAGCGGCGCGCTGTCGCCTTCAGCACGGCCGGGCGCAGGCAGTGCAGCGGCTCCGCCGGGCGCAGGGCGGCCACGGCGTCGTCGACGGTCGGAAGCGGGGCCGCAACGGCCGGCCTGCGGTTCTCCACGGAACGGCGCAGCGGCGACACGGCGGAACGGTGGCGGATCTGGTTCATCGGACGCGGTCCCTGGCCCGCCCCGGCCGCTTGTCTGATTGCGGCTGGCGGGAGAACGAGATGGCGATGGCCGGCGGCCTCGGGGCCACCGGTAAGGCGATCTGTCGGGGGGGCTGGTCGTCGCGCCGTGATTGCCGGGCCTGGCCTGGGATGCCCAGGGGTGCCTCAAAGCGTCAACAGACGAGATGTCTGACCAGAAAGGGGCCTAGGCCCTCACGGCCTTCCCCAGGAAGCAAGCGTTCATGTGACCTCCCTCTCGGGACCGGCACTGTGCCGGGTCTGCCAAAAAGGACGCCTGACGTCGTTGCTTGACCTGTTGCGACCCCGGGGAGGGGCCTTGGCAAGGCGGCTGCACGTGCGGGTGCGTCGTGGGGCGCTAAATGGGGCAAAGGCGCCGTGCGCGCAAGGGATAATCGTTCCACCCGATCCGAGTTTTCGTCGGGTCGGTCATGCGGCGGCGATGTCGGTCCGTGCGAAGTCGTCGCCCTTGTAGAGCAGGGGCAGCGCGCGGGTCTTCGCCAGCGCGTACGAGAACACGTCGCCTAAATTCAGTTGGGCGGGATGACCCCGGCCCTTGCCAAAGCGCAGGAACGCGGAAAATGCCGCCTCGACGTCCTCCGGGCCCGGTGGAACGACCTGAAACATCGGCTGTGCCAAAAGGATGTCGCCGATCGCCACCGCATCAGTGCCACGCCGGCCCAGAAGGACCATACGCGTCTCCACGGCGGAAATCGAACTTACCAGGGCAATCCCCGCCTGCCTGATGCGCATGACGAGGTTCTCCCGCTCGGGCTCGTTCAAGACGATGGCAACCAGGGCCGAAGTATCGACTGCGATCAAATCGGCAGCCCGTTCTCATCCCATTCCAGCGGGTCGCGCGCGTCCGGGAGATCAGGGATCCTGTCCATCTCGCCGAGGAGCTCCCGCATCCGCTGCCAGTCGGCTTCGGTGGGGTGCCGGGGCGCCTGCCGTGGTTCCCCGTTCGTGGGCTGGATGAGCAGCGTATCCACCGCCCTCTCTATGGCGGCGGTTTCGCTGAGGCCGGTCTTCCGGGCGAGCCGTCCGACCTTCTCGACGACGACGGGATCGACGATGCGGATGTCCATGGCTGGGCCGGCAGGGGTTCGTTGGACGGTTGCGACGATGGCATCCTACACCCGTCCGCCGCCCCGCATCCAGCCGATCAGCGCCAGCACGGGCGGAATGGCGGCCGGAGCGGCCCAGGGCGTCCACAGGGTCGCCAGCGCCACCGCGAGCAATGCCGCGTTGCAGGCCAGGATCGCCACCACCACCCGGTCATGCCCCAGCCCCCGGTCCACCGCGCGCTGGTAGAAGTGCTGCCGGTGCGCCTCCCAGACCCGCTCCCCTCGCAGCAGGCGCCGCAGCAGCGTGAGCGTGGCGTCCACCATGTAGTAGAGCGGCAGGATCAGGGCCGGCAGCCACAGCCCGTCGGCGGCGGCGGCCAGCAGCATCCAGCCGGCCAGATAGCCCAGCGTCACGCTGCCCACATCGCCCAGGAAGACGCGCGCCGGCCGCCAGTTCCAGGCGAGGAAGCCCAGGGATGCCCCCGCCAGCGCCAGCCCGTAGGCCGCCAGCGGCCCGTCGATCCCGGCGGCGACGAGCACGAGGGCGAGGCCGGCGCCGACGCAGACGGTCTGGGTGCCCGTGATCCCGTCGATCCCGTCCATGAAATTGTAGAGGTTCACGAACCAGACCCAGCCGATGCCCGCCAGCACCCGGTCGGCCGGAAGCGGCAGCAGGCCCTGGAAGATCAGCGCCTCCGGCGGCAGCGCCATGAGACCCGCCGTCACCGCGAGGGCCTGCGCCAGCAGCCGGGGCAGGGCGTCCACCGCGCGCAGGTCGTCCGCCCAGGAGATCAGCGCCAGCAGTCCAGCCGCCACGAGCACCGGCCAGACCCGGTCCAGGTCGCCCGTGTGCCAGGCCGCAAGCGCCCAGGCCGCCCAGACCGGCGGCAGCAGGCCCCAGCCGCCGCCGCGCGGGATCGGCGCCCGATGGCTCGACCGCGCGTTCGGCCGGTCCAGCACCTGACGGCGGCGCAGCTCCCGCAGCACAAGTGCTGTAAGGCCGAGGGCGGCGAGCCACGGGAGCAGGAGTGCGGCCGGATACAACCAGAGGGACGCTTGCATGCACCCGGTGTAGCGCAGGGCCGTCCGGGCCGCCAGTGTAGTCCTCGGCGGGAAGGGGGTGCCGTCAGGTCTTGATCGGCGTGAAAGTACTTTATAAAACAAAGTAGAAAACGGGGGTGGACGGAGGGAGCATTGGCCGACCGCGCGGAACTGGCGGACGATCTGGCGCTGATCGAAAGCATGATGCGCAAGGGGCGCCGGGCCGCTGCGCTCGACGGGCGGCATCTGATCGTCTGGGGCGCCCTGCTGTCCACCTTGCTGCTGGTGCAGTACGTGGCGGAGGTCGGGGACTGGGCGCCCAGCGCGGTGCTCTGGCTCTGGCAGCCGCTGATCGCCGTCGGGTTCCTGCTGTCGCTCGTCATCGGGCGGCGCGCCGCCGGCCGCCGCCTCGGCAACGCGGTCTCCCGCACCTACATGGCGGCCTTCGCGGGCGCGGGGATCACGATCATCCTCTTCCTCCTGGCGGGCGGGGTGCAGGGCCGGCCCGATCCGCTGGCGTCCATCGCGGTGCTGTCCGGCGCGCTGGCGACGGCCTGCTGCGTGATGGCGGTGGCCACGTCGCTGCGCTGGATGGGGGGTGTCGCCCTCGGCTGGTGGCTCGTGCTGGTCTGGTTCGCCGGCAAGGGCCCCCTGGTGCCGACGGACTTCCTGGTGCTGTCGGGGGCGGCGTTCCTGCTGCTGCTGGTGCCCGGGGTCGTGCTGGTCAACGCCCGCGGGCGCGAGGCGTCGGCGTGACCGTCTTCCACTACAAGGGGCTGGACGAGGTGATCCATGGCCGCGTCCGCCTCGCCATCATGGCGTTCCTCTCGACGGCGGAGCAGGCCGACTTCAACGAGCTGAAAGAAGGCCTGGACGTCACCGACGGGAACCTGTCTGTCCAGCTCCGCAAGCTGGAGGAGGCGGGGTACGTCGCCGTCCGCAAGGGCTACCGGGGCCGCCGGCCGCATACGGACGTGACGATCACCGATGCCGGTCGGGCAGCGCTCCGCGCCTATCACACCCAACTGCGGGAGATGCTGGGCCGTCTCGACCGGGCTGAGGATGGGGCGTGACCCGCATGTTCAGGGTCGTGTGCGTCCTCGTGCTTGGCGCAACGCTCGCCGCCGCTTGGCACGGTATCGGCTGGACCCGCCCGGAGCCGGGGTCCCCGCTGGCCCTGGCGCCTTACACGGAGCGGCTGTTCGACCCCGCCTACGCCGACGCGGCGGCCCAGGCGGGACGCCATCTCCGGGACATGCGCGACAGGCTCGGGCTGCCGGCGCTGTCGGCCGCCGTCAGCATCGACGGGCGGCTCATCTGGGCCGGGGCCGTCGGCTGGGCCGATCCGGAACGGCGTATCCCGGCTGATCCCGACACCCGCTTCCGGATCGGCAGCACCTCCAAGGCGGTCACGGCCACGGCACTGGCGCGGATGGTGGAGGCCGGGTCCATCGACCTGGACGCCCCCATCTCCCGGTACCTTCCCCGACCGCCGAATCCAGCCTGGGCGCCGGTCACGCCCCGCCAGCTCGCCAGCCACACCGCCGGGATCGTCGGCTATGCGGAAAACCGCGACCTCCGGGGCCTCGCGCAATCCCTGCTGGAGTGGGGGGAGGTCGGGAGTGCGGCCGAAAGCCTGGAGTTCTTCGACGACAACGACCTGCTTTTCCCGCCGGGGGAGGGCTTCCACTACTCCTCCTTCGACACCGTGCTGCTGTCCGCCGCGATGGAGGCCGCTGCCGGGCGGACCTTCCCCGACCTGCTGGACGCGCTGGTCCTGGCGCCGCTCGGGATCGACGGCGCGGGAGCCGACCGTCCGGCCCGCCCGGTCACGGGGCAGGCCGTTTTCCATGCCGAGGCGGGCGGGGCCTGGAAGCCGTGGCGGGCCGTGGACCACAGCTACAAATGGGCGGGCGGCGGCCTGCTCGCGTCGCCATCCGAGCTTGCCCTGATCGGCGGCGGCTGGTTCGACCCGGCTTTCCTCTCGCCGGATACGGCCGCCCTGTTCTGGCGGCCCCAGCGGCTGGCGGACGGCCGGGTCAATCCGCAGTCCTACGCGATCGGCTGGCGGGCGAACCCGCAGACGCTGCTGTTCGGGGCCGGTCGCCCGGTCCTGAACGTCCATCATGGCGGTGTGTCGAAGGGGGCACTCAGCTGGCTGAACCTCTATCCGGAATTCCGGCTGGCGGTCGCCCTCAACACGAACGCCCGGGTCGAGCCGTTCCAGCCCTTCTTCCGGGAGGCCGACTACGCGATCACCCGGGCCTTCGTCGCGCGGCGTCTTCCGTCAGGGGCTTGAGCCCTAGAAGGACCGGCGCCGCTCCGCCTCCAGGCTCTCGAACGTGTCGAGATGGCGGTTCAGCAGCTCCATGTTCTTGGTGTTGGCCTTGAAGGCGAAGTCGAAGATGGTCCCCAGCACGGGGATGGAGCCGACGGCCCAGTCCACCCCCACATTGGCGGCCATGCGGACCAGGGTGCTGCGCGGCACGCCGATCTGGTGGGCGCGCCAGACGATGTAGGCCGCGATCACGCCCGTGGCGGTGTCGCCGATGCCGGGCACGATGCTGGCGATGCCGTCGATGCCGAACCGCATGTTGGTGCCGGGCAGGCGCCAGCGGCTGTCCAGCAGATGGGACAGGTTGCGCAGATGCGCCACGGTCTCCGGGTCGATGCGCTTCGGCGGACGGCGGGACATGGGGGCGCCTACTTGTACTTCAGGATCACGTAGATGGCGTGGATGATGCCCGGAATGTAACCGAGGATCGTCAGCAGGATGTTCAGCCAGAAATGCAGCCCGATGCCGACCTGGAGGAAGACCCCCAGCGGCGGCAGCAGGATGGCGAGCAGGATTCGCAGGATGTCCATGGAACCTCGTCTGGTTTCGGGGCTGGCGGAAGCGGGTCCAACCAGCTTAACGCGCGGAGGGTTCCGTCGGGCCGCCACACTTGACCGGAAGCTACGGCCAAACTAGAACATAGAGTGAACAAGTGGCCTCCGATCATGCACTCCCCGTCGCCCGAAACCGATGACGCGCGCGACCGGTCACGCCTCCTGGCGGACCTGAAGGAGCGAATCCGCCGGATCGAGGGGGTGGGCGGGGCCGACGGCACGGCCCTGGTGCCGCTTGGCCTGCCGGATCTGGATTCGGCCCTGCCGGGCGGCGGTCTGGCGCTGGGGGCCGTGCACGAGGTGGTGGGGGCCGACGCCCGGCTGGACGGCGGGGCCGCCACCGCCTTCGCGGCATTGCTGCTGGCCCGCATGGCGGCCGGGCGCGGCCCCGTCTTCTGGATCGGCCCGGCGCACGACCTTTACGCCCCCGGCCTCGCCGCCTATGGGCTCGCCCCCGACCGGCTGGTGCTGGTCCAGGCGGACGGGCGGGGCAGGAAGGGTGCCGCCGACATCCTCTGGGCGATGGAGGAGGCGCTGCGCTGTCCCAAGGTGGGGGCGGTGATCGCGGAGGTGGGCGAACTCGACCTCGCCACCAGCCGGCGGCTCCAGCTCGCGGCGGAGGCGGGGGGCGTGCCCGGCCTGCTGCTCCGCCTCGGGCCCCGGCGGATGGAGGCGAGCGCCTGCGTCACCCGCTGGCGCCTCTCGGCAGCACCGGGGGAACCGGATGGTCTGCCCGGCCTCGGCGATCCGGCCTGGCGGGCGGAGTTGCTGCGGGCGCGCGGCGGGCGGCCCGGCGCCTGGCTGTTAACCTGGCGGGACGGGCGGCTTGCGGGGCGGCGGTTGGCTGATGCCGGGCTTGAGGGTGGCCCCGCCGCGCCCGAGCCGGGGCGTGGGGTAGCCGGTGCCGGGCAGGGGCTCGCGCCGGAGCGTGTCGTCAAGCTCCGCGTCGCTGGGGGATAGCTCCGGCAAGGACTCCGGGGCCTGCAGCACCCGGCCGATCCGCCGCGCCTCCACCGCCAACTCCAGCGTCTCCCGCCGGTCGATCGGGTCCAGCCGGCCCTGCGCGTCCAGCCTTTCGCGTTCCCGCAGGTCGGCACCCAGCCGGTCCTGGTAGACCCGCGCCTTCTCCGCCTCCAGCGGCGTCAGCCGGTCAGGCGCGGGGGAGAAGCGGCCGCTGGCCGTCGCGGGGCGCGACAGCAGCGGGTTGTCCTCCGCCGTCGCCGGCGTGGCCGGCATCAGCGCCAGGGTGAGGAGGGCCGCCATCGCGGCCGGAGTTCGAAGCGGTCCCATGTCCTTCATATGGGCGATCCGGCGGCCTGGGAAAGCCGCCCGCGCGACCGGCCCGCGCGAACGGCTTGACTCTCCCCCTTCCGTGCTATGTTCTTGTTATGTTCTCATCCGCGTTCCGGTCCGTTGAAGCGGGTGGGGGCAGTGGGTGGGGGCAGTGGGTGGGGGCAGGGGCAGGGGTGGGGAAGGACAAGGATGTCATCGTCACGCCGAATCCTGTCGCTCTGGCTGCCGTGCCTCGCGACCGACCGCCTGCGCCGGTCGCGGGGCCGGCGCCTGCCGGAGCGCGACGCCGCGGGGCCGGTGGTCGCCGTGCTGGCGGAGCGCGGGCGGCTGACC
>JAJUIU010000026.1 GCA_029267445.1 Rhodospirillaceae bacterium
CCCGGTTCGCTGGCGCTCACCACCCTCTCCCACAAGGGGAGAGGGTTTACTAGGGCCGCAGCTTCATCTGAAAACAGCCCGCCGCCGCAGAATGAGGACGGTGCCAAGTTCCCCCTCTCCCCTTGCGGGAGAGGGTCCGAGCGGAGCGAGGGGGTGAGGGGTCCGGTTCCTCTCCGCCAAGGGGCGGGGTCCGGGAAGCCCGCCCTCACGCCCCCGGCACGTGGTGGCCGACCTGGCCCTGGCGGCGCCTCCGCCGGGCCGCCGCCAGGTTCAGCGCCTCCACCCCGACGGAGAAGGCGATGGCGAAGTACAGGTAGCCCTTCGGGATGTGGAAGTGCAGCCCGTCGGCCACCAGCGCCACGCCGACCAGGATCAGGAAGCTGAGCGCCAGCATCTTCACCGTCGGGTGCTCCTGCACGAAGCGGCTGGTCGGCCCGGCGGCGAACAGCATCACCGCCACGGCGATGATCACCGCCAGCATCATCACCGGCAGCTCGTTCGCCATGCCGACGGCGGTGATGACGCTGTCCAGCGAGAACACGATGTCCAGGATCAGGATCTGCACGATCACCGATCCGAAGGTCAGGGTCTGTCGGCCGGTGCCGACCGCCTCGTCCTGGCCCTCCATGGTGTGGTGGATCTCGTTGGTGCCCTTGTAGAGCAGGAACAGCCCCCCCAGCAGCAGGATCAGGTCGCGCATGGAGACGTCGTAGTCACCCAACGAGAACAGCGGCTGCGTCAGCGTCACGATCCAGGCGATGGAGGCGAGCAGGGCGAGGCGCATGAACAGCGCCAGCCCCAGCCCGACCTGCCGGGCCCTGGCCTGCTGTTCCTTCGGCAGGCGGGACGCCATGATCGAGATGAAGATGATGTTGTCGATGCCGAGCACGATCTCCAGCGCTGTCAGCGTGGCGAGGCTGGCCCAGGCCTGCGGGTCGGCGATCCAATCGAACATGGTGGGGGTGGGTCCCTGCGGATGGTGGTATCCGGCGATAACCATCCGGAGCCGCCGCTGTTTCATCCGGAGGGGACGAAGGGTCGGCGTGCGCCTTGCGGGGGCCACGATCCGCACCTAGTCTGCCGGCCAACGACGACCGCAGAAATTTCGGGAGACAGAACGCCCATGCGTGTCCTTTTCCGCAGCCTCGCCCTGGCGCTGGCGCTCGGGCTCGGCGCCGCCTCCGTGCCCATGGCCGCCGACGCGCAGACGACCTTGCGCCGCGGCCTCGGCAGTTCGCCCGGCACCGTCGATCCGCACAAGGCGGACGTGACCCAGGAGGGTTGGGTCGCCATCGACATGTTCGAGGGGCTGCTCAGCCATGACGACCGGGGCCAGCCGCGTCTCGCCCTCGCCGAAAGCATGGACATCTCGCCCGACGGCAAGGTCTACACCTTCAAGCTGCGCGAGGACGCGAAGTTCAGCGACGGCACGCCGGTCACGGCCGACGACGTCGTCTTCTCCTTCCGGCGGCTGGCCGATCCCAAGACCCTGTCGCCCTACGCCTATTTCACCTGGCCGATCGTGAACGGCGTCGACATCGTCGCCGGCAAGGCCGATCCCAAGACCCTCGGCGTGGACGCGGTGGACTCCCGCACGGTGCGGATCACGCTGACAGGCCCCACGGGCTATTTCCCCGGCCAGCTCAGCCACACCGCCATGTCGGTCGTCTCCAAGGCCAATGTGGAGAAGCACGGCGACGCCTTCATCCAGGCCGGCAACATGGTCGGCAGCGGCCCTTTCACCCTGGCCGAGGCGGTACCCCAGGCCTACTACCGGCTGGTCAAGAACCCGCACTACTACGATGCCGACCAGGTCAAGCTCGACGCCGTCATGCACATGGTGACGGAAAGTGCCGACACCGAGTTCCGCATGTTCCGCGCGGGGGAACTGGACGCCACCTCCACCATGCCGGTGACCCAGATCCCCTGGACGCTGGAGAACATCCCCGACGCCTACAAGCCGGCCGACATGTTCGCCACGTTCCAGCTCTGGCTGAACATGACGCAGGAGCCGTGGAAGTCCAACCCCAAGCTGCGCAAGGCGCTGGCGCTCGCCGTCGACCGGGAGACCCTGGCCGAGAAGGTGATCTTCGCCGGCACGCGGTCCGCCTTCACCTTCGTTCCGCCCGACAGCGTGCCGGGCTATCCCTCGCCCGTGCCGGACTGGGCCAAGCTGACCCAGACCGAGCGCGACGCGGAGGCGAAGAAGCTGTTCGCGGAAGCGGGCTACGGCCCCGGCGGCAAGACCCTGCCGCTGCTGAAGCTCAGCTACACGACGAACGAGAACAACCGCCGCATCGTCGTCGCCATCGCCGCGATGTTGAAGCAGAAGCTCGGCATCGACGTGGAGCTGAACAACCAGGAGGGCCGCGTCGTCGCCGACATGGCCGAGAACAAGAGCTATGGCGACATGGTCCTGTTCGGCTGGATCGGGGACTATCTGGACCCGGTGACCTTCCTCAAGATCGTGCGCAGCGACGTCGGCAAGCAGAACTACGCCGGCTACAGCAACCCGGCGCTGGACAGGAAGATCGACGAGGCGAACGCCGCGACCGATCCGGAGAAGCGCATGGCCCTGCTGGCGGAGGCCGAGAGGATGCTGCTGGACGACCTGCCGATGATCACCACGCATCACAACACCCGGCGTCGCGTGGTCTCGCCCAAGGTGACGGGCTGGATTCCCAACGCCCGCGACGTCTATCCCAGCCGCTACCTGGGCTTCGCCAAATGACGGGGGCCTGATGCTCCTTGCGGCGACACGGGCGCTCGGCCGCATCCCGGTGATGCGGAAGTGGCTGAAGCACCCGCTGACGGGCCTGCTGGCCCGGCTGTGGCCAGACGGCCGTCAGGTCGTCCGCAAGGGCGGGCTCCTCTACCTCGTCGACATCCGCAGCGTGGTCGACCGTCACATCGCCCTCTGGGGCTGGTGGGAGGACGAGCAGCTGGCGCTCATGCTGGACCGCATGCGGCGCCATGGCTGCGACCTCTTCGTCGATGTCGGCGCCAACCTGGGCACCTACGCGATGGAGGTCGCGCGGGCCGGGCTGGCCGCACGGGTCGTCGCCTTCAAACCCGACCCGCGCACGCTGGTCCGCCTGCGCTACCACCTGCAGATCAACGGCCTGCCGCAGGTGGAGGTGGTGGAGAAGGGGGTTTCGGCCGCCAGGGGCACGGCCGGTTTCAAGCTGGTGGACGTCTCCAATCCCGGCATGTCCCGGATCGTCACCGAGGCGCCCGACCTGACGGTCGAAACCGTGCCCCTGGACGAGGAGCTGCCCATGCGCGGCGCCCGGATCTTCGTCAAGATCGACGTGGAAGGGCACGAGCTGGAGGTCCTGGCGGGCATGCGCGGGCTGATCCGGGACAACCGCGTCTTCATCCAGGTGGAATGCTTCCCGCCGCTCCGCCCCGCCCTGGACGCCTTCGCGGCGGAGACGGGCCTGCGCGCGGTGGCCCATATCCGCGACGACCTTTTCCTCACCAACTTCCCGGACTGATACCATGGCGCGCCGCACCCCGCTTGTCCGCCTTCTGGCCGTCCTCGCTCTTCTCGTCGCGGCGGGGATGGTCAGGCCCGCCCAGGCGGAGGTGGTGCTCCACCGCGGCAACGGGGCGGAGCCGGAGACGCTGGACCCCCATCTCGCCACCGGCTTCCCCGAGGCGCTGATCATCTACGACCTGTTCGAGGGGCTGGTCGCGCGCGGGCCGGACGGGCGCTTCGGCCCCGGCCTCGCGGAACGGTGGGAGGTTTCGGCCGACGGCCTCACCCACACCTTCCACCTGCGCCCCGACGGCGTCTGGTCGGACGGTTCCCCGATCACCGCCGCCGACGTGGTCTGGAGCTTCCGGCGTCTGGTGGACCCGGCCCGCACGCAGGGGCGGAACAGCCATTACTTCTGGCCGGTGCGGAACGCCCGCGCCATCACCGAAGGCAAAATCACAGACCTCTCGCAGCTCGGCGTGCGGGCGGTGGACGCGCGCACCGTCGCCTTCGACCTGGAGAAGCCCGCCCCCTACTTCGTCTCCATGCTCAGCTTCCCGTTCCTGGTGCCGCTGCCGAAGGAGCCCATGGAGCGGCTGGGGCGGGACTTCTTCAAGCCCGGCAACCTCGTCGCCAGCGGCGGCTATGTCCTGGCCGAAGCCGTGCCGCAGAGCCACGTGAAGCTGGTCCGCAACGACCGGCATCGCGACGCCGCCAAGGCGCGGATCGACGCCGTCTATTTCCACGCGACGGAGAACCAGGACACCGAACTCAAGCGCTACCGGGCCGGCGAGTTGCACACCACCTTCGCCCTGCCGCCGTCGCAGATCGCCTGGGCCCGGGCGAACCTGCCGGACGATCTGCGCATCGGGCCGCAGCTCGGCACCTTCTACTACGCGCCCAACCTGACCAAGGGCACGCTGGCCGACCGGCCGAAGGTCCGCCGCGCCCTGTCCATGGCGCTCGACCGCGACGTGCTGGCGGAGAGGATCGCCCAGGGCGGGCAGCTCCCGTCCTTCTCCTATGTCCCGCCCGGCATGCCGGGCTACACGCCGCAGCGGCCGGACTGGGCCGACTGGCCGCGCGACAAGCGGCTGGCGGAGGCGCGGCGCCTTCTGGCGGAGGCCGGTCATCCGGACGGTGCTGGGCTGACCCTGGACCTCGTCTACAACACGTCGGAGGACTGGCGCCGGGTGGCCGTGGCCACCGCCGGTATGTGGCAGCAGAACCTCGGCGTGCGCACCACCCTGTCGAACCTGGAATGGAAGGTCTTCCTGGACGCGCGGCGGACCAAGACCTTCACCGGCGTCGCCCGCCACGGCTATGTCGGCGCCTATGACGACCCGAACGTGTTTCTGGAGTTCCTGCGCTCCGACGTGGGGCCGGAGAACCCGTCGGGCTATGCCAACCCCGCCTTCGACAGGCTGCTGGACCGCGCCTCGGCCGAACAGGACCCGGCCCGCCGGCTGGCCCTGCTGGCGGAGGCGGAGGCGATGGCCCTGGCGGACGACGCGGTGATCCCGGTCTACACCCTGGCCCGCGCCCGGCTGGTCAGCCCCCGGGTGAAGGGCTGGATCGCCAACCCGCTGGACGTGAACCCCACGCGGTTCCTGCGCCTGGAATGAGGGGGGCGTTACGCGCCGGTAACCGATGCGGTCTGGACTCTCGTCCGCGATGTCCGCACATAGACACCCAATTCCCGGGAACCGGGACAGGGCAGGGAGAGGGACGTTGATGCTGTTCGCCCGTCGCTGGGCGCGGGGCCTTTTGGCCCCGGCGCTTCTTCTGGCGTTGGCCGCCGGTCTGCCGGCCGCACTCGCGGTTCCGGCCGCCGCAAAGGTCACCTTCAACCGGGGCAACGGGCCGGAGCCCAGCTCCCTCGACCCGCATATCGGCACGGATGTGCAGTCGTCCCGCATCGGCTACGACCTGTTCGAAGGGCTGCTGACCTTCGCGCCCGACGGCAAGGCCATCCCCGGTGCGGCCGAAAGCTGGACCATCAGCCCGGACGGCCTCGTCTATACCTTCACCCTGCGCGCCGACGGAAAATGGTCCGACGGCACGCCCGTCACGGCGGAGGATTTCGTCTTCGCCTGGCGGCGGCTGGTCGATCCGGCCACCGGGTCCCAGTACGCCTATTTCCTCTGGCCCGTGAAGAACGGGGAGGCGATCAGCGCCGGCAAGGCGCCGGTGGACAGCCTCGGCGTGGAGGCGGTGGACGCGCGCACGCTGCGCGTCACGCTGGAGGAGCCGACCGGCTATTTCCTCTCCTCCCTCATCCACCGGATCACCTACCCGGTGTCCAAGGCCAGTTTCGAGAAGCTGGGCAGGGAGGCGATCCGCCCCGGCAACCTCGTCTCCAACGGCGCCTACGTCCTGGCGGAGCATGTGCCGCAGACCTCCGTGCGCCTGACGAGGAACCCGCATTTCCGGGAGGCGGGCAACGTCAAGGTCGACACCGTCGTCTACTGGCACAGCGACAGTCCGGAGACGGAGTTCCGGCGCTTCCGGGCCGGCGAGCTGGACGTGCTCAACGCGGCACCCGTGACCCAGGTGGAGTGGATCGAGCAGAACATGCCCGAGATCAGGGTCTTCCACCCGGCGCTCGGCACCGCCTACCTGATCCTCAACATGACGAAGGAGCCGTGGAAGTCCAACCCCCAGCTCCGCCGCGCCCTCAACCTCGCCATCGACCGGCAGGCCATCGTCGAGAAGATCACCAAGTCGGGGGAGCGGCCGACCTTCACCTTCGTGCCGTCGGGCATGATCGACGGATACGAGCCGCCCCAGCCGGCCGAGGCCGCGATGACCCAGGCGGCGCGCGACGACCTCGCCCGCAAGCTCCTGGCGGAGGCCGGCTACGGCCCCGGCGGCAAGCCGCTGGAAATCGAGATCATGCATCCGACCAGCGAGAGCACGCGCCGCATCGTCGTCGGCATCGCCTCCATGTGGCAGTCCAAGCTGGGGGCCAAGGTCACCCTCAATAACCAGGAATGGAAGGTCGTCCTGCAGAACGCGGCGGAGAAGACCTACACGGGTGCCGTGCCGCTGATCTGGATCGGCGACTTCCCCGACCCCTACACCTTCCTGAAGATCCTGCGCGGGGATGTCGGCCGTATGAACCGGTCCGGCTACGCCAGCGCCGAATTCGACCGGCTGATGGACGAGGCCACGGCGCTCACCGACCCGGCGGCGCGGGCCGCCAAGATGGCGGAGGCGGAGGCCGTGATGCTGGCCGACAGCCCGATCATCCCGATCTACAACAACACCTGGCGCAATGTCGTGTCGCCCCGCGTCAAGGGCTGGACCATCCACCCGATGGGCGTCCAGCTCAGCCGCTACGTCACCCTGGAGCGTTGATCCGATGAAGCCCGTCTCCCTCCTGTCCCGCGCCCGGACCGTCGCGATCGCCGGATTGGTCGCCGCCCTGTCCCTGGCGGCGTCACCCGCCCTGGCGCAATCGGTACTGCATCGGGGCAACGGCCCGGCGCCGGCCTCGCTCGACCCGGCCCTGGGCTCCGCCGTGACGGAAAGCCGGATCACCTACGACCTGTACGAGGGGCTGTTCACCTTCGGGCCCAAGGGTGAGCTGGCGCCCGCCGTCGCCAAGAGCTGGGAGATCAGCCCCGACGGTGTCGTCTACACCTTCAAGCTCCGCGAGGACGCCAACTGGTCCGACGGTACGCCCGTGACGGCGGAGGATTTCGTCTTCTCCTGGCGCCGCATGGTCGATCCGAAGACCGCCAGCGACTACGCCTACTTCCTCTGGCCCGTGAAGAACGCGGAGGCCATCGGCAAGGGGGAGATGCCGACGGACGCTCTGGGTACCGAGGCGGTGGACGCCAAGACCCTGCGCGTGACGCTGGAGCGTCCCACCGGCTACTTCCTCAACAGCCTGCAGCACCGCGCCACCTTCCCGATCAGCAAGGCGAACTACGAGGCCCATGGCCGCGCCTTCGTGGAGGCCGGCAAGATGGTGTCCAACGGCGCCTACCTGCTGGCGGAGCATCAGCCGCAGACCTTCGTCCGGCTGAAGCGGAACCCGCATTACTGGGACCGCGCCAATGTGAGGATCGACGAGGTCCTGCACCACGCCTCCGACAGCCAGGACACGGAGCTGCGCCGCTTCCGCGCGGGCGAGCTGCATCTGGTGCACCAGATTCCGAACGCCCAGGTCGAATGGGCGCGCAAGAACATCCCGGAAAGCGTGCGCTTCCACACGGTCAACGCCACCTGGTACCTGGGCTTCAACCTGACGCGGGAGCCCTGGGCCTCCGATGCCAAGGTGCGCGAGGCGCTCACCCTCGCCATCGACCGCGACGTGCTGGCCGACAAGGTCGCCATGGCGGGGGAGAAGGCGAACTACACGCTGACCCCGCCGGGCTTCGCCGGATACCGCAACCCCCAGCCCGCCATGGCGACGATGACCCAGGCGGAGCGGGACGCGCGGGCGAAGAAACTGCTGGAGGAGGCGGGGTACGGCCCCGGCAACCCGCTGCGCTTCGAGGTGCTGCACCCGACGTCGGAGGCCAGCCGCCGCCTCGTCGTCGCCATCGCCGGCATGTGGAAGCAGAAGCTCGGCGTGGACGTGACCCTGAACAACCAGGAATTCCGCGTCCAGCTCCAGACGGCCGGCGACCGGACATATCCCGGCCTCGTCTGGCTCGGCTGGCTGGCCGACTTCAGCGACGCCTACACCTTCCTGAAGCTGTTCCAGAGCGACATCGGCCGCATGAACCGCACCGGCTACGCCAACCCCGCCTACGACAAGGCGCTGGCCGACGCCAACATGATGACCGATCCGGAGGCGCGGCTTGCGAAGCTGGCGGAGGCGGAGGCGATGCTCCTCGCCGACCTGCCCTTCGTGCCGTTGCTCACCGGCAGCTACCGCACCGTCGTCAATCCCAAGGTGAAGGGCTTCAACGAGAACCCCAGCGGGTTCAACCTGACCCGCTACATGGAACTGACCCCCTGAACCCCGGCCGGGCGCGGCGGCCACCATCTTGTCGCCACGCTCGCCGTCCATACATGACCCGGCCGCCGGCAGTCCGTGGCCGGCCCGCGCAGAAGAAGGAGTGACCCGACCCATGGCCCAGCGCTTCAGCCCGTCCCGCCGCAGCCTGCTGACCGGCATCGCCGCCACGGCGGCCGGCACCGCCGCCCTTGGCGCCGGTCTCGCGCCCCGCACCGTGTTCGCCGCCGTCACGGCGGGTGCCGGCGGCAAGGTCCTGCACCGGGGCAACGGGTCGGAGCCGCAGACGCTGGACCCGCACAAGTCCAGCGGCGTGCCGGAGAGCTGGATCCAGTTCGACATCTTCGAAGGGCTGATCATGCCCGACGGCGCCAACGGCCGCGTGCCTGGGGCCGCCGAGCGGTGGGAGGCCAACGCCGACCAGTCCGTCTACACCTTCCACCTGCGCAGGAACGGCAAGTGGTCGGACGGCACGCCGGTCACGGCGCACGACTTCGTGTTCGCCTGGAAGCGCATCTGCGATCCCAAGACCGCGTCCAACTACGCCTTCAATCTCTGGGTCGTGAAGGGCGCCCAGGCCGCCAGCCTCGGCCAGGCGCCGGTGGACGAGATGGGCGTGCGCGCCGTGGACGATCACACCTTCGAGGTGACGCTGCGCGGCCCGACCCCGTACTTCACCAAGATGGTGCACCACCACGCCTTCTATCCGATCAGCAAGGCCAACTACGACAAGTTCGGGGACGACTTCATCCGCGCCGGCAACCTCGTCTGCAACGGCGCCTACATGCTGTCCGAGTCGATCCCGCAGGGCCATGTGAAGGTGGTGAAGAACCCGCACTTCCATGCGGCCGACAGTGTGAAGATCGACACGGTCTTCTTCTATCCGACCGAGAACATCGAGACGGAGCTCCGCCGCTTCCGCTCCGGCGAGCTGCACACCACATACGAGGTCCCGGTCACCCAGACCCGCTGGATCAAGGAGAACATGGCCGAGGAGTACCGGGAGGACCCGTATCTCGGCATCTACTTCTACTCGGCCAACATGACGAAGGAGCCGTGGAAGAGCAGCAAGGACCTGCGCCTGGCCCTCAACCTCGCCATCGACCGGCAGGCCATCGTCGAGAAGATCACCGCCCAGGGCGAAACCCCGTCCTTCAGCTTCGTGCCGACGGGGACGGAGAACTACACGCCCCAGGCGCCTGAATACGCCACCTGGACCCAGGCGCAGCGCGACGAGAAGGCGCGCGAGCTGGTGAAGGCCGCCGGCTATGGTCCCGGCGGCAAGCCGCTGGCGTTGGAGATCCTCTACAACACCAACGAGAACCACCGGAAGATCGCAATCGCCATCGCCTCCATGTGGCAGCAGAAGCTGGGCGTGAAGGTCACGCTCAATAACCAGGAATGGAAGGTCTTCCTCTCCACCCGCGACGAGAAGAGCTACAAGGACGTCGTCCGCCAGGGCTGGATCGCCGACTACAACGACGCGGTCACCTTCCTCGACCTGCTGCGCTCCGACGTGGTCCAGCAGAACCCGTCCGGCTACGCCAACCCGGCCTACGACGCCCTGATGGACGAGGCGAACAAGACCGCCGACGCGGAGAAGCGGCGCGAGCTGCTGCAGAAGGCGGAGGCGCTGGCGCTGGAGGACGTGGCCGTGTTCCCGATCTACGTCTACGCCAACCAGAACATGGTCAGCAAAAAGGTCACCGGCTGGAACGAGGACATCCTGGGCAACCATCCCAGCCGCTTCATGGACATCACGGCCTGACCGGCCTCACGCCGTGTGAAGGGGCCGCGCGCGGGCGACCGGGCGCGGCCCTTTCCATGTCGGTCGACCGGGCCGTCCAGCGTCAGTCCAGCAGCCGGCAGTGCAGGCTGCGCGCGCCGGTTCCCGCGTAGTGCCAGCCCCGGTCGGGATACTTCTGGTACCGCAGTGCCGCCAGGATGCGCAGGGCGTCGCCGCTGCGGAACGGCAGCAGCAGGCGCTGGTAGGCCATCTCCACTGTCCCGTCGCGCGTCAGGGCGACAACGCACCAGTGCGGTCGGCCGGTCGTGCGCGCCTTGGCGTAGCCGCGCAGCAGCGGTTCGGGATCGTCCGGGCCGGCCGCCTCGCGCAGGCTCTGCCCCGTAAGGTCCTCGCCCAGGACGGAGGCGAGGGTGGTCCCGTAAAGGGCGACGCGCGCCGTCTCCTCGTCGGCGCCGTGGTAGCGCACGACCAGGAGCGTGCCCATCCAGGGCCGCAGGGCCTGGACATGGTCGGCCTCCCAGGCGGGTGGCGACCTGCCCAGCGCACGCCACCAGCCGAGCAGCTCCTCCAGCCGCCCATCCATGGGCGGCTCGGGGATCGGCGGGTGGGTGTCGGAACTGCCGAAGCGGATGGTCATGGCGACCTTTCGGACTCGCTTCCACAGTTCTGAAGTGTCAAAAGTTAAAAGATCGTTAATTCTGCTGAAGACGGTTTACCACAAGAAACATTCGCCCCTGAAAGGAAAGGGTTGCTCGTCGTTTAGTTCGCGAATCTTTGTGGTGGCGCGCCTTTGGAGTCCCATGTCTCCGGCGAAGTCTTCAGGAACGGTTCCCTTTCTTTTTCAAGCCCTCGCCTGGGGTGGGGCCTTGAACGCGAAAACCCCGCCGGCCTTGGGGCGCGGCGGGGTTCGGCAATTGGCGCAAGCGCCGGAAAGGGAGGGGAGGCTTACTCCTCGCCGCCCTTCTCGTTCATGCCGCGGCCGGTGGTGCGCTCGGCGATGCGGGCGGACTTGCCGCGGCGGCCGCGCAGGTAATACAGCTTGGCGCGGCGGACGGAGCCCTTGCGCACCAGCTCGATGCTGTCCAGGCGCGGGCTGTACAGCGGGAACACGCGCTCGACACCCTCGCCGTAGGAGATCTTGCGGACGGTGAAGCTGCTGTTCAGGCCGGCGTTCTTGCGGGCGATGACGACGCCCTCATAGGCCTGGACGCGCTCGCGCGTGCCCTCGACGACCTTCACGTTCACCTTCACGGTGTCGCCGGGGGAGAATTCGGGGATCGTCTTGCCGGTGGTCAGCTTGGCGACCTGATCGGCCTCGAACTGCTGCAGAATGTTCATCGCAACTCATCCTTCGTCACGGTCGGCGCCCATCTCATTCGCGGCGGCGACCTCTGTTGGCATTGCCGTTTCCTTGCGGGCTCGGCGTTTTTTCACCTTTGGGGCCGGGCGGCTTTCCAGGTAGCGCGTCCACAGGTCGGGCCGTCTGGCCTCCGTGATCCGCTCCGCCTGTTCGAGCCGCCAGGCCCTAACCCTCTCGTGATGACCGGACAAGAGGACCTCCGGTACCGCGCGCCCCTTCCATTCGGCGGGGCGCGTATAGTGCGGGTACTCAAGCAGTCCCCGCTCGAAACTCTCCTCGCCGGCCGTCTCGACGTTGCCCATGACCCCCGGCAGCAGCCGGACCACGGCATCGATCAGGCACAGCGCCGCCGGCTCGCCGCCGGACAGCACGAAATCCCCGAGGCTCACCTCCTCCAGGGCGTGCTCCTCCAGGACCCGTTCGTCCACCCCCTCGTACCGGCCGCAGAGCAGCGTCACCAGGGGCTCCCGCGCCAGCTCGCGCACAAGATCCTGGTTCAGCACGCGTCCGCGCGGACTGAGGTAGATCGCCCGCCCCAGGCTGCCGCCGCCGGCTTTCGCCGCCGTCAGCGCCGTGTCCAGCACGTCGGGCCGCATGACCATGCCGGGCCCTCCGCCGAACGGGGTGTCGTCCACGGAGCGGTGCTTATCGCGCGCGAACGAACGGATGTCCAGCGTTTCCAGCGACCAGACGCCGTTTTCCAGCGCCTTGCCCGCCAGACTCTGTCCCAGCGGTCCCGGAAACATCTCCGGGAACAGGGTCAGGATCCGGACGGACCAGTGCGGACGCGGACCGTCGGTCACCGCCCGTCCCCGGGTTCCCCGTCGTCGATCTCCACCTCGATCTCGCCGGCCAGCTCCTCCTCGCTCGGCGGCGGGCCGGCGGGGGCGAACAGGTTCGGCGGCGGGTTCACGACGACGCGGCCGCCCTTCACGTCCACCACCGGCACCTCCGCCTTCGTGAAGGGCAGGTGGACGGTCTTGGCCGAGACGTGGTCGATCTCCAGCACGTCGCCCGCCCCGAAGTCGAAGATCGCCTTCACCGTGCCGAAGGCCGTCCCGTCCGTGGTCTCCACGGGCAGGCCGATCAGGTCGGCATGGTAGAACTCGTCCTCGTCCTCCGGCTCGGGCAGCCGGTCGCGCTCCACATGCAGCAGCGTGCCGCGAAGGGCGTCCGCCGCCTCCTTGGAGCGCACGCCCTCCACCTCGGCCAGGAAGTGGTCCTTGCCGGTGCCGGTCTTGCGCAGGGCGAAGCTCCTGGCGCCTGAGGCGTCCGTCAGGGGGCCGTAGGCGAACACGGCCTCGGGCTCCCCGGTGAAGCTCTTCAGCTTCACCCGGCCATGGACGCCATGGGCGCCGACGATCTGGGCGACGACGATGCGGCTGGACATGCAACGGCCTTGTGAACGTGCGGGCCATGGGACGCGGACGTCACGGACCAGGTCACGGACACGCACGGACGGGGACTATGCGCCTTCGGCGCGGACTGGCGGCGAAGCCGCAAGCCCTCCCGTCCGTGGATGTCCGAACCCCGGTCCGTGCGATCCGTGTTCCGGATCACGCCCGCCGGCGAACCATGACGCGGATCAGCCCTCGGCCGGGGCGGCGGCGGCCGCGGCGGCCTTGGCGCGCTCCTGGGCCTTCGCCTTCGGCGCGGACTTCTTCGGCGTCTCGCGGATCTTCGGCGCGGCCATCAGGTTGGCCTTGGCCAGGAACTTCACCACGCGGTCGGTCGGCTGCGCGCCCTTGCCCAGCCACTCCTTCACGCGGTCCTCCTTCAGGGTGACGCGCTCCGGATGGTCGGCCGGGAGCATCGGGTTGTAGGTCCCGATCTTCTCGATGAAGTTGCCGTCGCGCGGGCTGCGGCTGTCGGCCACGACGATGGAGTAGTAGGGACGCTTCTTGGCGCCACCGCGCGCCAGGCGGATCTTCACGGACATGGAACTCGTACCTTTCTCTTCTCTAACGCGACGTCAGTCTGTCTTGGACGCGTCCGGAACATTGCAGTGCGCCTCGATCTTGTGCCCGTCCGGATCGAGCACGAAGGCGGCGTAGTATGTCGGGGTGTACTGCGGGCGGAGGCCCGGCCCCCCGTCGTCGATGGCGCCGTTCTCCAGCGCCACGCGATGGAAGTCCCGCACCTGCTGGGCCGTCGCGGCCGTGAAGCAGAGGTGCAGGCCGTTGGTCCGGCCGACCGGACCGCGCGAAGGGTCCAGCGGCGGGTTGATGATGAAATAGGGCTCGCCCCGGCGGCCGTAGGCGATGTGGTCGCCGTCCTGGAACAGGCGCCCGACGCCCAGCGCGCCCAGCACCCGGTCGTAGAAGGCGGCGGACCGGGCGAGGTCGGACACGCCGATGGAGACATGGTCGATCATGCCGCCACCTCCGCCCGCGCGGACAGCGCCCGCCACTCGTCGGCCAGCATTCCGCAGATCAGCGTGTCGTAGTAGCGGTCGCCCAGCAGGAAATCCTTGCGGGTATGACCCTCGACCGTGAAGCCGAGCCGTTCCAGCACGGCGGCCGACGCCCGGTTGTCCGGGTCGAGGCGCGCCTCCACCCGGTGCAGGTTCCAGGCCCCGAAGGCATAGTCCAGCACGGCGCGCCCGGCCTCCGTGGCGAAGCCTTGGCCACGCGCGGCGGGTGCCAGCATATAGCCGAAGCTGCCGATCCGCTTGTCCACCCCGAACAGGTTGACGAAGCCCACAGCCGTGCCGCCGTCGCGTGTGACCGCCCAGTTCCGGCCCGTGCCGTCGTCGGCGATCCAGCGCTCGAACAGCTTGACCGTCGTCTCCACCGTCTCGTGCGGCAGGTGCGACCAGTAACGCATGCTGTCCGGATCGCTCATCACCGGATGCATGGCCGGAACGTCGTCCATCGACAGCGGGCGCAGCACCAGCCGCGCGGTGCGCAGCGTGGTGTGCGGCGGGGCATGCGGCGGGATGTCGGTCGCCGGGGCCATCACCGCCGCCCCTTCGGCAGCAGGGCGGAGATGCCCTGGCGCATCAGGCCCTTCTGCCCGAGCTTCTTCATCTTCCGCATCATGTCGGACATGTCCTGGTACTGCTTGATCAGCCGGTTCACGTCCGCGACCGTGGTGCCGCTGCCGAGTGCGATGCGCCGGCGCCGGCTGGCGTTCAGGACCTCGGGCTTGCGCCGCTCCTTCTTGGTCATCGACAGGATGATGGCCTCCTGGCGGGCGATCATCTTCTCGTCGACATTGGCGTTTTTCAGCTGCTCCTTGATCTTGCCGACACCGGGCAGCATGCCCATCAGGCCGCCCATGCCGCCCATCTTCTTGATTTGGCGCATCTGGGACAGCATGTCGTCCAGGTCGAAGCCGCCCTTCTCCATCTTGCGGGCGAGCTTCTCGGCCTCCTCCCGGTCGATGGTCTCGGCCGCCTTCTCAACCAGCGACACCACGTCGCCCATGCCCAGGATGCGGCCGGCGATGCGGTCGGGGTGGAAGGTCTCCAGCGCGTCCGTCTTCTCGCCCGTGCCCAGCAGCTTGATCGGCTTGCCGGTCACATGGCGCATGGACAGGGCGGCACCGCCGCGCGCGTCGCCGTCGATGCGGGTCATCACGATGCCGGTGATGCCGACCCGCTCGTTGAAGTTGGTGGCGACCGTGACCGCGTCCTGGCCGGTCATCGCGTCCACCACCAGCAGGCTTTCCACCGGTTTCGTGGCGTCGCGGATCTCCACGACCTCGTTCATCAGCTCGTCGTCGATGGCGAGGCGGCCCGCCGTGTCCAGCAGGACGACGTCGTAACCCTCCAGCCGGCCCGTCTCCATGGCGCGGCGGGCGATCTGCACGGGCGTCTGGCCGGGCACGATCGGCAGGGTGGCGACACCCACCTGCTCGCCCAGCACCTTCAGCTGCTCCTGGGCCGCCGGACGCCGCACGTCCAGCGACGCCATCAGCACCTTCTTCTTCTCCCGCGTCTTCAGGCGCAGGGCGATCTTGGCCGAGGTGGTGGTCTTGCCCGAGCCCTGCAGGCCCAGCATCAGGATCGGCACCGGCGGTGCCGCGTTCAGGTCCACGCCCTCGCTGGCGCCGCCCAGCAGCTCCACCAGATGGTCGTGGACGATCTTGACGACCATCTGACCCGGATTGATGCCGCGCAGCACCTCCTGGCCGATCGCCTTCTCCTTCACCCCGGCGACGAAGGCCTTGACGGCGGGCAGGGCGACGTCGGCCTCCAGCAGCGCCACGCGCACCTCGCGGAGGGCCGCGTTCACGTCCTCCTCGCTCAGCGCGCCGCGCTTGCGCAGGCGATCGAAAATCTCGCCCAGCCGGCCTGTCAGTCCCTCGAACATGCCTCGTCCCACATGGCGGCCCGAATCGAGCCGCGAAGCCGCATCGCTCCCGAAGCCGCCACCCCAAACGCGAAAGCGCCAGTGCGCGAAACTCGCGGACTGGCGGCGCGCCGTGGCGCGGGAGGCTTCACCCCTGTCAGGGTTGCGTGGATTTACAGGGACGCCGCCGCGCTGTCAATCGCCGGGGAAATCGCGGGGACGGGCTGTGCGAAGCGGGGCGCCGCCTTACCTCTTCCGAAGAGGTGGTCTTGCTCCGGAAGTGGTGGCGATGTAACTAGGTTTAACAAGTTCATTTTTCGGATTAACTTACTCGAAGGTTTCTTGGATTTATCGTGTCGGCGCACGGGGCCCGCGCCGGCGGCGCGGGGGCGACCGATGGGCCGTCTGTTTCGAGGGGGCGAATTCTGTGATCTCCGGTCGTGAATCGGGTCCTGACCGTTCGCGGATCACGCCTGCGGAACTGCAGGGGATCATCGGCAAGCATACGGCCTTCCTGCGCCGCCAGCCGGGCGGCGTGCGGGCCAACCTGAAGCTCCGCGACCTCTCGCACCTCGACCTCTCCGGCCTCGACCTGACGGACGCCGACCTGTCGGGCGCCAAGCTTTTCGGCACCCGGCTCAGCGGCGCCACCCTCGCCAACGCCAACCTCTACGCCGCTGATCTGCGGCTCGCCAACCTGGAGAAGGCGGACCTGCGCAAGGCCGACCTGCGCGGCGCGTGCCTGCGCGGGGCCGTGCTGTCCGAGGCGATCCTGGTCGACACCGACCTGCGCGACGGCACCATCATGCATGTGCGCAAGAACGGCGACATGTCGGTGCACGAGTTCGAGGCTGTGCCCGTGCATACCGAGATGTCGGTGGCGACCATCCGGGCCGCCGACATGACGCGGGCGCGGGTGTCCAACGCCTTCATCATGCAGACGGACATGACCGACTGCATCCTGCGCGGGGCGAAGTTCGTCCGTGCCAACCTGACCAATTCCAACCTCACCGGCTGCGACCTCCAGGGGGCGGACCTGCGGGACGCCAACCTGACCGGTGCGCGCCTGTCCGGCGCCATCCTGACCGGGGCGGAGCTGGCGCAGACCAAGTTCACCAACGCCATCCTGGTCGGCGCCATCATCGACGAGATGACCCGCCGCTCCGCCAGCCTGGAGGACGCCGTCCTCGCGAAGCGCCCGGACGAGACCGGGCTCGACCTCGTGGAGGTGCTGGCCCAGCACGCCGTCTGGGTCGACAGCGGCGGCAAGGAGGGGGCGCGCGCCGACCTTTCCACCCTCGACCTCAGCGGGATCGACTTCTCCGGCGCCAACCTGTCGGCGGCATTGCTGCACTGCGCCACCCTCGCCAAGGCCAAGCTCGTCGGCGCCACCCTTGCCATGGCCGACATGTCGCTGGCCGACCTGCGGGAGGCCGACCTGACCCAGGCGGACCTGCGCGGCGCCTCGCTGGAGCGCGCCACGCTGACCGGCGCCAACATGACCAGGGCCGATGTCGGCCCGGTGCAGATCCAGTCGGCCACCGGCCGGCTGTGGAGCGCCAACCTCACCCGCGCCCGCATGGATCAGGCCGACCTGACCGACGCCATCCTGCGCCGGGCCGTGATGATGCAGGCGAGCCTCACCGGTGCGACCCTCTCCGGCGCCGACCTCCGGGAGGCCAAGCTGGTGGGCGCCGACCTGGCGGAGGCGAACTGCCACGGCGCCAACCTGGACGGGGCCGACCTCAACGACGCCCGCACCGTCACCGCCATCGGCCTGCCGCCGGGCCGCTGACCGCTCGGGGCGGGTGCGGTTCCCGGCCCGCGGCGCCCCATCCTTTCCGTGCTGGCGCCTTGATCTTGCCGCGCGGCGGGCCTAGGAACGGCGCGGACAACCACCCGTCCGGCCGCCCCGGTTCCCCCGGAACATGACCACCGACACGCAAGCCCGCCCGTTCACCCCGCCGGTGATCCTGTTCCTGGCCGCCGTGGCGCTGGCCACGGGCGGGCTGTCGCTGCTGCTGGGCCAGGACGCCAACTGGGACCTGCGCAATTACCATTGGTACAACGCCTACGCGTTCTGGACCGGGCGCTGGGCCATCGACGTGGCGCCGTCGCAGGTCCCGGCCTTCTACAATCCCACGCTCGACCTGCCCTTCTACTGGCTGGCCGAGGCGCTGCCCGCCCGCTGGGTCGGCTTCATCATGGGTGTGGTGAACGGGCTGAACGCGGTGCCGCTCTACGGCATCGCCTGGGTCGTCCTGCCCTTGGCCGATCCCCGCCGCCGGGCGCTGGCCGCCGGCACGCTGGCCCTGCTCGGCCTGATCGGCGGCGGCCCTGTCGGGCTGATCGGCACCACCTTCTACGACAATGTCATCAGCCTGTTCGTGCTGGGCTCCGCCTGGGTCGTGGTGGCGAACGCCGACCTCGTCTTCCGGGGTCCGGCCCCGCGCGCCTTCGCGCTGCTCGCGTTCGCCGGGCTGCTGGTCGGCAGCGGAGTGGGGCTGAAGCAGCCGACCGTGGTCTTCGCCGTCGGCCTCTGCTTCGCCTTCCTGCTGGTGGAGGGCGGGTTCTGGCGCCGGATGTTCCAGTCCTTCTTCTTCGGGATCGGCGTGCTGGCGGGCATGGCCATCTTCTCCGGCCACTGGATGTGGTTCCTGTGGACGGAGTTCCAGAACCCGCTGTTCCCTTACTTCAACGACGTCTTCCGCTCCCCCATGGGATCGCTGGCGACGTACCGCGACGACAAGTGGCTGCCGGAAAGCCTGGGCGAGGCGCTGGCCTTCCCCTTCCTGTGGACCGCCGATCCCAAGCAGGTGGGGGAGATCGCGTTCCGCGACCTGCGCATCCCCGTCGCCTACCTCGTCCTGATCGCCACACCGCTGATCTGGCTGGCCGCCAGGGCGCGCGGGCATGCGGCGCCCATGCCGGCGCCCGTGCGCTATCTGCTGATCGCCACGGCCCTGTCGTATCTCGTCTGGCTGAAGCTCTTCGCGATCTACCGCTACCTGATCCCGCTGGAGATGCTGGCCCCCGTCGCCATCGTCGCCGCCATCGCCGTCTGGCCGATCCCGGTGCGGGCGCGGGCTGTGACGGCGGCGGCCCTGCTGGCGCTCGTCACCGTGACGGCGCAGCCCGGCAACTGGAGCCGGATCGCCTGGACAGACCGCTTCGTGGAGATCCAGGCGCCTACGCTGCCGAACCCGGACGACACGCTGATCCTGATGACCGGCTACGCGCCGACCAGCTTCCTCGTCCACGGCTTCCCGCCCCAGGTGCCTTTCCTGCGGCTGCAGAGCTACCTGATCCATCCCGATCACGGCGACGTCGGCATCAACCGCAGGATGGCGGAGCGCATCGGCGCCCATGACGGCGACATGTTCCTGCTGCTTGCCCATTGGGAGGTCTGGACGATCGACAACGTGCTGCCGCACTACGGGCTGACGGCCGACGCCACCGCCTGCGCCCCCGTCACCTCCAACTTGGACGAGCCGATGATGCTCTGCCCGGTGCGGCGGGCGGGTTGAGCCGAAAGCTCGCCGTCATCGTTTCGCCATTTCCATGGTAAGTATCGGGTCAACGCGTCCCACCGGATCCATGACATGACCAGCAGCGCCGCCGCCGCGAGCATCCACGACCTCGACCGCCCGACCGGCACGGCGCCGGCCTCGGCGGCGCCCCGCATCGCCGTCCTCGTCCCCTGCTACAACGAGGAGGCCTCGATCCGGCAGGTCGTGACGGATTTCCGCCGGGTGCTGCCCGACGCCACCGTCTATGTCTACGACAACAACTCCAAGGACCGGACGGTGGAGATCGCCACCGAGGCCGGGGCCGTCGTCCGCCGCGAACCCTTGCAGGGCAAGGGCAACGTGGTCCGCCGCATGTTCGCCGACATCGAGGCGGACGTGTACGTGATGGTGGACGGCGACGACACCTACGACGCCTCCAAGGCGCCGGAGCTGGTGCGCAAGCTGGTCGCCGAGCAGCTCGACATGGTGAACGGCGCCCGCGTCGCCGACTGGGAGCACTACCGGCGCGGCCACCGCTTCGGCAACATCCTGCTGACCAGCATGGTCACCATCGTGTTCGGCAAGCGCACCCAGGACATGCTGTCCGGCTACCGCGTCTTCTCCCGCCGCTTCGTCAAGAGCTTCCCAGTGCTGGCCGGCGGCTTCGAGATCGAGACGGAGCTGGTGGTCCACGCGCTGGAGATGCGCATGCCCATCGGCGAAGTGGAGACGCCCTACAAGGACCGCGCCCCCGGCAGCGTGTCCAAGCTCTCCACCTTCCGCGACGGTTTCCGCATCCTCTGGATGATCGGCAAGCTGATCAAGGAGGAGCGGCCGCTCCAGTTCTTCGGCCTCGCCTCCGGGGTCCTGGCGCTGCTGTCCATCGGCATCGCCATCCCGATCTTCATCGAATACTTCCAGACCGGCCTCGTGCCGCGCTTCCCCACGGCCGTGCTGGCCACGGGCCTTGGCCTGTTGTCCTTCCTGGCGCTCACCGCCGGCCTGATCCTCGACACGGTCACCCGCGGCCGGCGCGAGATGAAAAGGCTGAAGTACCTGGAGATTCCGGCCCCCGACTTCCCCCCGGCCAGCATCCGGGGCGGGGCGTGACGGGGCAAGCTGTGACGGGGGGGCCTGCGCACGTCGCCTCGCCCTTCGACAGGCTCAGGGTGGGGGGATGCCATACGGGGTCCGTCCCGGCACCGCGATGGCCCCATGGCCCTCACCCTGAGCCTGTCGAAGGGCGGGGGCCACGGCACCGGCCATGACGGACGGAACCACCCCCCGCCAGACCGGCTCCGCCCTGCCGCGCGAGTTCCTGACCTTCGCCGGCATCGGCGTCGTCGCCCTGTTCGTGGACATGGCGGCGCTGTTCGTGGCGCTGGAGGTGCTGGGCCTCGGCTTCTACACCGGCCGCCTGTTCAGCTATCTGGTGGCCGCGACCTTCACCTGGTGGCTGAACCGGACCTATACCTTCAAGGGCGTGAGCCGCCGTGGCGCGCTGCGCCAGTGGGGCCGGTTCCTGGCCGCGAACGCCGTCGGCGGCCTCGTCAATTACGGGGTCTACGCCGCCGTGGTCACCTGGGGACCGGGGCTGACGCCGGCCGCGTTGACGCCGCTCCTGCCGCTGCTGCCCTATGCCGGCACGGCGGCGGGCTCGCTCTCCGGCCTCGTCTTCAACTTCACCGCCTCCAAGCTGCTGGTCTTCCGCCGGGCCTGATCCGGCGGGCCGTCCCGACCCGAAAGGATAAGAAACCGCATCGTTTATGGTGCGACCGACCTCACCTTTCGTATAAGGTGCCTTCCATTGTATGGACGCGGCCGTCTGGGGTCGCGGCCTCGAGGGCCTGGATCGGCGATGACGACACCTGCGCAGAACGCGGCCGTTCCCGCATCGGAGTACACCCAGCACATCGCCAGGCACGCCATGTTTGTGCGCGGCAAGGGGGGCGAGCGGCTGGAGCTGCGCCTCGCCAACCTCAGCGGGCTGCGGCTGAAAAGCTTCGACCTGTCCCAGGCCGTGCTGTTCGCCTGCAACCTGTCCAACGCGGACCTGGAGAACTGCGCCTTCCGCGAGGCCGACCTGTCCAACAGCCTGTTCATCTCGGCCAATCTCAGGAACTGCGACCTGACCCGGGCCAAGCTGCGCGGCGCCCGGTTCTACAAGTCCGATCTGCAGGACGCGATGCTGGACGACACCGACCTGCGCGTCGGCGCCGTCGCCATCAAGAAGGGGGAGGCGGGGGAGGTCATCACCCGCGAGTACCTGTCCGACATGTCCTTCTGCAATCTCGAGGAGGCGTCGCTCGAAGGGGCGCTCCTGAAGGGCGTCAAGATGGTCGGCGCCAATCTCCGCAACGCCGACCTTTCGAACGCCGACCTCTCCGGCGCCACGCTCCAGGGGGCCGTCCTGCTCGGCGCCACGCTGATCGGGGTGAAGGTGGAGGGCACGGACCTGACCGGGGCCGCCTTCACCATCAACGACCAGACCCGCGCCATCTTCCAGGACCACCCCGCCTTCCAGGAGCACATGAAGAACCAGGCGGAGGTGGAGAAGATCGCCATGTCGCACGAGGACTGGGTGGCGTCGCGCGGCCAGTCCGGCACCCGCGCCGACTTCACCGGCCGCTCGCTCAAGGGCATCGACCTTCGCGGCCGCGAGCTCTCCGCCGTCTCCTTCAAGAAGGCCGACCTGACCGGCGCCAAGCTCAGCCACGCCAAGCTGGCGGCGGCGGACTTCACCGGCGCCAAGCTGCACTACACCGACCTCGCCGGGGCGGACCTGCGCGGCGCCAACTTCACCGACGCCGAGGCGCTGCACGCCACGCTGGAGGCGGCGGACCTGACCAGCCTCAAGCTCGCCCATGGCGGCAAGCTGCCGGTCCGCGTCCAGGGCGCCGTGTTCGAGCTGACGAATTTCGGTTCCGCCACCCTGGACGATCAGGGCCTCGTCGGCGCCACCTTGAAGAAGTGCACCTGAACGGCGGCGCCTAGCCCTTCCGGACGGGGCGGGGTCATCCCGAATCCCTCGATCCGACCCGCCATTCCGGCTGTTTCCGTGTCTGCGAAAAAGTGTCAGCGCGGAGGCGGCGGCCCATGTCCACGCGGACGATCAACGAACCGGCGGAAGGGGCGGCGCACCCCCTGGCCGCCCTTCTTGCCGTTCTGCTGGCCGGTGCCCTCCTGTCCTGGCCGGCATTCTGGAACGGCTATCCCCTCGTCTTCACCGACAGCGCCTCCTTCATCGGCGGGTTGAACCCGGCGGGCCAGCATTGGGCGCGCCCCATCTTCTACAGCTGGGCGCTCTGGCCCCTGCATTGGGGCGTGACGCTCTGGCCGGTGGTGCTGGCCCAGGGGGTGGTGCTGGCGCACCTGCTCTGGCTGCTCCAGCGGGCGCTGGTCGGCCGCGTCGACCTCGGCGCCTATGGCGTGCTGGTGCTGCTGGTGGCGGGCGGCAGCGCGCTGCCCTGGTTCACGGCCCAGATCATGCCCGACGTGCTGGCTCCGATGCTGGTGCTGACCGTCTTCCTGCTGGGCTTCGCGGGCGACCGGCTGCGCGGGTGGGAGACGGTGTGGCTGGTCCTGCTGCTGGCGGGCGCCATCGCGGCCCACCTCTCCCACGTGGCGCTGGCGGGCGGGCTGCTGGTCGGCGTGCTGGTGATCCGGCTGCTGCGCGACGGGGCGGAGGCGTTCTCCGGCGCCGCCCCGGTCGCCTGCGCCCTGCTGCTGGCGGTGACCGCCCATATGGCCGTGAACGCCGTGTTCATCGGCAAGGCCTCGCTCTCGCCCTTCGGCTCCATCTTCATGCTGGCCCGCAGCCAGATGGACGGGCCCGCCACCTGGTACCTGCGCGAGGAGTGCCCGGAGGCCGGCTGGCGCCTCTGCGCCCATGTGGACCGCCTGCCCCTGCACCACGACACCTTCCTGTGGAACCGCGAGGGCCCCCTCTGGCGGGCCGCCGGGCTGTCCGATCCAACGCGCCAGCAGGCCCAAGGCATGACCTACCAGCGCGAGGCGGCGGAGATCGTGTCCGGAACCCTGGACCGGTACGGCCTCCAGCAGCTCGAGGCCATGCTCCGCAACGCCGCCGCCCAGGTCTACAAGGTGCGCACGGGCGACGGACTGCTCTCCTGGCCTGAGGGGGAGCCGGTCAGCCGCGTCATCGCGGCCGACATGCCGGGCGACTACGCGGCCTACCGCGCCTCCCGGCAGGTGGAGGGCACCCTCGGCCTCGATGCCGTCAACCGTGTCCATGGCTGGGCGCTGCCGCTGGCGGCCGTGATCGCCGTGCTGATCGCGGCGGTGCGGGCCGATCCCCGCTACCGGGCGCTCATCGCGATGGTGGCGCTGGCGCTGCTGGGCAACGCGATCATCACAGGCGGCCTGTCCGGCCCGCACGACCGCTATCAGGCGCGCATGGCGGCACTGATCGTGGTGGCCGCAGGCGCCGGGATGGTCCTGGCGAACGCCCGGCGCGGCGTGCGCAGCGGCGTTGCGGGCCGTCGGGTGGACGCGGAGGCCCGCGTCGCCATATAACCCGCACCATGGCGCGCCGCTTTCTGAAGATGCATGGGCTCGGCAACGACTTCGTCGTGATCGACGCCCGCACCGAACCCCTGACGCTCACGCCCGACCAGGCCCGCCGCCTGGCCGACCGGCGCGAAGGGGTGGGGTGCGACCAGATCATCCTGCTGGAGCCGCCGACCGACCCCAAGGCCGACGCCTTCATGCGCTTCCTCAACGCGGACGGCAGCGAGAGCGGGGCCTGCGGCAACGGCAGCCGATGTGTCGGCGCCCTGCTGGCGGACGAGCTGGACCGGCCGGACGTGGCGATGCAGACCACCGCCGGCCTGCTGCGGGCGATCCGGCACGCGGACGGGCAGGTGACGGTCGACATGGGGCCCGCCCGTCTGGGCTGGCAGGACATCCCGCTGGCGGAGGAGATGGACACGCTGCACGTCCCGCTCCGCCACGGGCCGCTGTCCGATCCCTGCTGCGTGTCGATGGGCAATCCGCACGCCGTCTTCTTCGTGCCGGACGCCGAAGCGGTGGACCTGCCGACCCTCGGCCCCGCGCTGGAGCGTCACCCGCTGTTCCCGCAGCGGGCCAACATCGAGGTGGTGACCGTCCTGTCGCCCGCCCGCATCCGCATGCGGGTGTGGGAGCGCGGGTCGGGCGTCACCCGGGCCTGCGGCACGGGTGCGTGCGCCTCCCTCGTCGCCGCCTCCCGGCGGGGGTTCACCGGGCGCAGCGCCACCGTGGTGGTGGATGGGGGCGAGCTGCTGGTGGACTGGGCCGACGACGGCCATGTCATGCTGACCGGCCCCGTGGCCACCGCCTTCAGCGGGGAGATCGCGCCATGAGCGGCGACACCGCCCTGAAGGACCGCGACGCTCTCCACGCGGGCGAGGAGGGCGGGCCGCCCTTGGTGACGACGGAGGCCGGGGGGCCGACGCTCGTCACCTTCGGCTGCCGCCTTAACGCCTATGAGTCCGAGGTGATGCGCACCCACGCCCGCGCGGCGGGCCTTGACGACGTCATCATCTTCAACACCTGCGCCGTCACGGCGGAGGCGGAGCGGCAGGCCCGGCAGGCGATCCGCCGCGCCCGGCGGGAAAACCCCGCCGCCCGCATCGTCGTCACCGGCTGTGCCGCCCAGGTGAACCCGGACGGCTTCGCCGCCATGGCGGAGGTGGACCATGTGCTGGGCAACGACGCCAAGCTGACCGCCGCCCCCTGGGCCGATTTCGGCGCCGGTGCCACCGAGCGGGTGCGGGTCAACGACATCATGGCGGTGCGGGAGACCGCTGGCCACCTGATCCAGGGGATGGAGGGGCGCGCCCGCGCCTTCGTCCAAGTTCAGAACGGCTGCGACCACCGCTGCACCTTCTGCATCATCCCCTACGGCCGGGGCAACTCCCGCTCCGTCCCCATCGGGGAGGTGGTGACCCAGGTCCGCGCCCTGGTGGAGGCCGGGTACCAAGAAGTCGTGCTGACCGGCGTGGACGTCACCAGCTACGGCCCCGACCTGCCGGGCAAGCCGACGCTCGGCCAGATGGTGCGGCGCCTCTTGGCCCAGGTGCCGGAGCTGCCGCGCCTGCGCCTCTCCTCCCTCGACGCCGTCGAGATGGACGAGGACCTCTGGCGCCTCGTGGCCGATGAGCCGCGCCTGATGCCGCACCTGCACCTCTCCCTCCAGGCCGGCGACGACATGATCCTGAAGCGGATGAAGCGGCGCCACCTGCGCGACGACGCCATCCGCTTCTGCGAGCGCGCGCGGGCCCTGCGCCCCGACATGGTGTTCGGCGCCGACATCATCGCCGGCTTCCCGACGGAGACCGAGTCGATGTTCGAGAACAGCCTGCGCATCGTGGAGGAATGCGGCCTGACCTGGCTGCACGTCTTCCCCTACAGCGCCCGCCCCGGCACCCCCGCCGCCAAGATGCCCCAGGTGCCCGTGGCGGTGCGGAAGGAGCGCGCGGCCCGGCTGCGCGATCTCGGCCGCCGGCGGGTGGCGGAGCATCTCGCGGCCCAGGTGGGCCGGACGGCCGACGTGCTTGTTGAGAAGGACACGATCGGCCGGACGGAGGGCTTCGCGGAGGTGCGTCTGGACCGCGCCGTGGAGCCCGGCCGGATCGTCAGCACCCGCCTGACCCATGTGGACGGCGACCGCCTCGCCGGAACGGTGACCGCCTGATGGTTTTCGACTGGTTCAAGCGCAAGAAGCCCGCCGAGGAGGCCAAGCCCCAGCCGGAGGAGTACTTCCCCCCGGACGAGGAGGAGGCCGTCGAGGACGTTCCGGCCACCGAGGAGCCCGCACCCGAGGTGACGGTGGAGGAGGCCGGGTTCGCCGCCGAGCCGGAGCAGCTTGAGCCCGAGCCGCCGCCCGCGGTCACGCCCGCCGCACCGGTGGCCGCTCCCTTGGCGAGCACCGCGTCCGTTGCCGACCCCCTCTCAGACACGCCGGAGAGGAAGGGCTGGTTCGCGCGGCTGAAGGACGGGCTGTCCAAGTCCACCTCGCGCCTGACCGACGGCATCTCCGGCATCTTCACCAAGCGCAAGCTGGACGACGACGCGCTGGAGGAGCTGGAGGAGCTGCTGATCCAGGCCGACCTCGGCCCGGTCACCGCCGCCCGCATCGCCGCCGGCCTCGCCAAGACCCGCTTTGGCAAGGAGGTCACGCCGCAGGAGGTGCGGGAGTACCTGGCCGGCGAGGTGGAGAAGCTGGTGACGCCCGTGGCGAAGCCGCTGACCGTCGACGCCGCCCGCAAGCCGCACATCGTCCTGGTCGTCGGCGTGAACGGCACCGGCAAGACCACCACCATCGGCAAGCTCGCCCGCCAGTTCGCGGCCGAGGGCAAGTCGGTCTGGCTGGCCGCCGGGGACACGTTCCGCGCCGCCGCCGTCAGCCAGCTCAAGATCTGGGGGGAGCGCACCGGCGCCCCCGTGGTCGCCAAGGACACCGGGGCCGACGCCGCCGGCCTCGCCTACGAGGCGGTGGAGAAGGCGCGCGCCGCCGGGGCCGACGTGCTGCTGATCGACACCGCCGGCCGGCTGCAGAACAAGACCGGCCTGATGGACGAGCTGCGCAAGGTCGTCCGCGTCATCAAGAAGCTGGACCCCGAGGCGCCCCACACCACGCTGCTGACGCTGGACGCCACCACCGGCCAGAACGCCCACAGCCAGGTCGAGATCTTCAAGGAGATGGTCGCCATCAACGGCCTGATCCTGACCAAGCTCGACGGCTCCGCCCGAGGCGGCGTCCTGGTCGCGCTGGCTGAGAAGTTCGGCCTGCCGGTCCACGCCATCGGCGTGGGCGAGGGTGTGTACGACCTGCGCCCCTTCGAGCCGAAGCAGTTCGCCCGCGCCCTGGTCGGGCTGGAGTAGGCCTCCCGCCCCACAGGTGTTGCAGCCGCACCATAGTGCGTGGCCGATTGTCCGAACGGTGGTGCTTCCGCGCGGCGGGGGGCTGCCACGGTGACGAATTCTTTATACCTTCGTGACGGATTCGCGTCGGCCGTCCGGCATAGGCCGGTCGGCGGCGCCTGATCCCGTCCCGGTCCGAGAAGCGGCCGAAGGGGCGGGACGCCCGAGGAAGCGCCCGGCACCGGTCCCGTACACGTCACGCCCACCACACGACCCCGCCCAACTCGTTCCGCCGTATCCGTCCCCCGAGGGAGAAGAACACCATGCCCATGCGTGGCACGCCCATCCGCCGCGGCTTCCGCTCCGTGGCGGCCCCCCTGACCGCCGCCGTCGCGCTGTCCGTTTCCGCCGGCACCGCCTTCGCCCAGTCGGCCCCGCCCGCCCCCGGCGGCTTGGAGGAGATCATCGTCACCGCGCAGAAGCGCGAGGAGAATATCCAGCAGGTCCCCGTCTCCGTCGCCGCCGTCAGCGGGGAGAAGCTGGACGTGCTGGCCTCCGGCGCCGTGGACATCCGCTTCCTGTCGGCCCGCGTGCCCAGCGTCTATGCCGAGTCCTCGTTCGGCCGCACCTTCCCGCGTTTCTACATCCGCGGCCTCGGCAACAGCGACTTCGACCTGAACTCCACCCAGCCCGTCGGCCTCGTCTATGACGAGGTGGTGCAGGAGAACCCGCTGCTGCGTGGCTTCCCGGCCTTCGACCTGGAGCGGATCGAGGTGCTGCGCGGGCCGCAGGGCACGCTGTTCGGCCGCAACACCCCGGCCGGCATCATCAGCTTCGTCTCCAAGAAGCCGACGCAGGAGACGGACGGCTACGTCTCCGCCTCCTACGGCCGCTTCGACACCTACGACATCGAGGGCGCCGTCGGTGGCGCCCTGGTGCCGAACGTGCTCTCGGCCCGCCTGTCGGTCCTGTTCCAGAAGCGCGACGACTATGTCGACAACCTGCGCAACGGCCCGGGCGACGACCTGGAGGGCTACGAGGATTACGCCGGCCGCCTGCAGCTCCTGTACGACGCCGGCGGTCCGTTCACGGCCCTGCTGAACGTCCATGCCCGCGAACTGGACGGCACCGCGCGCGTCTTCCGCGCCAACGCCTTCGTGCGCGGCACCAACGATTTCGTGCCCGGCTTCGACCGCTACACGGTCCAGCAGGACAGCCCGAACATCCAGGACGCCTCGAGCTGGGGGACGAACGCCAAGCTGGAGTACGAGGCGGGCGACCTCGTCGTCACCTCCATCACCGGCTACGAGTCGGTCGAGGTCTTCACCCGCGGCGACATCGACGGCGGCTTCGGCGCCAGCTTCCTGCCGGTCATGGGCCCGGGCTTCATCCCGTTCCCGGCCGACACGGCGGACGAGATCAGCGACCATTACCAGTTCAGCCAGGAATTCCGCCTGTCCAACGCCGGCGGCGGCCCGCTCGCCTGGCAGGCCGGCTTCTACTATTTCGAGGAAAGCGTCGACGCCAACCTCTACTCCTTCTCCCCCACATCCTTCACGCCGGACGCCTTCACCACCTCGACCCAGGAGAACACGACCTGGGCGCTGTTCGGCCAGGCCAGCTACGACGTGAACGCCCAGCTCACCCTGACCGGCGGCCTGCGCTACACGAACGACGAGAAGGACTACGTCAACACCCGCACCGGCTTCGACCGGGTGGTGACGCGCGGCGGCGCCCAGACCGATGACGATCAGGTCACCTGGGATCTCAGCGCCACCTACGCCGTCAACGACGACGTGAACGTGTACGGCCGCGTCGCCAAGGGCTTCCGCGCCCCGGCGATCCAGGGCCGCACACTGTTCGCGCCGACGGTCCAGGCCGGCATCTCCGTCGCCGACGCCGAGACCCTGGTCTCCTACGAGGTCGGCGTGAAGTCGGAGATCAACAACCAGGCCCGCCTGAACCTGACGGCCTTCTACTACGACGTGGAGGACCAGCAGTTCACGGCCGTGGGCGGTGCGGGCAACAACAACATCCTGGTCAACGCCGACGAGGGCCTGGGCTACGGCTTCGAGGCGGAGCTGGAATGGGCGCCGGTCGACGCGTTGGAGCTGACCGCCGGGCTCAGCTACAACTTCACCGAGATCCAGGACAGCAACCTGTTCATCGCCCCCTGCGGCGCGCCCTGCACGGTGCTCGACCCGCGCAACGCGGCCGGCCTCGCCCTGCTCGACGGGAACCCGTTCCCGAACGCGCCGGAGTGGATCGGCAACGTCACCGCCCGCTACGCCATCCCGGTCGGTCAGGGCGAGGTCTTCGCCTTCACCGACTGGTCCTACCGCAGCAGCGCCAACTTCTTCCTCTACGAGTCGGCCGAGTTCAAGCGCGAGCCCGGCTGGGAGGGCGGCCTGCGCGTGGGCTACGTCCATGGCGACGGCCAGTACGAGGTGGCGGGCTTCGTCCGCAACATCACGGACGAGCTGACGTCGGAGTCCGGCATCGACTTCAACAACCTGACCGGCATGCTGAACGAGCCCCGCATCTGGGGTGTCGAGCTGACGGCCCGGTTCTGAGGTCGCACTTCACCTGACGACGGACGGGGCCGGCCACAAGCCGGCCCCGTTTCGTTTCCGGGCGTTGACCGTGCAGCCCCGTCCATGCTGTCGAAATTGCCGTAAAGGTGTTTACGGGGGGCTTTCCACAACGCATAAATGCGAAACCCCCGGAGGGCCGTGAGGCTGTCCGGGGGCTCTGTCTGGTCCGACTCCGCATGTCCCTTTCGAGACAGTGGCGGCCGTCGGCGCGCATCGAAACCTTACGCCTTCATGCCCATACGTCAAGACCGTCCGATCCTTGCGCTCACGCCGGAACTGCTTACTGCGTTCGGCCGGACGGTCTCGGTCCCGCGCTGGGGGACGTATCTGACCGCCGCCGGCTTCCGTGAGGACGTGGCGCACGCCCTCTATCTTTGGAATGTGGCTATCGGCCAGAGCTTCCATTTTCCCCTGCAAGCGGCCGAGATTGCTCTGCGGAACGTGATCAACTCCGCTCTCGTCGAGGCCGCCGGACCCTGGTGGTGGCGTGATGACGCCGGCCGCAGGATCCTGGGCGAGGAACGCTGCGAGGATGTCGACAAGGCGGCCAATCGCCTGCGCCGAAAGTATCGGTGTGAACCCGATACGGGGCAGGTGGTTGCATCCTTGATGCTGGGATTCTGGGCGGCGATGCTGAAGCGGGAATACAATCGGTCCCTATGGGACACCCGCGCATCAGCTGCTTTCCCGCATCTTTCGCGCGGGGAGACCATTCGCGACGTGAGCGCCACCGCCAACGCGATCCAGGACCTGCGGAACCGCATCGTCCACCACGAGCCGCTGATCGGCCGCAACCTGTCGGAGGATTATGGCAGCATCCTCAGGCTCCTGGCCTGGATATGCCCCGTGACCAGGGACTGGGTTCGTCATCACACGTCGGTTCCGACCGTCATCCGTCAGCGCCCCCGTTGAGGGGCGGTCGGTGAAAAACCCGTATCCGCCAGCGGTTGCGTCCGGGGCGGGCTTGATGGAACATGCGCGACTTTATCCGCCGGATGCCGCCCATGACCCTGAACAGCCCGACCGCCGAGAACGAACCTATCGAGACCTTCACCGACGCCGAGTCCGCCTACCGCCGCCTGCGCGAGCTGTACGACTCGGCCGTCGGGCATCTGAGGGACAGGTTCGCGGCCTTCGCGCGGGGAGAGGCGATGTCCGGCCGGGTCCGGGCCTGCTACCCCTTCGTCCAGATCAGGGTCGACAGCGAGCCGCGCTTGGACAGCCGCCTGTCCTACGGCTACGTGCACGGCATCGGCACCTTCCGCACCACGCTCACGCGCCCCGACCTGTTCGACAACTACTACCGCGAACAGCTGGGCCTGCTGGTCAAGAACCACGGCGTCCCGCTGGAGGTCGGCGTCAGCCGCCAGCCCATCCCGATCCAGTTCGCCTTCCCCGAGGGCATGCATGTGGAGGGCGACCTCGACCCCGCCCGTCTGGCCCAGATGCGGGACGTGTTCGACCTGCCCGACCTCGCCCACATGGATGACAGCATCGTCAACGGGACCCACGTGCCCGGCCCCGGCGAGCCGCAGCCGCTGGCCCTGTTCACGGCCCCGCGCGTGGACTATTCGCTGCACCGGCTGAAGCACTACACCGCCACCAGCCCGGAGCACTGCCAGAACTACGTCCTGTTCACGAACTACCAGTTCTACATCGACGAGTTCGTGCGGCGCGGCCTCGCCATGATGGAGGAGGGGGCGCCGGGCGCCTACGAGGCGCTGGTGGAGCCGGGCGACCACATCACCTGGAACCGCGCCCTGCATCCCGGCCGGGGGGAGGAGGGCACGCGCGTCGCCCGCCTGCCGCAGATGCCCGCATACCACCTGAAGCGGGCGGACGGGAACGGCATCACCATCATCAATATCGGCGTGGGCCCCTCCAACGCCAAGACGATCAGCGACCATGTCGCCGTCATCCGCCCGCACGCCTGGCTGATGCTGGGCCACTGCGCCGGCCTGCGCGACACCCAGCGCCTGGGCGACTATGTGCTGGCCCACGGCTATGTGCGCGACGACAAGGTGCTGGACGCCGACCTGCCGCTTTGGGTGCCAGTCCCGCCGCTGGCGGAGGTGCAGGTGGCGCTGGAGCGGGCGGTGGAGCGGGTGACCGGCCGCTCCGGCTGGGACCTGAAGTCCGTCATGCGCACCGGCACCGTCGCCACCATCGACAACCGGAACTGGGAGCTGCGCGACCACCGCGAGCCGGTGGAACGGTTCAGCCAGTCCCGCGCCATCGCGCTCGACATGGAGTCGGCCACCGTGGCGGGCAACGGCTTCCGCTTCCGCGTCCCCTACGGCACGCTGCTCTGCGTCTCGGACAAGCCGCTGCACGGGGAACTCAAGCTGCCCGGCATGGCCAACCACTTCTACCGCAAGCAGGTGGACCAGCATCTCGCCATCGGCATGCTGGCGCTGGAGCTGATGCGGGACTACGGGCTGGAACGGCTGCACAGCCGCAAGCTCCGCAGCTTCTCCGAGGTGGCGTTCCAGTAGCGGACCCGCCGGGCGGGCGGGCGCGTTCACGGGGGGCGTCTTCGCCATCGCGGCCCCCCGAGGTTCCATGTCCCGCACGTTCGACATCACCCTTCCGGAAGATGTCCGCCATATCCTGCTGTCCCGGCTCGACGCGGTTGCGGACGTCGTCGGCATCCGGGTCCAGCCCGGCGCCTCGGTGAAACCGCCCGGCGATCTCGTCACCGTCTCCGTCACCAACGAGGGCGCGCACCAGGTGGCCCGCATCCTGGCGGAGCTGCGGGTGCTGGACCGGGGCGGCGTCAGCATCAGCGAGCCCACGGCCCTGCGCTCCGGTGACGGGGACCGCCGGATCGTGGCCGAGGGGAACGAGGCGGTGTGGGAGGAGATGTCCGCCCTTCTGCGCCGGGACACCAACCCCACGGCCAATTTCATCCTGTTGATGACCCTGTCCGGTTTCGTGGCGGGGGCGGGCCTCTACACCGACACCCTGCACATCGTCATCGGCGCCATGCTGCTGGCGCCCGGGTTCGAGCCCTTCCTGCGCCTGGTCTTCGGCGCGGTCGGCCGTTCGTCCCACACGGCGCGGATGGCGGCGGCGGCCGTGCTGCTGGGCTATGGCGCTCTTGCGACGGGGGCCGCCGTGGCGGCGCTGCTGCTGCGGCTGCTGGGGGAGCATCCGCCGGACGACCTGGGCAGCCGGGGCTGGGTCCTGTTCTGGACCACGCTCAATCCCAGCGGCATCCTCGTCGCCCTCGCGGCCGCCGCCGCTGGGGCGGTGGTCGTCACGTCCCGCCGCACCGTCTTCGCCGCCGGTGTGATGGTGGCGTTGGCGCTGGTGCCGACCGCCGCGATCGCGGGCATGGGGCTTGCGCTGGGCCAGCCGCAGTACGCGCTCTGGGCGGGAGGGCGCTGGCTCGTCGAAGTCGTCTGCATCCTGGTCGCCGGCGCCGCCGTGCTGGGTGCCAAGCGGGCGCTGCTCCATGCCCGCCCGCTGCTGCGCTGAAGGCGTTCAGCCATCCGCCATGGCGCGCAGCCGGGCGATCATCTCCGCACTGTCGCGCAGCTCCACGCGCCAATCCTGCGGCAGCTGGTTGAAGGTGCGGATGATCCGCTCGAACTCCGCCGGGCTGGGCCGGGCGTTCAGCGATGTCAGGATGTCGCGGATGCGCGGGTCGTTGTAGTAGGGCGACCCCGCCAGCGTGTCCGTCAGCACCTCGACGCTGACGATGAACGACTTGTCGCCCCAGTCGATGCCGACCAAGGTGCCGCCGCTCTGCGCTCCTGCCGCCATGCGGGCCCCGTTCCCCTCGCGCGTTAACCCTAAGGTGCTAGGGTCGGCCGCACTTGTCCAGCGCTCCCGTGAGGGCTCACGCCTGCATCGTCGGGGCCGACGGTGTCGCCTCCATCCACTTCGCCGCCAGCTCGCGCAGCCGCCGCGTCTGCCGCCGCTGGCGCCGGGCGGACAGCCAGTACCCGCCCCACAGCACGGCCGCCGCCGCAGCCCAGGTGGCCAGCACGTAGCGCCAGTCGCTGCCCGCGAACAGCAGCAGGATGATGATCAGCGAGACGATGCCCAGGATGATCCAGATGACGACCCTGCTGGTCTTGAAGGCGGTATCGTCGCTCACCTCGAACTCGTCGGCCAGCCGCTCGATATCCAGCGCCACCTCGCGCCGCGCCGCCATCACCGGGTCCATCGTCCTCTCCCGTGCGGTTCCACAACGCCACGACCATACACGACAGCGCCGCCCTGCCGCCATGCCGCTTGGCGATCCGGCGCCGGACCGCTACATGGTGGGGCATGAACCAATGGCTCCGCCTCGCCCTCGAAGCCGGTCCGCTGGCCGTCTTCTTCCTCGCCAACAGCCGCTACGGGATCATGGTGGGCACCGCCGCCTTCATGGCGGCCACCACCGTGTCCGTCGCCGTGTCCTACGCGCTCGAACGCCGCGTGCCGATCATGCCCATGGTCGGCTGCTTCTTCGTGCTGCTGTTCGGCGGGCTGACCCTGTGGCTGGACGACGAGCTGTTCATCAAGATCAAGCCCACGGTGGTGAACCTGCTGTTCGCCACCGCCCTGTTCGTCGGCATGGCCTACAAGCGCAACCTGGTGAAGGTCGTGCTGGGCACGGTCATGGACCTGACGGAGGAGGGGTGGCGCATCCTCACCGTCCGCTGGGCCTGGTTCTTCGTGGTGCTGGCGGCCCTGAACGAGGTCGTCTGGCGCACGCTCAGCACCGACGCCTGGGTGAACTTCAAGGTGTTCGGGATCATGCCGCTGACGCTGGTCTTCAGCTTCGCGCAGATCCCGGTGTTCATGCGGTATCAGGTGCCGGCGGCGGACGGGGCGGCCGACGATACGGCGGAAACGGCGTCCGGGGCCCAACCCGGACCGGAACGGGGGGCTTGAGGCGGATCATGACGGATTTCAGGTACAAGGTCGTGTGGGTCACCGGCGCCTCCTCCGGCATCGGGGAGGCGCTGGCCAAGGCCTTCGCGGCCGAAGGGGCGAAGCTGATCCTGTCCGCCCGCCGCGTGGCGGAGCTTGAGCGCGTGCGCGATGCCATCGGCGGGCACAACGCGCCCGTGGCCCTGGTGCCGATGGACGTGGCCGACCTGGACTCCATCCCCGCCAGGGCGGCCGACGCGCTGGCCGCCTTCGGCCGCATCGATGTGGTGGTGAACAACGCCGGCATCAGCCAGCGCAGCCTCGCCAAGGACACCACGCTCGCCGTCGACCAGCGGCTGGTGCAGGTGAACTATTTCGGCACGGTGGCCGTGACCAAGGCCGTGCTGCCGCACATGCTGGAGCGCGGCACCGGCCATCTCGCCGCCGTCACCAGCATCGTCGGCAAGTTCGGCACGCCCTGGCGCAGCGCCTACGCCGCCAGCAAGCACGCCGTGCACGGCTTCTTCGACAGCCTGCGGGCCGAGCTGGCCGACACCGGCATCAAGGTCACCTTGATCGCCCCCGGCTTCATCCGCACCAACGTGTCGGTCAACGCGCTGACGGCCGACGGCACCCCGCTCGGCACCATGGACCGCGCCCAGGCCGAAGGGCTGGACCCCGACATCGCCGCCCAGCGGATGCTGGAGGGCCTGAAGCGGGAGGATCTGGAGGTCTATGTCGGCGGCAAGGAGCTGCGCGGCGTCCTGATCAAGCGCCTGTTCCCCAACCGCTTCGCCAGATGGATCGCCAAGGCGCGGGTCCGGTGAGGGGTGCGCCGATCTTTGCAAATCGGTAAAGGTCGGTAACGCCTCGGTAAAGTCCGTTGCGCGCCACACGGCCGCCCCTAAGCTCTCGTACCGATACCTCCGCCGGAGCCATCGGAAGAGAGAGAAGGGAACCATGCCCGTCCGCGCCCACGCCGCAGCCGCCACGACCGCCCCCACGACCGCCCCCACGACCGCCTCCCCCACCGCCGCCCGCAACCGCCTGATGCTCACCATGCTCCCGCTGGCCGGGCTGGCGCTGCTGTTCCTGGGCGGCTGCGCGATCGAGGTGAACGACCGGGATTCCGGCCGCGACGGCTACTACAAGCCGCGCGGTGCCACCGACCTCTGCCGCCGCGAGGTGGAGCGCACCTATGACGACCGCTTCCGCATCGCCTACGAGCTGCCGGAGCTCGTCACCCAGGGCACCAGCCAGCTCGTGACCCAGGAATTCTCCCTCACCCCGCGCAAGGACTACGGCACCGGCATCGAACGCCGCGCCATCCGCTGCACCGTCACCGACGGCGCGCTGACCAGCGTGACGCCGGTGAAGTGAGGGCGGGCGCCTTGACGCCCTTCCGTAAGTTCCGTAATTTACGGACAACGGTAAGGGAGAAGGCTCGTGTCCGAGATTGTCGAGGTGTCCGCCACCGAGGTCCAGAAGAACTTCGGCCGGTTCCAGGACGTGGCCCAGCGCACACCCGTCGCCGTCACCTCCTATGGCCGCGCCAAGGTCTACATCCTGTCCAGCGCCGATTATGAGGAGGCGATGGAGCTGCTGCGCAGCGGCGCCCCGCGTCCGATGCACCCCGCGACCATGCCCCAGTATCTGAGGGACGCCGTAGCCGACGCGCGCATCGATCCGTCGCGGGCGGCCCCATCCGATCTGGACTGAGGTCCGGGCGATGCCGCTGCCGAGGCCGGAGCCGGGTCTGGTGATCCGTTTCGAGCATCTCTGGTCGCGCGAGGCGGCGGCGGGCCTCCAGGACGCGGAGAAGCCGCGCCCCTGCATGATCCTCGCCGTCGCCGAGGTCCCGGGCACACGCGGACCGGACGGTTCGTCCGCCCTCGACGTGGTCGTCGTGCCGATCTCCCATGCGCGGCCGAGGGCCGGGGACCCGGTGGTGCCTCTCAGCGAGAAGCTTCGGGCGCATCTCGGTCTCGATGGCCGCGAGCAGTGGATTTACGCGGCCGAGATCAACGTCTTCCGCTGGCCCGGCCGCTACATCCACCCGCTGCCCCGGACGCGGGACCGCTACGCCTACGGGATGGTGACGGAGAAGGTCTTCAACACCGTCCGGGATCTCGCGATGAGGGCCAAACCCGTCCACCGGCCGGACGACTGATCCACGCCACGGTCCGATCCGCTTGAGCCGGAACGGAAAAGGGTAGGCCGCGCGGCCTGCCCCTCCTGACTGCTCCGGCGGGTGTCGGCTCAGCGCCGGGCCACCATCAGCTTCTTGATCTCGGCGATGGCCTTCGCCGGGTTCAGGCCCTTGGGGCAGGTCTGGGTGCAGTTCATGATGGTGTGGCAGCGGTAGAGGCGGAACGGGTCCTCCAGCGCGTCCAGCCGCTCGCCCGTCATCTCGTCCCGGCTGTCGGCGATGAACCGGTAGGCCTGCAGCAGCACGGCCGGGCCCAGGTACCGGTCGCCGTTCCACCAGTAGCTGGGGCAGGAGGTGGTGCAGCAGAAGCAGAGGATGCACTCGTAGAGGCCGTTCAGCTTCTCCCGCTCCTCCGGGCTCTGCAGCCGCTCGCGGCTGGGGGCCGCACTCTGCGTCTGCAGCCACGGCTTGATGGAGGCGAGCTGGGCGAAGTTCTGCGTCAGGTCGGGGACCAGGTCCTTGATCACCGGCTGGTGCGGCAGCGGGTAGATCTTGACGTCGCCCTTCACCTCGTCGATCGGCTTCAGGCAGGCCAGGGTATTGCGCCCGTCGATGTTCATGGCGCAGGACCCGCAGATGCCCTCGCGGCAGGACCGGCGGAAGGTCAGCGTTCCGTCGATGTCGTTCTTGATGTGGATGATGGCGTCCAGCACCATCGGCCCGCACTTGTCGAGATCGACCTCGAACCTGTCCTCGCGCGGGTTCTCGCCTGAGTCCGGGTCCCAGCGGTAGATGCGGAACGTCTTCGCCCGCTTGGTCGTCGACGTGACCTCGGAATGGGTCTTGCCCGGCATGACCTTGGAATTGGCGGGCAGGGTGAATTCAGCCATGGTGCGTGATCCTCTGGGCCCGGCTCAGTACACCCGCGCCTTGGGCGGGAAGGCCTGGACCTCGTTGGTCAGGGTGTAGAGGTGGACCGGGCGGTCGCCCAGCTTCACGCTGCCGTCCTCGTGCACCCAGACTGTGGAATGCTTCATCCAGTTGTCGTCGTCGCGGTCGGGGAAGTCCTCCCGCGCGTGGGCGCCGCGGCTTTCCTTGCGGTTGGCGGCGGACGTCATGGTGGCGACGGCCTGGTACATCAGGTTGTCCAGCTCCAGCGCCTCCACCAGGTCGCTGTTCCAGATCATGCCGCGGTCGCTGACGCCGACGAAGGGCCGCTTCTCCCACGCCTTGCGCATGAGCTCCACACCCTCCTCCAGCACCTCGCCGGTGCGGAAGACGGCGCAGTTGTTCTGCATGGTCTTCTGCATCTCCAGCCGCAGCTGGGCGATGCGGACCTCGCCCTTGGCGTGGCGCATGCGGTCCAGCCGGTCCAGCGCCTTGTCGGTGGCGTCCTTGGGCAGGTCCTTGTGCGACGCGCCCTTCTCCACCACCTCGGCCGCCCGGATGGCGGCGGCGCGGCCGAACACGACGAGGTCCAGCAGGGAGTTGGAGCCCAGGCGGTTCGCCCCGTGCACCGACACGCAGGCCGCCTCGCCGATGGCCATCAGGCCGGGCACGATGGCGTCGGGATCGTCGGCGGTGGGGTTGATCACCTCGCCCCGGTAGTTCGTCGGGATGCCGCCCATGTTGTAGTGCACGGTCGGCAGCACCGGAATCGGCTGTTTCGTGACGTCGACCCCGGCGAAGATGCGCGCCGTCTCGGCGATGCCGGGCAGGCGCTCGTGGATGACCGCCGGGTCCAGGTGCTCGAGGTGCAGGTGGATGTGGTCCTTGTTCGGGCCCACGCCGCGCCCCTCGCGGATCTCGATCGTCATCGAGCGGGAGACGACGTCGCGGCTCGCCAGGTCCTTGGCCGAGGGGGCGTAGCGCTCCATGAAGCGCTCGCCCTCGGAGTTGGTCAGGTACCCGCCCTCGCCGCGCACGCCCTCGGTGATCAGGCAGCCGGCGCCGTAGATGCCGGTCGGGTGGAACTGCACGAACTCCATCTCCTGCGGCGGCAGCCAGGCGCGGGCGACCATGGCGTTGCCGTCGCCGGTGCAGGTGTGCGCCGAGGTGCAGGAGAAGTAGGCGCGGCCGTAGCCGCCGGTCGCCAGGACCGTCTGGTGCGCCCGGAAGCGGTGGATGGTTCCGTCGTCCAGGTTCCAGCAGACGACGCCGCGGCAGGCTCCGTCCTCCATGATGAGGTCGAGGGCGATGTATTCGACGAAGAACTCGGCCTCGTGCTTCAGCGCCTGCTGGTAGAGCGTGTGCAGCATGGCGTGGCCGGTACGGTCGGCCGCGGCGCAGGTGCGGTACGCCCGCCCCTTGCCGAAATGGGTCGTCATGCCGCCGAAGGCGCGCTGGTAGATCTTGCCATCCTCCGTTCGCGAGAAGGGCAGGCCGTAATGCTCCAGCTCGATAATCGCGGGAATCGCCTCCCGGCACATGTATTCGATGGCGTCCTGGTCCCCCAGCCAGTCCGAGCCCTTGACGGTGTCGTACATGTGCCAGCGCCAGTCGTCCTCGCCCATGTTGCCGAGCGCGGCGGAGACGCCGCCCTGGGCCGCCACGGTATGGCTGCGGGTCGGGAACACCTTGGTGATGCAGGCCGTCTTCAGCCCCTTCTCGGCCATGCCGAAAGTGGCCCGGAGGCCGGCGCCGCCGGCGCCCACGACGACGACGTCATAGGTATGATCGATGAATTCGTAGGCGGGCTTAAGAACCTCGGCCATTACCTTCAGGCTCCCAGGGAGATCTTCAAGACGGCGAGAATCGCGGATGCGGCCAGCAACACGCAGAGGAACTTCGTGCCGACATTGACCACGATCAACAGCCAGTGGGTGTGGATGTAGTCCTCATAGACGACCTGCATGCCGAGCGAGGCATGATAGAAGGTCGTCCCGATGAGGACGATCATCAGGACGGTGACGAGCGGATTGGACAACCACTCCACGACCGCGGCGTGATCGGCGCCGGCCAGTCCGATGATCGAGGCGACGAACCAGAGCGCCAGCGGTACCAGCGCCGCCGCAGAGACCCGCTGGGCCCACCAGTGCTGGACGCCTTCCTTTGCGGCGCCGAGCCCGCGGGCTCGGGCGACGGGGGTGCGCATCGAGGCCTTGCCGTGGCCGGTATTGCTTGCGGTGGACATGGACATCAGACTCCGAGCACGACCAGGGCGACGATCCAGGCAATGAGCGTCATCGCGACCGCGAAGATCACGACTGCCCAGCCGGTACGATGCATGACGGGCAATTCGAAACCCCAGCCCGCATCCCAGGCCAGATGCCGGATGCCGTTGCCGAGGTGATAGAACAGCGCGAACGACCAGCCGAACAGGAGAATGCGGCCGAGAATCGAGCCGACGAGGCCCTGGGCGGTCGCGAAAGCCTCCGGACCGGCGGCAGCCGACACGAGCCAGTACACGAGCAGAAGCGTGCCGGCGCTGAGCGCGATGCCCGTTGCGCGATGCAGAATCGACAGCGTGCTTGAGATCTGGGGCTTGTAGATCTGCAAATGCGGCGACAGTGGCCGTTCGGTGGAGGCCATTATTTCACATCCTCGACGCCTGGAAAGAACTTGGGTCTGTGGCGAACTGCCTTCAGGGAGCGGACTGCGTTTTGCGACATTCATCTACGCCCCCATTTTGCCCAAGTCAACGAAGGGGCTGCCGCATTGCAACAAAGAAGTTCCGCCGGGCCGGGCGCCGGAGGAAAAGTTCACAAGTTCGGGAAAACTCTGTGGATAAATGCTTGCCGGCCGACAGGAACGAAAATCGTCCCCTCAACCCGAAGGCGTCCCTCCGGACCGGTCGCTGCCGGCCTGCCTGGCGGGCATGACGCGCGTCCGCCACCGGCCCATGAGTCGCCCCTTCCCGCCGGCATCAGGACGCGTCTCCGGACCTGGGCAGGCGGGACGCCGGCGCCCGAGGGCGCGGACCGTCGGCACAACGAGATCGGCCAATACATCGAGGAGTGCGGGGGACATCGGTTTCTCCATCGGGCCAAGCGCGGCGGATCCGGGACGGACCGCCCGCGCAGCCCAGGGTGCCGCCAGCGCCCGGTGGCTGACAAACGGCGTTATCTCCGGCATTGTGTGACCTCAGGTCACGCTGGAGAGATGTCGATGGGTCGCCCTCTGCCCTCGCTGAATGCCTTGCGCGCCTTCGAGGCAGCGGCCCGTCTCGGCAGCTTCACGAGAGCGGCCGAGGAACTGCACGTCACCCATGCCGCCGTCAGCCGTCACGTTCGCGGCCTGGAGGCCCGGCTGGGCGTCCTTCTGTTCCGGCGTCTGCACAAGGCGGTCGTTCCGACGGAAGCCGGCCGGCGCTATCAGGCTCGCCTTGCGGAAGCGTTCGAGCGCATCGTCGCGGCGACCGAGGAGATCGCCGCCGATGTCCGCGAGCGCCTGACCTTGAGCGTCGAGCCGGGCTTCGCCACGCGCTGGCTGGTCCCGCGACTGGGCCGGTTCTACGCCGAGCACCCGGAGATCGAGCTGGATCTCGACCCCACGACCCGCCTTGCGGATTTCCGGCGGGAGCCGATCGATCTCGCGATCCGCTTCGGCCCCGGCGGCTGGCCCGATCTGGCTGCGGTCAAGCTGGCGGATGCCATGGCCTTCCCGGTCTGCAGTCCAGCCCTTCTCGAGGCCGGGCCGCCCCTGGCTCGCCCGGCGGACCTTGCCGGGCACACGCTGATCCATGACGAGAGCCGCCAGTGGTGGGCGGCCTGGCTGGAATTCGCCGGGGCGCCCGAGGTCGATGCCGGGCGCGGCCCCATGCTGCGGGACGCAAGCCTGGTCCTGGACGCGGCCGCGGCCGGACAGGGGATCGCGCTGGGCGACGACCTGCTGGCCGGCGACGATCTGGCCCAGGGACGCCTGGTCTCTCCGTTTCCCTGGCGCCAGCCGGTCGGCGCCTACTGGCTGGTCAGGCCGGGCCGGCGGAAGCCCGGGTCGGCGGCGGAAGCGTTCCGGGACTGGCTACTGACGGAACTTGGGCGCCGGAGCTGACCGCAGGCGCCCGGAACGGCGGAATTCCCGAAACCGCCCGCTTCTGCGAGAATGTGCGGGCCGCGGGCCGGACGGCCGGCGCAGGCATGAGAAGCAGTCCCGAGAATGGACAAGGACGGGAACGGGCGCCATGGCCCGGCCGGGATCGGCGAGGTCACAGGCTTCTGGCGGCAGGCCGGCCCGGCACGGTGGTTCGAGAAGGACCCACAGTTCGACCGCGACTTCAAGGACCGTTTCCTGGACCTGCATATTGCCGCGGCGGGGCGGAAGCTCGACCACTGGTCGCGCACGGCGGAAGGGTCGCTCGCGCTGATGGTGCTCCTGGACCAGTTCCCGCGGAACGCCTTCCGGGGAACCGCGCATATGTACGCGACCGACCCGCTTGCGCGGATGTTCGCCGAACGGGCCATCCAATCCGGGCATGACCGGGAGGTCGAGCGGGAGCTTCGGGTCTTCTTCTACCTGCCCTTCTCCCATTCGGAAGACCTGGCGCATCAGGATCGGGCGGTGGAGCTGAACCGCGGCCAGGATCCCGAGGCGGAGAAGCATGCCCTGATCCATCGCGAGATCATCCAGCGCTTCGGCCGGTTCCCGCATCGCAATCCCATGCTGGGCCGGGAAACGACGCCGGAGGAACAGGCATTCCTGGATGCCGGCGGATTTGCCGGCTGAATTCAAGGAAAACGCGGATGATCGAAATCGTCGAGGAGGCGCCGCACCATCATGCGGTGGTTGCCGATCTTCTTCGCGCCGCCTTCGGCGGCGGCTACGAGGCCGAGCTGGTCGACCGGCTACGCCGAGAGGACCTCGTCGCCGGCGCGCTGGTCGCGCTCCAGGACGGGGAGGTCGTCGGCCACGAGATGTTCAGTCCGCGTTCGGTCGAAGTCGATGGCCGCCCGGTCAACGCGGTATCGCTGGCGCCGGTCGCCGTCCGGCCCGATTGCCAGCGCCGGGGCATCGGCTCCCGGCTGATCCGCGAGGGGATCGAGGCGATGCGGTCTGAGGGACGGGCCGCGATCATCGTCGTGGGCCATCCCGGCTACTAGCCGCGGTTCGGGTTCTCCGCGGCCCTTGCCGCGAAGCTCTCCTCGCCGTTCGAGGGCGAGGCCTTCATGGCGCTGGAACTGATCCCGGGCGCTCTTGCCGGCCGTTCGGGTTCGGTCGGCTATCCGGCGGCGTTCAGCTAGACAAGAGGCGTCCCGCCGCCGGCTTCGGGGCCGCTCAGCCCCCCTTTGCCCAGACCGACACTTCCTTGCAGATCAGGGCGAAGTCCGTAATGTGCTTCGTGACCAGCGCGGCATCCGCGTCCTGCGGCAGCGGCCCGAAGCCGTTGGCCCAGGGCTCCAGATCTTCGGCCAGCTTCTTCGGGGTCTTCTGCGGCACCGTATCCAGCGCTTCGGGCAATGATTGAAGAAACCGGGAAAACCGCTATCGGAAATTGCGGCTACCGAAAAAGCCCGCCATCCCCCGACCGGTCAGACCGGGGTGCCCCTGGCGGCGATCGCGTCATGCAGCGCGACGAGGCGGCGGGCTTCGGCCACATGGAGGGATTCGACGAGCCGCCCGTCGACCACCGTGACGCCCCGGCCCGCGGCAACGGCTTCGGCATGGGCCTGGATGATGCGCCGGGCGGAGCCCAGGGCCTCCGGGTCCGGGGCGAATGCCTCGTTGGCCGGCGCGATCTGGCTCGGATGAATCAGGCTCTTGCCGTCGAAGCCGAGTTCCGCCCCCTGCCGGCAGGACGCGGC
>JAJUIU010000088.1 GCA_029267445.1 Rhodospirillaceae bacterium
AGGCGGGGATGGCTGTCACGGAGCGGCCCATCTCCCCCGAGTGGAAGGCGAAGTACAGGCCGACGGCCAGGATCTTGCCCGGACGCGCCAGGGGTGAGAGCAGGGTGACGTCGGCCAGCGGCAGCTTGGGGGCGGAGTCCACGCGCGCACCCAGCCGTTCCCCCAGGCAGCGGCGGTCGGCGCCGAGCCACAGGCCGGGGTCGTGGGGCAGGCTGGAGTCGGCGGCCAGCACGTCGGCGATGGTGTCGCCGAGGATCACGCCCGGGCGCGGGCCGGACCCGTCGTCGAAACGGGCGAGCCTCATGCGGCCCTCCTCGACCTGTCCCACGCGGCGAAGCTGGACCCCTCCCGCGCCAGCCGCTCCAGCAGGGGGGCGGGCTGCCAGTAGCGCGGGTCGAGGGTGGCGCGGAACTCCTGGATGCGGGCCAGCACGGCCGGGAGCCCGACCGTGTCGCCATGGAACATCGGCCCGCCGCGCCAGCGGGGGAAGCCGTAGCCGGCGGTGTAGACCACGTCGATGTCGCTGGCCCGGAGCGCGATCCCATCCTCCAGGATGCGCGCCCCCTCGTTGATCAGGGCGAGCATGCAACGGTCCACGATCTCGTCGGCTCCGATCTCACGTTGCGGAATCCCGAGGGACAGGGCCGTGTCGCGGAGCAGGGCGTCGACCTCCGGGTCGGGCGTGCGCGCACGGGTGGCTGGGTCGTAGCGGTAGAAGCCGCGTCCGGTCTTCTGACCCATCCAGCCGCGCTCCACGATCAGGCCGGAGGGCAGGAAGTATGTGGGATCGTCGGGCAGGGCGCCGGGGCTGCCCTTGGGGCGCTTGGCCCGCTCCTGCCGGATGCGCACGCCGACATCCACGCCGGCGAGGTCGTAGACGGCGAGCGGGCCCATGGCCATGCCGAAGCCCTCCAGCGCCGCGTCGACCTGGGCGGGGGTGGCCCCCTCCAGCAGCAGGCGCTGGGCCTCCCGGCCGTAGACGTCCAGCATGCGGTTGCCGATGAAGCCGAAGCAGACGCCGGAGACGACGCCGGTCTTACGGATCGTCTTCACCACGTCGAGGCCGGTGGCGAGCGCCTCCTCCCCGGTCTTCGCGGCGCGCACCACCTCCACCAGGGGCATGACGTTGGCCGGGCTGAAGAAGTGCAGGCCCAGCACGTCCTGGGGCCGCGACGTGGCGGCTGCGATCTCGTCCACGTCGAGCGAGGAGGTGTTGGTGGCCAGCACGCAGCCCGGCTTGCAGGCACGGTCGAGGGCTGCGAAGACCTGTTTCTTGAGGTCCATGCCCTCGAACACGGCCTCAATGACGAGGTCCACGTCGGCAAGGGCGGCGTAGTCGAGATCGCCCCGGATCAGGGCCATGCGGGCGTCGAGATCGGCCGCGGTCAGCTTGCCGCGCTCCACCATGCGCGCGTAGTTGCCGCGCACGATGCCGAGGCCGCGATCCAGCCCCTCCCGCGTGGCGTCCAGCAGGACCACGGGGATGCCGGCGTTGGCGAAGTTCATGGCGATGCCGCCGCCCATGGTGCCGGCGCCGACGATTCCGACGGCGCGGACGGGGCGGGGCTGGACGGAGTCGGACAGGCCGGGCACGCGGCGCGCCTCCCGCTCCGCGAAGAAGACGTGGCGGAGCGAGCGCGCCTCCGTACCCATGCGGGCGGCGTCGTTGAGACGCTTTTCCAGCGCCAGCCCCTCGGCGAAGGGGAGGGTCAGGCTCGCTTCCACCGCGTCGATGGCGGAGAGGGGAGCTTGGCGGCCGCGCATCTTCTTCGCCACATCCGCCCGCTTGGCGGCGAACCAGCCGTCGGGCGGCGGGGCGACGGTGAGCGCGCTGGCCCGGCGCGGGCCCTTGCCGTCGGCCAGCAGCGCCTTGGCGAAGGCGACCGCCCCCTCCAGCAGGTCGCCGGTCACGACGGCATCGACGATGCCGAACTTGCGGGCCTTGTCCGCCGGGACGGGCGTGCCGGCCAGGATGACGTCGAGCGCCGCCTCCGCCCCGATCAGGCGGGGCAGGCGCTGGGTGCCGCCGGCGCCGGGGATGATGCCGAGGCTGAGTTCCGGCAGGCCGATCTTCGCGTCGGGCGCGGCCACGCGGTAATGGCAGGCGAGTGCGGCCTCCGCCCCGCCGCCGAGCGCCGTGCCGTGGATGGCGGCGACGATCGGCTTGTCCAGCGCCTCCAGCGCGTCGAACGTCTCGTGGAAGCCGGGCGGGCCGATGCCGGTGTCGAACTCCTTGATGTCGGCCCCGGCCATGAAGGTGCGGCCCCGGCAGGCCAGTACGGCGGCGCGGATGCCCGGATCGGCCGCGATCTCCGCCGCCGCCCGAACCAGCCCGGCGCGCACGGCCCGGCCGATGGCGTTCACCGGCGGATTGTCCACCAGGATGAGGGCGATCCCGTCCCGCCGCTCCAGCGTCACCGCCTCGGACATGTTCGCTCCCGGTTCCAGGCCCCGCCTTCAGGACGGTGTTAGTTTAAGTCTGAAATATCCTGTTGCAAACCGACTGGAGGGTGGCTAGCCATAACTCCGGGTAATGACCCGGATGGGTGACGGTTCGGTCCCCGAAGCAAGCTGGGAGGGTTGAGGGGCATGGACACGCGGCGGCTCAGGCACTTCCTGGCGGTGTTCCAGCACGGCAGCATCGGGCAGGCGGCGGAGGCGCTGCTGCTGACGCAGCCGGCGCTTAGCAAGAGCATCCGCCAGCTGGAGCGCGACCTGAACGTGCCCCTGTTCGAGCGCACGCCGCTGGGCGTGGTGCCGACCGTGTTCGGGGAGGCGCTGGCCGTCCATGCCCGGGTGATCCAGTCGGAGATGCGGCAGGCGGAGACGGCGCTGGCCGGGCTGCGCGGTGTCGGCAAGGGCAAGGTGGTGGCCGGCATCGGCCCGTCCATCGCCATCAACCTAATGCCCATGGTCACGACGCGGCTGGCTGAGGCCGCGCCCGGCATCCACATGACGGTGGTGGAGGGGCTGGTGGACGACATGCTGCCGGCCCTCAGGCGGGGGGAGATCGACCTCGCCATCGGGTCCTGGCCCCGGCCGACCGACGCGGACCTCGCCGCCGAGGTGCTGTTCACCGACGAGATCCGCGTGCTGGCCAGCCGCACCCACCCGCTGGCGGGCCGGCCGCTCGACCTCGCCGACCTGTGCGCCTTCGCCTGGGCGCTGCCGCCGGAGAACCAGCGCTGGCGGCAGCGGCTGAATGAATTCTTCATCGCGCGGAGCCTTCCGCCGCCCGAGGCGAAGGTGGTCTCCAACTCCGCCGCGTACCTGAAGTCGCTGCTGCCGGGCACCCAGTTCCTGACCTTCCTGCCGACCCAGCTTCTGCGGCTGGGCGACGAGGCGGCGCAGATCGTGCCGCTGGACGTGGACATCCGGCTGGAGACGGAGGTCACCATGACCCACCGCCAGCGGGGCCGCCTGTCCCCCGCCGCCCAGGCGCTGATCGCCGTGGTGAAGGAGGTCTCGGCCACGCTGGCGGGACCGGTGGACTGAGGGCGGCACACCGGCGGCGCCAAGCCACGTCAGCGGCCGGGCCACATGCGGTTGAACAGCCCGTCCTTCAGGATGAAGGCATGGCGAAGGGCGGCGGCGACATGGATCGTCACCAGCGCCAGCATCACATAACCCAGGGTTCCGTGCAGATCGGCCACGCGCTCAGCCACCAGCTTCTGCTGGTCTGGCGGCGGGGGCGGCAGGCGCGGCAGCTCCGCCACCCCGAACCATTGCACCGGCGCCTGGTCCGGTGTGACCGAGACGACGACCCAGCCGCCAAGCGGGATCACGATCAGCAGCGCGTAGAACAGGAAATGGGCGATCTTCGCCCCCCAGCGCTCCGCCGCCGGCATCCCGCCGGGGAGCTTCGGCGGCCGGTTCGTCAGCCGCCAGCCGATTCGCAGCACGGTGAGGATCAGCACGCTGAACCCGAAGGAGGCGTGCAGCATCACCAGTGTGTCGGTCGTCCGCCCACCCTCCGTCAGCGGGGTCATGGCGAGGCCCGTCGCCAGGATCAGGAGGACGAACAGCGCCGTCACCCAGTGCAGCGTCATGGCCACGCCGTTGTAGCGCCGGTCGGCCGCGCCCAGCGCGCCCATGCCCTTGTCGTCGATCGCCGCCGTCATGCCTCGTCCCCTTTCCGTCCGCCGCGCGGACATGAAAAAGGCGCCGCCTTCCATTCCCCGGATCGGGAAAGGGAAGGGGCGCCGTCACCCCGGCCCGCGTGCGCCGCGGGCGTGTCCGCGGTTGGCCGCGTAATGAATGTCGCTGGTACCGGGAAGGCCTCGTCACCCGCCCGGCCGGATGTATAAATATCGGCGCGTCCGCCGGTTGCAAGGGGAAAGTCCCCGCCCATGTCCCGGCCGGCGGGGAGGAGCCCGCAAGGAGGGGAAATGACCGCCGCCCGGCGCAGGCCGAACTATGTCGAGGTGCTGAACGCCCTGGGGCAGGAGCTGACGCTCGCCTCTGGCGGGCGCGGCGGCTATGCCGCCGTGGCGCGGGCGGCGCGCGGCATCCTGGGCGTGGAGGGCTGCGGGCTGCATGTCATCGATCGGCGGACGGCCGCCCCGGTGGCGGAGGCGCTGGCCTTCGACGGGCCGGCCCCGCCCCTGCTGCAGGGGCTGGACGGCGGCATCGCCCAATGGATGGCGGACCATCGGGTGCCGCTGTCGCTGCCCGACCCGACCGGGGCGAGCCCCTTCGCCCTGCCGCCGGTCTTCCCCTTCCGCATCCTGGCCCTGCCCCTGTTCCACAAGGACGCGCTCAGGGGCGTGCTGACCCTGTACGCCGCCACGGGGCGGGAGCCCTGGTTCATGCAGAAGGGGGCGGCCACGGCCGACGTGGCGGAGTTCCAGCGCGCCATCTCCGGCCAGATGGGGCTGTTCATCGAGAAGCGGTCGCTGGAGGCGACCAGCACCCTGTTCAAGGAAATCCACCACCGGGTGAAGAACAACCTGCAGACCGTGGCGAGCCTGCTGCGCATGCAGATGCGTCGGCTGGACAGGGTTTCGGCGGAGGACGCGCTGCGCCAGTCGATCAACCGCATCCTGTCGATCGCCCAGGTGCACGAGACCCTGTCGGAGGCGGAGATCGGTGTGGTGGATGTGGGCGAGCTGCTGGGCCGGATCACCGGCCTGCTCACCCGCGACATGCCGCAACCGCCGGACATAAGGCTGGAGCCTCCGACCGCACCGCTGCTGTTGTCATCGCGGGAGGCGACACCGCTGGCCCTGGTGTTCAACGAGCTGGTGGGCAACGCGCTGGAGCACGGGCTGAGGGACCGGGCCGACGGGGTGGTGCGGGTGCGGCTGGCCGTGGAGGACGGGGATGTGGTGCTGTCGGTGGCGGACGACGGGGCCGGCCTGCCCGCCGGGTTCGACCCGGAGCGGGACGGGAATCTGGGCCTGACCATCGTCACCACCCTGGTGGACGAGGAGCTGGGGGGCCATCTCACCCTGGGTGCGGGCGAGGGTGGACGGGGCACCGTGGCACGGGCGCGGTTCCCGCTGCCGTCATCCGACACGCGCGAAGCCGAAGGACCGGGGCATGGGATTCCGAATCCTCATCGCGGATGACGAGGCGCTGATCCGCAAGGATCTGGGCGAGCTGCTGACGGAGATCGGCCACACGGTCGTGGCCGCCGCGCGCGACGGCCGTCAGGCGCTGGACCTCGTCGAGCTCCACAAGCCGGACGTGGTGATCCTGGACATCGTGATGCCGGGGCTGGACGGGATCGAGACGGCGCGGAAGCTGGCCGACGAGTACCCCGTGATCATGCTGACCGCCCATTCCACGCCGGACTTCGTGCGCGCCGCGCGGGACGCGGGCGTGATGGCGTACCTGACCAAGCCCTTCCGCGACCAGGATGTGGGCCCGGCGATCGAGCTGGCGGTGACCCACTTCCTGCGCCACGCCCACCTGTCCGAACGCATGCGGGCGCTGAAGGACCAGCTGGAGACGCGCCGCGTGGTGGACCGCGCCAAGGGCCTGCTGATGGAGCGCGAAGGCCTGTCCGAACCGGCAGCCTACCGCCGCCTGCAAAGCCTGAGCATGGAAAAGAACCTGCCGATGAGGCAGGTCGCGGAGGCGGTGATCGCGGGGTTGGGTGGGTAGGGCCGGCCATATCCTTTTCCGTCATTCCCGCGAAGGCGGGAACCCATCCGTCCACCCGCATCGGCGCCTCGGTACCGCGAAGGCGGCGCCGTGGGTTCCCGCTTTCGCGGGAATGACGGGAAGAGGGGGGCGGGAACCGATCGGACCACGCTTTCCAGTTAGCGCCGCGCCGACCGCCGCATGGGTTCCCGCTTTCGCGGGAATGACGGTCTTGGAGTGCGGGAGGTATCTGCCAATTTCAACCCGATCCCCTTCATCCGTCATTCCCGCGACGGCGGGAACCCATCCGTCCACCCGCGCTGACCCCGCAGGACCGCGAAGGCGGCACCGTGGGTTCCCGCGTTCGCGGGAATGACGGAAAAAGGGGAAGCGGGAATGATGGAAAGGGGTGGGGGTGCGCGCGCAACCCACGGTGAAGCGGCCGGCTGCCTTCTGCTTCCCTGGCGTGCCGTTCCGCGCTACCCTGATGTCCGGGCTTTCAGGCGCAGGGGATGGAGAAGCGGTTCTACGTCTACATCATGGCCAGCCGGCGGAACGGCACGCTCTACATCGGCGTGACCAGCAATCTGGCCCAACGCGTATGGGAGCATCGGGAGGGGCTGCGCGAGGGCTTCACGAAGAGGTATGGGGTGAAGCAGCTCGTCTACTACGAACTCTTCGAGGAGGCGGAGTTCGCGTTGCTCCGCGAGACGCGGCTGAAGCGCTGGAACCGCGCCTGGAAGATCGCGCTGATCGAGGAGATGAACCCGGACTGGGCGGACCTGTATGGAACCCTTCACGCGTGAGGTGGCGATGGGTTCCCGCTTTCGCGGGAATGACGGAAAGAAGGGGGCTGGCTTGGGGGTCTTCTTCGACACCTAATCACGTCATTCCCGCGAACGCGGGAACCCAGGGGTGGGTGTTCGCCCATGTTCCGGGGAATGGCGCGGGCGGAGGGATGGGTTCCCGCTTTCGCGGGAATGACGGAGAAGGAGAGTTTGAAAGTTTGGGCGTGGAATAGCGTGTCCCATCGCCCTTGACACCCCGGTGACGGCCACATAGTTTAGGCTTCGAGTTTCAGAGGTGACGAGGCCTCTCCAGACCCGCGAACCGGGTCCGGAGGGGCTTTTTTGTTGCCCGGACGCGGGAACGGGGACAGTGGCATGATCGTGATCACCGGGCCGAACGGGAACGTGGGCACCGAGCTGGTGCGGATGATGGTGGCGCAGAGCGAGCTGCCCTTCCGCATCGCCGCCCACAGCCCGGACAAGCTGAAGCGCCTGTACGGCCCCGACGTGCCGGCGGTGAGGTTCGACTATGGCGACCGGTCCACCTGGCCGGCCGTGCTGGACGGCATCAGCATCCTGTTCCTACTGTTCCCGCTGCCCCATCCCCGCACGGCGCGGACCTGGATGGTGCCCTTCGTGGAGGCCGCGAAGGCGGCCGGCGTGAAGCACATCGTCTATGTCTCGGTCCCCGGCGCGGACAAGGTGAAGACCGTGCCCCACTACACGGTGGAGCGGGCCATCGAGGCGTCGGGCGTGCCCTACACCTTCCTGCGGGCGTCGTATTTCGCGCAGAACCTGTGCCGCGACATCACCACCCACAGCGTGGACATCGCCAAGCACGACGAGATCTTCATCCCGGCCCGGCGCGGCCTGACCAGCTTCATCGACAGCCGCGACCTCGCCACCGTCATCGTCGACGTGTTCCGGAGCCCGGAGAAGCACGCCCGCCAAGCCTATGTCCTGACCGGGCCGGAGGCGCTGGATTTCCATCAGGTGGCGGCGATCTTCACCGAGGTGCTGGGCCGCCCCATCCGCTACGCCGATCCGTGGATGATCCAGTTCTGGATCCGGATGCGGGGGCGCGGCGTGCCCGTCGACACGCTGTTCTTCATGACCATCGTCTATTTCCTGACCCGCACCGGCAAGAACGCGCCCATGACGGACACGCTGCCCAAGCTTCTGGGCCGGCCGGCGACGACCATGCGCCAGTTCGTGCAGGACTACCGAGACCAGTTCACGGTCGAGGCGGCGGACGCGCTGCTGGCGAAGAAGCAGGTGTCGCCGGGCTTCGTCGGCCGCAAGCACGACGTGGCGGCCCGGTGACGGTTTCGGCACGGGATGCTGGTTGTTGACAGAACGGTGAAAAATGTTTCAAGCTTAAAACACAATGCGACGACGGGGTAATGGCGCCCTGTCGACCGGCCCGCGAAGGCGGGTTGCGCAAGACGGTTTCAACGGTGCCACCGCAGGGGCGGCATCCGGAGGTGACGGGGCCTCCTTCGTCCGGCGACGGGCGGGGGAGGCCCTTTTTGATTCCCGCCGGCGGACAGTCCGGCGGACGGCGCGCAGGCCCCGGGACAGGGCGGCGCGGCGGAACCAATAATCCGGCAGGGAGTGCAGAGATGGGCAACAGGGTGGCGAGCATCGGTACACCGCATGCGGGCCGGAACGTCCGGCGCCTTCTGCTGACGGGGGCCGCCTGCGTGGCGGTGGCCGCGACGGCCACACCGGTTCCGGCGGCGGAACTGGAGGAGATCATCGTCACCGCCACGAAGCGGGAGGAGCGGCTACAGGACGTGCCGGTCTCCGTCTCCGCCTTCAGCGGCGAGGACATCGAAGCGCTGTCCACGGCGACCGTGGGCGATGTCCTCCAGTTCTCCCCGAACGTGGCGCGGTCCAGCGGCCCGGCGGGCGGCAGCGACGCCTACTTCTTCATCCGGGGCGTCGGCCAGATCGACAACTCCATCGTGCTCGACCCCGGCGTGGGCGTGTACGTGGACGGCGTCTATCTGGGCCGGGTCCAGGGCTCCTCCCTCGACCTCGTGGACATCGCGCGGCTGGAGGTGCTGCGCGGGCCGCAGGGAACCCTGTTCGGCCGCAACACGATCGGCGGCGCCGTCAACATCACCTCGGAGCAGCCGGGCGACGAATTCGGCGCCAAGGGCCGCGTGACCGTCGGCAGCCGGGAACGGCGCGAGGTCCAGGCCAGCGTCAATGTGCCGGTGACCGACACGCTGGCCCTGCGCGCAGTGGCCCTCAGCAAGGAGCAGGACGGCTGGGGGACCAACGCCTTCACCGGCGCCACCTTCGGCGACGTGGACATCACCGGCGGACGCCTCCAGCTCCGCTGGACGCCGACGGATGTGTTCACCGTGTCGCTGGCCGGCGACTATGCGGAGAACCGGGGCACGCCGTCCCACACCATCCTGACCGGCATCGACCGCACGCCCAGCCCGGCAGCGGCGGCGACCCTGCGCGTGACGCAGAAGACCTCGCCCTTCCTGGTGCCGCTGCCCGGCGACATGGAGCGTTACATCCAGCGGCCCGACAGCGACACGAACTTCCTGTCCATCCCGGCGATCTACAACACGGACGCGGGCGGCGCCTCGGCCACGCTGGAGTGGGAGACGGACCTGGTCACGGTGAAGACCATCACCGCTTGGCGCACGCTGGAGCAGTTCAACTGGTCGGACTTCGACGGCGGCCCGTACAGCTTCTACGACAGCTCCAACGACCTGGAGCAGGACCAGTTCAGCCAGGAGATCCAGTTCACCGGCAACGGGATGGACGGGAAGCTCGACTGGCTGCTGGGCGGGTATTACTTCAAGGAGGACATGGCCAACACGGTCACGGTCTGCCTCGGCACCACGGGCCCGGTTCCGCCCGGCGTGCTGCAGAACCCGGACGGCAGCGGCCGCCTCTACATCCTGACGCCGCCGGGCCCCGGCCCGGGCCGTCCGCCGCCCGTGCCGACGGCACCCGCCGCCGTGCTGCTGGACGGGCGCTGCATGGACAGCAGCAGCACCATCGACCTGGACGTCGAGAGCCTGGCCGGCTTCTCCCACGTGACCTACGACCTGACCGACCGCTGGCAGGCCGTGGTGGGGCTGCGCTACACCTACGAGCAGAAGAACCAGGCCTTCAACACCTTCCTGGACAACCGTGACGGCGTGCTCGCCTTCACGCCGGTGCCGATTTCCGTGCTGCCCTTCCCGGGCCGCCTGACGGTGCCGGCGCGCATCGTGCCGCAGCTGTCGCCGGCGAACACGGCGCTGCGCATCCCGACGGCGTACGAGGAGAGCTGGACCGACCTGTCCACCCGCCTGGGTCTGAATTTCCGCCTGTCGGATGACGCGCTGCTCTACGCCTCATTCGCGGAGGGCTTCAAGAGCGGCGGCTTCAACGGCCGTGGCGACAACGCCGTGCTCAGCAACTCCAACGTCCAGCCCTTCGATCCGGAGTACGTGACCACGTACGAGATCGGTGCGAAGACGGAGTTCCTGAACCGGCAGGTCCGCCTGAACGTGGCCGGCTTCCTGTCGCAGTACGACGACATCCAGCTGCTGGCCCTGAACCCGCAGACCGCCCTGTTCGAGACGCGGAACGCCGGCGAGGCGGAGATCCTGGGGGCGGAGGTGGAGCTGCTGGCCAGCCCCGCCGACGGGCTGGTGCTGAACCTCGGCATCGGCTGGCTGGACGCGGAGTACACCACGCTGCGCGCCACCAGCACGGACATCCGGATCGACAACAAGCTGCCGGTCACGCCGGAATGGACCTTCAACGCTGGCGCCCAGTACACGTTCGACCTCGGCGGCTCCGGTAGCCTGTCGCTGCGGGCGGACTACAGCTGGCAGGACGAGGTGTTCTACCAGGTCGGCAACGACCCGCTGGAGCTGGGGCCGTCTTACGGGCTGCTGAACCTGCGGGCGACATACAGCTTCCCCGGCGACCGGTTCAGCGTGGCCGTGTTCGGCACCAACGTGACGGACGAGGACTATCTGCGCAGCGCCCAGGACAGCCGCGCCGACCTCGGCACCGCATACGCCACCCCCGGCGCCCCGGCGGAATGGGGCGTGGAGCTCCGGGTCCGCTTCTGACGACGACACCGGGGCCGCCCTTCGGGGCGGCCCCGCCCTTTTCGGGGAGACGCATCATGTCCGCCCGCGACTCCGCCCGCATCCGCATCGGCATGGCCTTCCTGATCGCGTCGGGCGTGATCAGCGTGGTGGGGCTGTGGATGCGGGGGCCTGTGGTGAACCAGCTGATCGACCCGGACGGCTGGGCCGCGCTTAACGCCACGGCCGGCTTCGCCAATTCCTGGTGGATCCTGCTGCCGAACCTCGTGTTCCAGATGTTCGCCTGGGTGGCGCTCTGGGCCTTCATGCGGGACACGCCGCAGGAACGGCTGGCGTTCTGGGGAAGCGCCCTCAGCATCGCGGGCAACGGTTTCTTCCTGCCGCACACCGGCGTGATCGCCTTCTCGTCCCCGGCCGTGGCGCGGCTCTACCTGGATGGCGACACGGCGGCGATCGCGGCGATCAACGCCGGGCTGTTCGGGCCGGTCGCGTTCCCGTTCCTGCTGGCGTCGGCCGTGTTGCTGATGGTCGGCGCCATCCTGCACGGGATCATGATCTGGAAGTCGCCCCGGCTGCCGACCTGGGCCGCCATCCCCTACGTGCTGCACGCCGCTGGCCTGACCTTCGCGGCGCAGTTCTCCTATATGCTGGAATACACCGGGGCCATCATGCTGTTGCTGAGCGGCACGGCGGTGGGCGTGGCGGTTTGGCGGCAGGTGGGACGGGCGGAAGGGGCGGCGGTGCCGGCCGCGTAGCCGGGCGCCGGCTTGCGCAGAAACGCGCACGATGCGATATTCTGCGCATGGTCACCGCCGAACAGATCAAGGCCGCCCGCGTCCTCCTGCGCCTCGACCAGGCCGAGGTCGCGCGCCGCGCCAACGTGTCAATCGCCACGCTGCGGCGGGTGGAATCCCCCGACAGCATCCGCCAGGTGGCCCCGCCGACCGTGCAGCAGGTGAGGGCGGCGCTGGAGCGGTCGGGTGTGGAGTTCCTGCGCCGGGGTGTCGTGCAGACAGGCGACTACGGGCCCGATGAAGTCGCACAGCGGTTGGCGGCCATCCAGCGGGCCGTCGCAGCCATCCAGGCCATCCCCGCCGAGAACCCGGACTTCAGCGAGGACGATCTCTATGACGAGAACGGCCTGCCCGCATGATCGTCGTGGACAGTTCGGCCCTTGTCGCGATTCTCAAGGCCGAACCGGAGGCCGATGAGTTCCAGCAGATTCTCGCCGCGAACAGGTGTTTGCTCTCGGCGGTGAGCCACCTCGAAACGTCGCAGGTCCTGATCAGCATCAAGAACACGGCGGCCAGCGCCAAAGGTCTTGATGACCTGATCGGGTCCGCCGGTATCCAAATCGTCGGCTTCGATCAAGCGCAAGCGGTTCTGGCCCGCGATGCCTTCGTTCGCTTCGGCAAGGGCCGCCACCCGGCCAAGCTGAACCTAGGCGACTGCGCCGCCTATGCGCTGGCCATGTCGCGGGGGCTGCCGCTGCTGTTCAAGGGGACGGACTTCGCACTGACGGACGTCACCCCCGCCCGCTGATCCCCTACTCCGTCCCGCGCAGGAAGGGCACCATTCCCAGGCGCAGGACGTCGCGGGTGAAGTCGCAGGCGTAGCCGATCCAGGCGTCGTTCAGCATGGCGCCCGCGTCGTATTCCGTGGTGACACCGTAGCCGCCCAGGATCTGCACCGCGCGCTCCGCGTTGCGGATGGCGGCGTCGACGGCGAAGGTCTTGGCCGCCGGGCCCTTCAGGGTGGCGGCCTGCATCCAGTCGTCGGCGCAGGCGGCGGCCGCGTCCCACACCAGCAGGCGGGCCGCCTGCACGTCCACCGCCATGTCGGCCAGCTTCAGGGCCACGGCCTGATGCTGGATGATCGGCTTGCCGTTGCTGATCCGGGTCTTGGCGTAATCGAGCGCGTAGTCGTGGGCCGCCCGCGCCAGCCCGACGAAGCAGGCGGCGAGGCAGACCGGCATCTCCGGCAACTGGGCGAACAGCATGCCGGCCTGCCCCTCCGCCCCGATGCGGTGCCCCTCCGGCACGAACACGTCGTCCAGGAAAAGCTGGGCGTGGTGCGACGCCTTCCAGCCGATCAGCTCGGTATCCGGGCCGACGGTTAAGCCCTGGCTGTCGGCCGGGACCCAGAAGATGGTCAGGCTCTGCGATACCGGCAGGGTGAGGTCGCTGCGGGCGATGACGAAGTAACCGCGGGCCACGCCGGCGTTGGTGATGAAGGCGGATTTGGTGCCGTTCAGCACGTAGCCGCCGTCGACCTTGCGGGCATGGGTCTTGGGGCCCAGCGCCGGGTCCGGCTCCATGCTCATCAGCTCGGACCCGCCGACATTCGCCTCGCTCTGGGCGCCGGCGACGACGAAGCCCTCGTCCGAGACGAAGTTCGCGAGCAGCCGGTCCTTCTGGGCCGGCGTGCCGCCGCGCACCAGCATCAGCGGCACGGTGGAGGTCAGCGCGAACAGGTCGGCCGCGATGCCGACATCGGCCGCACCCAGCTCCTCCAGCAGCAGGCAGGCGTCCAGGCAGCTCTGCCCCAGGCCGCCATGCTCCTCCGGGATCAGCAGCCGGGTGAAGCCCAGGGCGGCCCCCTTGTTGAACATGGGCTCCAGCAGCGGCCAGGTCGGCTCCCCATGGGCCATGCGGCGGATGCGCTTGGCCAGCGGGGCGATCTCGGCCCGGGCGAAATCCCGCGCCGTCTTCTGGAGCATCCGCTGCTCGTCGGTGAGGGTGAAGCCGATCATGCCGCGTTCCTCCGTTTGGCTCCCAAGCCCGACTGTCCGCCGACCTGGCTCTCTGATTCCCTCCCCCTGAGGGGGAGGGAGGGACCCGCGCAGCGGGAGGGAGAGGGGTTACGGTATCGGGAGTCGGCAGGCCATTTGGCGGCACCGTACCCCCTCACCCTCCCAAGCCTCGCGGCTTGGGCCCCTCCCTCTCCCCCTGGGAGAGGGAAGCTTTGGCGGTTCTCATCCGGCCAGCCGGACGAACGGTGTCGCCAGCGGCTCATCCCCGGCCCACCCGCCGCGCGCGGTTGGCGCGGCCCTCGTAGAACAGGGCGTCATCGTCCGTGGGCTCGATGCCGAGCGCCCGCACGGCGCGCTTGGCGTCGTCCAATTCATGCTGGAGCAGCTTCATCACCGGCTGGCGGGTGTAGCCGCCGTTTCCGCCGGTGAGGAACTGATAGTATTTCTGCTGCGGCCAGTGATAGCTGCCCAGCGCCTGGGTCGGCATGAACTGCTGCTCGAAGGTCATGCGGGCGGGGGTGAGGCGCCAGTAGATGTCCATCGCGGCGTCCATCTCGTCCGCCAGCAGATGGTTGAAATACTGCACCAGCAGCGGCTTCTCCGGGCTCTGGAAAAGCTCGTAGGCGCCGGCCCCGGCGAACTGCATCTTGTAGTTCTGGCGCAGCAGCGGCCACCAGCGTTCCCACGGGAATTCGATCACCACCCAGTCGTTGTAGCGGCGGTAGACCTCGTGGATGAAGCCTGGCTCCAGCAGGCCCATCTTCACCGCAACCACATTGTCGATCTCCAGGCAGCGGTCGATGACGGACAGCGGGAAGCCCATCGGGTCCAGCCGGCCGAAATTGAACTTGTGGCTGGGATAGAGGAGGATCGCCACGTCCGCAGCCTCCGCCACCCGCTTGCTCGCCTGATAGATGGCGTCGGCGTCCTGCGGATAGAAATGGAACGGGTAACCCAGCAGGGCCGACTGGCAGCCCACACTGGCGCAGTGGCGCACCATCTCCACGTTCTGGTCGATGCTGTCGAAGATCAGGTTGACGCTGACCAGAATCCTGCCCTTCGCCTCGTCCGCGACGATGGCGACCATGCGCTTGGCCTCCTCGAAGGAGAGGCCGGTCTCCACCGCGCAGACGGTGGAGGCGAAGCCGTGGGCGATGGACTGGCGGACGTCGTGGCGGATGCCCTCCTCGTCCAGGGATTGGAAGTCGGGCGTGAAGCTGGGAAAGATGCAGTTCTCGATCCCGCGATAGGCCTGCCAGGCCCAGTCCTTCTGCCGCGAACGGGGCTTCGCCATCGCCCGACCTCCCTGTCGATGAAGGCCGGATCGTCCGCGCGCGCGGGGGGAGGCGTCCAGTGCAAAGGGGTGCCCCGGGCATAACCGGCGGAAATGGTGGGCCCTAATCCGCCGGTTATGTCCCCGCGACGCGTAGTGATTTGACCGGCCGCGCGTCCGGGGCCGACGCTCAGGCCCTGAGTTCCTGAGGCCTGAAGGGGGGCTGGGATGGCGCGGGGTGTGGACCGCCGGTCGGTGCTGCGTGGCGGGGCGCTGGGCGCCTTCCTGTTCCAGGTGGGCGGGGTGGCCGCCTGGCTCACCCCGGCGGAGGCGCGGGCGGCGGGGGCCGCGCTGAAGACCCTCACGGCAGCGGAAGCGGCCACGCTGGAGGCGTTCGGCGAGGTGCTTCTGCCGGGTGCGCGCCAGGCCGGCATCGCCCACTTCATCGACAGCCAGATCTCCGGCGAACCGGAGATGAGCCTCCTGATGCTGCGGTACCTGGACGTGCCACCGACGGAGCATGCCGGCTTCTACAAGGCGTCGCTGGCGGCCTTGGACGGTTATTCCCGCAGCAGCACGGGCAAGGCGTTCGCCGAGCTGCCCCCGGTTGCCGCCGAAAAGCTGGTCGGCGCCATCGCCAAGGCCCCGCCGGAGGGCTGGCGTGGGCCGCCGTCGCCGCTGGTCTATTTCGCCATCCGCAGCGACGCGGTGGACGTGGTCTACGGCACGCAGGAGGGGTTCGAGAAACTCGGCATCCCCTACATGGCCCATATCGAGCCGCCGAGGCCGTGGTGAGGGGGGTGGCTTCCGAGCGGGCCGTTTGTTTCTTCCCTCCCCCCGAGGGGGAGGGAGGGGCCCGCGCAGCGGGAGGGAGAGGGGTTACGGTG